>JAJOIN010000099.1 GCA_021209335.1 Aeromonadaceae bacterium
GTGCCGGTGCGGCCACAGGGGCTGCCGCGGCAGGGGCGGCCCCCGCCACTTCGAACTCCATGATCAGGGAGCCGGTAGCGACCTTGTCACCCACCGCCACCTTGATGGACTTCACCACGCCACCAAACGGCGCCGGCACTTCCATGGAGGCCTTGTCGCCCTCCACGGTCAGCAGGGAGTCGTCAGCGGACACGGTATCGCCCACCTTCACCAGCAGCTCGGTGACTTCCACCTCGTCACCGCCGATATCCGGCACCTGCACCGCCTGAATGGCGGCAGCGGCAACCGGCGCCGCCACCGGGGCAGGCGCGGCCGCAGCAGGAGCCGGTGCGGCAACTGCCGCACCTTCTGCTTCAAATTCCATGATCAGGGAGCCGGTAGATACCTTGTCACCCAGGGCCACCTTGATGGCCTTGACCACGCCGGCCTGAGGGGCTGGCACTTCCATGGAGGCCTTGTCGCCCTCCACGGTCAGCAGGGACTGGTCCAGCTCAACCTTGTCACCGACCTTCACCAGGATTTCGGTGACTTCCACCTCATCGCCACCGATATCCGGTACATGAATCTCAATAGACATCCTCAGATCCTCTTATGCGTACAGCGGGTTGATCTTGTCGGCAGCGATGCCGAACTTGGCGATGGCATCCACCACCAGTTGTTTGTCCACCTGACCGGCCTGGGCCAGTTCGGTCAGGGCAGCCAGTACGATGTAACCTTCGTTCACTTCGAAGTGACGACGCAGGTTCTCACGGCTGTCGGAGCGGCCGAAACCATCGGTACCCAGCACGCGGTAGCTGCTGGACGGCATGAAGGCGCGCACCTGGTCGGCGTAGGACTTCATGTAGTCGGTGGCGGCGATGGCCGGCGCCGTGCCCATCACCTGAGCGATGTAAGGCACACGGGGCTCGGCGGTGGGGTGCAGCAGGTTCCAGCGGTCGGCGTCCTGACCGTCACGGGCCAGTTCGTTGAAGCTGGTGACGCTGAACACGTCGGAGCCGATGCCGTACTCCTCGGAGAGGATGACGGCGGCGCGACGCACGTAGTTCAGGATGGAACCACAGCCCATCAGTTGCACTCGCACATCATGACCGCCGGTCTGGGCCTTGTCGCCGCTGACGGTTTCCAGCTTGTAGATCCCCTTGCGGATACCTTCTTCGGCGCCTTCCGGCATGGCCGGGTGGGCATAGTTTTCGTTCAGGGTAGTCAGGTAGTAGTAGACGTTTTCCGGCTTGTCGCCGTACATGCGGTTGATACCGTCCTGCACTATCACCGCTACTTCATAGGCATAGGTGGGATCGTAGCTGATGCAGTTGGGGATGGTGCCGGCCAGGATATGGCTGTGACCATCTTCGTGCTGCAGACCTTCGCCGTTCAGGGTGGTACGCCCTGAGGTACCGCCCACCAGGAAGCCGCGGGCCTGTTGGTCGCCGGCCGCCCAGCACATGTCCCCTACCCGTTGGAAACCAAACATGGAGTAGTAGATATAGAAGGGGATCATGGGGCAGTCGTTGGTGCTGTAAGAGGTGGCCGCCGCGAGCCAAGAGGACATGGCGCCCAGCTCGTTGATCCCTTCCTGCAGCACCTGACCCTGCTTGTCTTCCTTGTAGTAGGAGACGATGTCACGGTCTTGCGGGGTGTACTGCTGACCGTGGGGGCTGTAGATACCGATCTGACGGAACATGCCTTCCATGCCGAAGGTACGGGCCTCGTCGGCGATGATGGGCACGATCCGTTGACCCACGGACTTGTCCTTGATCAGCACGTTCAGGGCGCGGACGAAGGCCATGGTGGTGGAGATTTCCCGCTTCTGCTCTTCCAGCAGGGCAGAGAAGTCGCCCAGGGCCGGGATCTCCAGCTTGACGCTGGTTTGCGGCAGGCGGCTCGGCAGGTAACCCTTGAGGGCCGCGCGGCGCTCGTGCAGGTAGCTGTGTTCCGGGCTGCCCGGCTCCAGGCTCAGGTAAGGCAGGTTCTCGAGCTGTTCGTCGGTCACCGGCACCTTGAAACGGTCACGGAAGTGGCGCACTGAGTCCAGCTCCATCTTCTTGACCTGGTGAGCGATGTTCTTGCCTTCGGCAGCCTCACCCATGCCATAACCCTTGATGGTCTTAGCCAGGATCACGGTGGGCTTGCCCTTGGCGTGACGGGCACGATCGAAGGCGGCGAACACCTTGCGCGGATCGTGACCACCGCGGTTCAGGGCCCAGATCTGCTCGTCGGTCCAATCGGCCACCAGGGCAGCGGTCTCCGGATACTTGCCGAAGAAGTGCTTGCGCACGTAGGCGCCATCCTTGGATTTGAAGGTCTGGTAGTCGCCGTCCAGGGTTTCGTTCATCAGCTGGATCAGCTTGCCGGAGCTGTCCTTGGCCAGCAGCTCGTCCCACTTGCTGCCCCACAGCACCTTGACCACATCCCAGCCGGCGCCCTTGAACAGGCCTTCCAGCTCGTTGACCACCTTGCCGTTACCCACCACTGGGCCGTCCAGACGCTGCAGGTTGCAGTTGATGACGAACACCAGGTTGTCCAGCTTCTCGCGCACGGCGATGGTGATGGCACCCTTGGACTCAGGTTCGTCCATCTCACCGTCACCCAGGAAGGCGTAGACCTTCTGCTCGGAGCAGTCCTTCAGACCGCGATCGGTGAGGTACTTGAGGAAGCGGGCCTGATAGATGGCACCGATGGGGCCCAGACCCATGGAGACGGTGGGGAACTGCCAGAACTCGGGCAGCAGCTTGGGGTGCGGATAGGAGGGCAGCCCCTGACCATCCACTTCCTGACGGAAGTTGTCCAGCTGGTCGGCCGTCAGACGGCCTTCCACGAAGGCGCGGGCATAGACGCCGGGGGAGATGTGACCCTGGAAGTAAACGAGATCACCACCGTCCTTGTCGTTGCGGGCGCGGAAGAAGTGGTTGAAGCAGACTTCATACAGGGTGGCGGAGGAGGAGAAGGAAGACATGTGGCCCCCCAGATCCAGCCCCTTCTTGGACGCGCGCAGCACTATCATGATGGCGTTCCAGCGGATGATGGCGCGGATGCGGCGCTCCAGCTCCAGGTTGCCCGGGTAAGCCGGCTGGTCGTCTACCGCAATGGTGTTCAGGTAGTCGGTCAGAACCCCCTCACCACCGGCGGCCACGGCCAGACCGGCCTTGCGGGCCTCGGCGGCCAACTGCTCCAGGATGTAACCGGCACGTTCCGGCCCTTCCTCACGCAGCAATGATTCCAGGGCATCGATCCACTCACGGGTTTCCACGGGATCCACATCGTTTATCAGGCGTTCTGACATGGCTGTTTCCTATCTCGTTGACAGCAAAAGTTCGCTTGCTTGATCACATGGGCACTATTGATGGATCCGCCGCGGGGGACGAGACAGGCGCTGCTCTTCCCGCTGAATATCCAGCAAGGTGTCCTCGATAAAAGCCAGGTGCTCATGGCAGGCATCCCTGGCCCTTTCCGGTTGCCCGGCCAGGATCGCCGCCATCAGCTCGGCGCGATGGCGACGGATCCGAATCACTGCACCGGGGCGGGAAGCCACGGCGTCGATATTGCGTTGGATGTTGCGCTCCAACAGTGGGCGTATCGCCCGTACCAAATGTAGCAAGACCGCATTGTGTGAGGCGGCGGTCATGGCGAGATAAAAGTCGGCCACCGCCACGGCCTCGCTGGCAGAGTCCCCGGCCTCCTGCGCCAGTTCAACGCCGGTGACCGCCTGACGCATGGCCAGCAGATCCGCCTCGTTGGCCCGCAGGCTGGCGTAGTACGCAGCCACGCCTTCGAGGGCATGGCGAAATTCCAGCAGATCCAGTTGTGAGTCGGGGTGGCTCTCCAGCAGATCAAACAGGGGATCGGCGAGGCCCTGGCTTAACTCGCTGCGCACATAGGTACCGCCACCCTGGCGGCGATAGAGCAGGCCCTTGGCCTCCAGACGCTGGATCGCCTCACGCAAGGAAGGGCGGGACACCTGAAACTGCACCGCCAGCTCCCGCTCCGGCAACAGCTTCTGCCCCGGTTGCAGGGAGCCGTCCACTATCATCTGCTCCAGCTCCGCCACTATGCTGTCGGCGAGTTTGGTGGGCGCTGAGGGTGGCTGCTTCATGCTACTCACTTGTTAAATTGGTATTACCAATTGTGGTATTGGAGAGTCAAGTTATCAATACCATTAACAAATGTCCAAGAAAAAATGATCTGAATCAAAGCGACTGCAGGCAGGAAGCCAAACCGGGAAAACCAGCGGCCATAGGGCCGATTTACTCCGGTTTGGCCAGCATGTCGCGCAGGTGTGACCAATTGAAGGCAGGGCCGGGATCCGTCTTGCGGCCCGGGGCGATATCGCTGTGACCGACGATGCGCTCGCAGGTGATCTGGGGATAGGCGGCCATCAGGCAACGGGCCAGGCTGCCCAGGCTCTGATATTGCGCCTCTGTGTAGGGGGTGGTGTCGGTGCCTTCGAGCTCCACCCCGATGGAGAAGTCGTTGCAGGCCTCCCGGCCCATGAAACAGGAGCGGCCGGCATGCCAGGCCCGCTCGAGAAAAGAGACATATTGGGTCAGGCTGCCATCGCGCCGGATCAGGCAATGGGCGGAGACCTCCAGCCCGGCAATCTCGGCAAAGTAAGGGTGGGCGTGCGGATCCAGGCGCCCCAGAAACAGATCGTCAATCCAGGGGCCGCCAAACTGATCGGGCGGCAGGCTGATGCCGTGCACCACCAGCAAGGAGATCTCGCCAGCCGGCCTGGGATTGCAGTGGGGTGACGGCAGCTGGCGTACCGACTGCAACCATCCCGCTTCAATTTGCCATGCCATGCCGTCCTCCCCGCTGCCCGCTATTGCCTACGTTATGGGGCATCCACTCTACGCCAGGCCAACCGGCGGCGCAAAGCCTGACGCCCAGTCTGGCCATGACGAACAAGGTTTGACCAATCGGGCCACCTGAAGCGGCCAAGCGGGTGGATAACAGGCACAAAGATGAGTCATAGCAAGCCTTTATGCTATTCTTGGCCCATCTTGACCAAGAGCCGGAGCCTGACTCCGGACCACACAGGACAGACAATGCGCCAACAGGATATTGAACGCGCCGTGCGCGACACCCTGCTCGAAGATCTGGGTGGCACCCTGGATCCCGCCGCCGACATCACGGCCCAACTCATTCCCGCCGACAAGCAGGCCGCAGCCACCATCATCACCCGGGAGGCCGGCATCTTCTGCGGCAAGGCCTGGGCCGACGCCGTGTTTGCCCAGCTGGGCGGCCAGGTCACGCTAGACTGGCAGGTTGAGGATGGTCAGACCATCACGCCGAATCAATTGCTGGTGCGGCTACATGGCCCGGCGCGCCTGCTGCTGACCGGCGAGCGTAACGCCCTCAACTTTATCCAGACCCTCTCTGGCGTCGCCACCACGGTCGCCCGCTATGTTAAGGAGCTGGAGGGCACCCAATGCCGCCTGCTGGACACCCGCAAGACCATTCCCGGCCTGCGCACCGCCTTGAAGTACGCCGTCACCTGCGGCGGCGGCAAGAACCACCGCCTGGGGCTGTTTGATGCCTACCTCATCAAGGAGAACCATATCCTGGCCTGCGGTGGCATAGCGGCGGCCGTGAGCAGGGCCCGCCAGCTCAATCCGGGCAAGAAGGTGGAAGTGGAAACCGAGAATCTCGACGAGCTGCGCCAGGCGATCACAGCCGGCGCCGATGTCATCATGCTGGATAACTTCACCCCCGAGATGATGGCGGAGGCCGTGGCCATCAACCGTCAGCTGGGCCAGCCGGCCAAGCTGGAGGTCTCCGGTAACGTCAGCCTGCAGACCATAGGCCAGTATGCCCGTACCGGGGTGGACTTTATCTCGGTGGGCGCCCTCACCAAGCATGTCCAGGCCCTGGATCTCTCCATGCGCTTTACCGGCTAGTCGTTTCTTGCTCCTCCCCCTGCCAAGGGGGAGGCAGGGAGGGGGTAGCAATTCTCCACTAACCTGTAAAAAACACACCGACAAACCCGCATGGCCTCACTGTTTAACGACAAAACCAATCTCGCTCTACGCCGTCGACTCAGAAAAACAATGACAGAACCGGAACAACGGCTTTGGCATTACCTCCGGCATGGGCAACTCGGCACCAAGTTCCGCCGTCAGCACGGCATCGGGCCTTATGTAGTCGATTTCTATTGCCCAGAGCTCAGGCTGGTCATAGAAGTCGACGGCGATAGCCACTACACAGAATCGGGCATTCGACACGATCGGCAACGCAATGATTTTCTGCATCAGTCGGGTCTGAGCACACTGCGCTTTACCAACCATGACATCATGACGCAGCTGCCAGCGGTATTGGCAAGCCTTCAAGAGTACTTGGTTGCTTACCGCAAAAGACTAACCCCACCCTAACCCTCCCCTTGAACAAGGGGAGGGAATCTTGGCGCGGCCACCTTACCGAGGCAGGCTGAATCGGTAGCAGCAAGCCCCGCTTGGAGCTAGCTCAAAAAAAAGTCAAGCGCCCCCTGCCAAATTATTCTCATCCTCGAAACCTTTGGGCTTTACTTTCTGGTACGTCTCACAGATTTGCGCAATCAAGGAGGATCGGCCTCAAAGGAGCATAGGCAACTATCTAAAACCCCGTTATCATCGGTAACGGAGCATGGAGGCAGGCATGAGTCCGCCTTCGCCCAACTTCTTCCCAGGAATGGAACGTAAGGAAACTTAACCATGAAAAAGCAAACTAGCAAACTGGTTTTACCCTGATCGAATTGATGATCGTTGTGGCCATCGTGGCTATTTTGGCCGCCGTCGCCCTGCCGGCCTATCAGAATTACACCAATCGCGCCCGCTTCAGTGAAGTAATTACTGCCGCCAACGGCGTGCGCACTCAGATGGAAGTCTGCTTGCAGATGCATGCCAATGACGTGACTGCCTGTGATACCGCCGCCGAGGTTGGGGTAGATCTGAATGATGCCGATAGAGGCGACAACACCGCTTCCGTAACCATTACCGCTACTACGGCTGCGATTGTTGCTACCGGTGCGGGCTCAGGCATCTCTGGTGCTACTTACACAATAACGCCGACCAGCGCGAGTGGCGCCGCTGTGACCTGGGCAGCTGTCTGTGCCCCAACCAATCTGTGCTCATAAGCCATCAATAACTTGAATAATAAGGGCGGCTTGCCGCCCTTTTTAGCCTCTAAGTCAACTGGATGACCAAGGATAGCGCCTCCATGACCGCCTCTCCCAATAGCGGCTTGGCCCTTAGCCTGGTGGCCTCGGCCCTGCTGACAGACGAAGACTCGCAAAAGTACAGCGCCCAGGCCCGCCAGCAGCGCAAGCCGCTGATCAGCTTCCTGGTGGAGAACAAGATACTGGGCAGCGCCGCCCTGGCGGAGTTTTGCGAGCAGGAGTATGGGATACCTCTGCTGGATCTTGACGCCTTCGATTTGACCGAGATCCCGCAGAAATATCTCAACCACAAGCTGATCGAAAAACACCACGCCCTGCCGATCTACACCCAGGGCCATACCCTCTACGTGGCCCTGTCCGACCCCACCAATGTGGGGGCCCTGGAAGACTTTGGCTTTAGCTTTGGCCTGCATACCGAGGCCTTGCTGGTGGATGAGCTCAAGCTCCAGCAGGCCATCGGCAAGCTCACCGAGAGTGAGTCTGAGGCCTTAGGCGTGGAGGAGCTCACCGAGAGTGAGATCGGTGAGCTGGAGGTGAGTGACGACGACGGGCGGATGAACGAGGATGCCGCCAGCGGCGGCGATGACGACGCCCCCATCGTCAAGTACATCAACAAGGTGCTGCTGGATGCCATCCGCCGCGGTGCCTCGGATCTGCACTTCGAACCCTACGAACACAAGTACCGCATCCGCTTTCGGGTGGACGGCATACTGCACGAGATCGCCAGCCCGCCGGTGAATCTGGCCAGCCGCTTCTCCGCCCGCCTCAAGGTCATGTCCCGGCTGGACATTGCCGAGCGCCGCCTGCCCCAGGACGGCCGCATCAAGTTGAAGCTGGCCAAGGGCAAGGCTATCGATCTGCGTGTCAACACACTCCCCACCCTGTGGGGTGAAAAAATTGTACTGCGGATCCTCGACTCCTCCGCCGCCAAGCTCAACATCGACATACTGGGTTTCGACGAGCGGCAGAAGTCCCTCTATCTGGGGGCGCTGGATAAACCCCAGGGCATGATACTGGTGACAGGGCCCACCGGCTCAGGCAAAACCGTGTCCCTCTACACCGGCCTCAACATTCTCAACACCGCCGAGCGCAACATCTCCACCGCCGAAGATCCGGTGGAAATCAACCTGCCGGGCATCAACCAGGTGCAGGTGAACCCGAAAGCCGGGCTCACCTTTGCCAGTGCTCTGCGCGCCTTCCTGCGGCAGGATCCGGACGTGGTGATGGTGGGGGAAATTCGGGATCTGGAAACCGCCGAGATCGCCATCAAGGCTGCCCAGACCGGCCACCTGGTGCTCTCCACCCTGCACACCAACTCGGCCGCCGAGACCCTGACCCGTCTGCTGAACATGGGGGTGCCGGCCTTCAACGTGGCCTCCTCCGTCACCCTGATCATGGCCCAGCGTCTGGCCCGTCGCCTGTGCGACAAGTGCAAGCAACCCGAGCATGTGCCCGAGCCAGAGCTGCTGGCCCTGGGCTACAGCCAGGCTCAGGTCGAGCAGGGCATCAAGCTGTACAAGCCGGCAGGCTGCAGCGAATGCTCCGGCGGCTACAAGGGCCGGGTGGGCATTTACGAGATGATGCCCATGACAGAGGGGATCGCCAACCTCATCATGGAAGGGGGTAACTCGCTGCAGATCTCTGCCCTGGCCCAGGAGCAGGGCATGCGCACCTTGCGCCAGACGGCCCTCGACAAGGCGCGGCTGGGCGTCACCAGCCTGGCCGAGGTCAATCGCGTCACCAACGGCTAGGGACTCATCCATCACGGAGCCTGAACCCTGTTTCCCCGGTGGCCGGCAAAGTGCCACCCAAGACATGACCCAAAGGATTTAGACCATGGCGCTTGCCCCCACAAGAAGTGTTGCTGCCCCCAAGAAATACTATCCCTTCCGCTGGGAGGGCCTTAACCGCAAGGGCCAGAAGGTCTCCGGCGAGATGCAGGCCGACAGCATAGTCACGGTGAAGGCAGAGCTGCGCAAGCAGGGGGTAAACGCCAGCAAGGTGCGCAAGAAGAGCCAGTCCATCTTCTCCAAGTATGCCAATGCCGTGAAGCCCATGGACATCGCCATGATCTCCCGGCAGATCTGCACCATGCTCTCCGCCGGCGTGCCCCTGGTGCAATCCATCCAGCTGCTCTCCCGCAGCCATGAAAAGAGTGGCGTGCGGGAATTGCTCGGCCAGGTGTGCGCCGATCTGGAGTCAGGCATTCCGCTTTCCCAGGCCCTGCGCAAGCATCCGCGCTACTTTGACGATCTCTACTGCGATCTGGTGGACGCCGGCGAGCAATCCGGCGCCCTGGAGCAGATCTACGATCGCATCGCCACCTACAAGGAGAAGGCAGAGGCGCTCAAATCCAAGATCAAGAAGGCGCTCTTCTACCCGGCAGCGGTCATGGTGGTGGCCATCATAGTCACCTCCATACTGCTGCTGTTTGTGGTGCCCCAGTTTGAGGAGATCTTCTCCAGCTTCGGTGCCGAGTTGCCCGCCTTTACCCAGATGGTCATCAACCTCTCCCGCTTCTTGCAAAAATCCTGGTACCTGTTCTTCGGTGGCGTGATTGCGCTGATCTTTGCCTACGTTCGGGCACATAGACGCTCCCAGGCGGTACGGGATGCCACCGACAGGGCCATGCTCAAGTTGCCCGTGGTGGGCATGATATTGCACAAGGCGGCCATGGCTCGCTTTGCCCGCACCCTGGCCACCACCTTCGCCGCCGGTATCCCCCTGGTGGAGGCGCTGATCTCCGCCGCCGGCGCCTCGGGCAATGTGGTGTACAAGAATGCGGTGCTGGCCATCCGCAATGAAGTCATCGCCGGCATGCAGATGCACGTGGCCATGCGCACCGTGGATCTCTTCCCGGACATGGTGACTCAGATGGTGATGATCGGCGAAGAGTCCGGCGCCATCGACGACATGCTCTCCAAGATAGCCGGCATCTATGAGCAGCAGGTGGATGATCTGGTGGATGGCCTATCCAGCCTGATCGAACCCATCATAATGGTGGTGCTGGGGGTGCTGGTGGGCGGCCTGGTGGTGGCCATGTACCTGCCCATCTTCAAGCTGGGCAGCGTGATTAAGTGATGCTCTAATGACAACCGGGGCCCCGGTGGCCCCGGTTTTGTGTTCTTAACCTGGCGATCTTCTCGTGCTGACTCAACTCTACCTGCAACTGCCCTGGCTCTATTACCTGCTGCTGACCCTCTTTTGCCTGCTGGTGGGCAGCTTTCTTAATGTGGTGATCTATCGCCTGCCCATCATGCTGGAGCGTAGCTGGAAGGCGGAATTTGCCGACTATTTCGGCCAGCCACAGCCCGAGGACGGCCTACCGGCCCGCTATAACCTGCTGTTGCCCGGCTCCAATTGTCCTCATTGTGGCCATGCCATCCGCCCCTGGGAGAATATTCCCGTGCTCAGCTGGCTGCTGCTGCGCGGCCGCTGCCATGGCTGTGGTGCCGCCATCTCCATTCGCTACCCCCTGGTGGAGCTGACCAATGCGCTGCTCTGCCTGCTGGTGGCCTGGGGTCAGGTGCCCAGCCTGATGCTGGCCGGCTACCTGCTGCTGACCTGGGCCCTGGTGGCCCTCACCTTCATCGATCTGGACAAAATGCTGCTGCCGGACCAGCTCACCCTGCCCCTGCTCTGGCTGGGCCTGCTGCTGAACCTGCTCACCGGCACTGTGCCGCTGGCGGATGCGGTGATCGGCGCCATGGCCGGCTATCTGCTGTTGTGGAGCCTCTACTGGGGCTTTAAGCTGCTGACCGGCAAGGAGGGCATGGGCTATGGCGACTTCAAGCTGTTGGCGGCCCTGGGGGCCTGGCTGGGGTGGCAGGCCCTGCCGCTGATCCTCATCCTCTCCTCCCTGGTGGGGGCCCTTATCGGCATCAGCCTCTTGCTGCTGCGTCGGCATCAGGCCGGCAAACCTATCCCCTTCGGCCCCTATCTGACCCTGGCGGGGTTCATCGCCCTCAACTGGGGCGAGGCCATCACCCAGTGGTATCTGCGGCATCTGGTATGAGACATGACTAAGACGGCGCCTTTTATTGTCGGCCTCACCGGCGGCATCGCCAGTGGCAAGAGTACCGTGGCCGGCGAATTTGCCGCCCAGGGCATCGCCGTGGTGGATGCCGATGAGATAAGCCGACAGGTGGTGACGCCAGGTAGCGAGGGGCTAACCGGCATAGTCGCCCATTTTGGCCCTGAGTTCTTGCAGCCGGATGGCCAATTGGATCGGCGTCGCCTCAGAGAGCGGATCTTCGCGCAGGCCGAGGAGCGCCACTGGCTGGAGCAATGGCTGCACCCCAGGATAGAGGCGGCCATGCGGGAGGCGTGCCGCCGCGCCACCACGCCCTATGTGATCCTCATGGTGCCACTGCTGCTGGAAAACGGGCTGGAACGCCTGGTGGACCGGGTGCTGGTGGTGGATGTCAGCGAACAGACCCAACGGCAGCGCACCCTGGCGAGGGATGGCGTCAGCGAGGAGCAGGTGAGCGCCATCCTGGCCGCCCAACTCACGCGAGCACAGCGCCTGGCCCGTGCCCATGATGTATTAAGCAACGAGGGGCTCAGCCTGACGCAGCTGGAGGCGGAGGTGCGCCGGCTGCATCGACACTATCTCGCCTTGGCCGCCAGCAAATGTGGCCCAGACAATTTCGCCCCCCATCAGAAACCGCTACACTAGCCGCGCCTTTGCCTATGCACAACGAGTTGTCCATTGAACACGATCAGCTACGAATTTCCCCTCAATGAGAAGTGCCGCACCTACCTGCGGGTTGATAATCTGTTTGCGCAGATGCAAGCCAATCAAGCCATGGCCGAAACCGGGCAGAGCCTGGCCTTCTTCAAGGCCTTGTTTGACTTCATGGAGCTGGCAGAGCGCTGCGACATCAGAGGCGATCTCAGCAAGGACATGGAACGGCTGCGGCTCAAGATGCAAAGCTGGCGTGAACGGCCCGGTGTCGACATCCCCAAGCTGGACGCCCTGTGTGCCGAGCTGCAGCAACAGGCCTACCTGCTGCCCCGCTCCAGCCGCCCCGGCAGCCGCTTCAAGGAGGACAAATTCTTAGGTGCCCTGCGCCAGCGTTTCGTCATCCCCGGCGGCCTGTGTCCCTTTGATGTGCCCATCTTTCCCCTTTGGCTGGCCCAGCCCCAGGCCTGGCGCCAGGCCCAGCCCCAGGCCTGGCGCCAGGCCCAGGCCCAGACTTGGCTCGGCGAACTCAAGTTATTGCAAACGGCCAATACCCTGTTGCTGGATCTGTGGCGGGAGCAGGGCAGCTTCCAGACAGTCACCGCCAAGTGCGCCTTCTATCAGGATGCTGCCGAAGGGTGCGAGCTGTTGCGTCTGACCCTGGATGCCGAGCTGGGCTGCTATCCCACCGTCAGTGGCCACCGTAGCCGCTTTGCCATCCGCTTCCTGCCCCTGGCGGATCAGCGGTTGGGGGATATCCACTTCGAGCTGGCCCGCTGTTAAGAGGAAGTCCGATGCCGCTGACCGTCAAATGCCCCCAGTGTGGCCAGGAGGTCATCTGGGGAGAAGAGAGCCCCTACCGCCCCTTTTGCAGCAAGCGCTGCCAACTCATCGATCTGGGCGAATGGGCCGATGAAGAAAAGCGCATCCCGGGCAATGGCCTAGAAGCGCTCAATGAGCAGGACTGGCCGGAGGATGAGCCGCAGGACCACTAGTCCTGCCTCATCCCCTGCAGATGCGCCACTATCGCCTGATTGGCGGCGGGAAATGCGTAGTCCGCCAATTCAGTCACCCTGACCCAGCGCAAGGGCTGCCCCTCCAGCCCACGGGCCTCACCGACAAACTGACTCACCAGCCAGACATCCAGCAGCACCTGTTTGTCGCCATAATCATGCTCGATGGCCAGTAGCGGCTCACAAGCGGCCACCGCTATGCCAATCTCCTCCTGCAACTCTCGGGCTAACGCCTGGGGCAGACTCTCCCCTGCCTCCACCTTGCCACCAGGAAATTCCCACTTGCCGGCCTGATGCTGGCCGGCCTGCCGCTGGCAGATGCAGACCCGTCCGGCCGCATCACGGATCACCCCGACGGCGACCCAAACTCGGGACTCACTCATCCTATCCTCCTGCGCCAAAAAAGAAGGCGGCCCCCGGCCGCCTCTTGTTATCTGGCTGGAATGTTAAACCAGCTTGCCGTGACATTGCTTGTACTTCTTGCCCGAGCCACAGGGACAGGGATCGTTGCGCCCCACCTTTTGCTCTTCCCGCACGAAGGGGCGCGGCTCCGGCTCGGCGGCTGGGGTGGCCTCATCCGCCAGGGCATTTTCGGCGGCATGCGTATATTGCCGTGGGGCGGCCTCAGCCTGACGGCGGCGCTGCTCCTCCAGGGCATCCAGATCCCGCTCCTGCACCTGTACCCGGCTGAGGATGCTCACCACCTCGCGCTTGAGGGCTTCCAGCATCTGAGTAAACAGCTCGAACGACTCGCGCTTGTACTCCTGCTTGGGGTTCTTCTGGGCGTAACCGCGCAGATGAATGCCCTGGCGCAGGTGATCCATGGCCGCCAGATGCTCCTTCCACAGGTTGTCGAGCGTCTGCAGCATCACCGACTTCTCGAACTGCCGCATCACAGGCGTACCCACCAGTTCTTCCTTATGACGGTAGGCCACCTCGGCCTCGGCGACGATCCGCTCGCGCAGAGACTCTTCAAACAGCTTGTCATCTTCCGCCAGCCACTGAGCAATCGGCAGGGTCAGGGCAAAGTCACGCTTCAAGCGCTGCTCCAGCCCCGGTATATCCCAGCTCTCGTCCAGCGACTGAGGGGCTATGTATTCGTCAATCACGCCGTTGATCACATCGCCGCGAATCAGGTTCATGGTCTCGGAGATGTCGCCACTGTCCAGCAGCTCGTTGCGCTGCTCATAGACCACCTTACGCTGGTCGTTGGCCACATCATCGAACTCCAGCAGGTTCTTACGGATATCGAAGTTGCGCCCTTCCACCTTGCGCTGGGCGTTCTCGATGGCCCGGGTCACCCAGGGGTGCTCGATGGCCTCACCGTATTCCATGCCCAGCTTCTTCATCATGCCGGTGACCCGATCCGAGGCGAAGATCCGCATCAGGCTATCTTCCATGGAGAGGTAGAAGCGGGAGGAGCCCGGATCCCCTTGACGACCGGAGCGGCCACGCAGCTGGTTATCGATGCGGCGGGACTCGTGACGCTCTGTGCCTATGATGTGCAGACCGCCTGCGGCGATCACCTCGTCATGACGCTGCTGCCAGGCGGTCTTGATGGCCTCGATCTGTTCGGGAGTCGGTGACTCCAGCTTGCCGAGTTCTGCCTGCCAGTTGCCCCCCAGCACGATATCGGTACCCCGACCGGCCATGTTGGTGGCGATGGTGACCGCCCCCGGTTGACCGGCCTGGGCCACAATATCGGCCTCCTTGGCGTGGAACTTGGCGTTGAGCACCTGGTGCTTGATGCCTTGCTTGGCCAGCACGTTGGAGATGCGCTCGGAGTTTTCGATGGAGATGGTACCCACCAGCACGGGACGCCCTTCGGCCACCCGGTTGCGGATGTCCTCAATGATGGCCGCGTACTTCTCTTCCTCGGTGAGATACACCAGATCGCCCATGTCGTTACGCACCATGGGGCGGTTGGTGGGCAGCACCACGGTTTCCAGCCCGTAGATCTGCTGGAATTCATAGGCTTCGGTATCAGCGGTGCCTGTCATCCCCGCCAGCTTGTCGTACAGACGGAAATAGTTTTGGAAGGTGATGGAGGCCAGGGTCTGGTTCTCGTTCTGGATCTTGACCCCTTCCTTGGCCTCGATGGCCTGGTGCAACCCTTCTGACCAGCGACGACCGGCCATGGTGCGGCCGGTATGCTCGTCGACGATCACCACCTCACCATCCTTGACGATGTAATCCACGTCCTTGACGAACAGGGTATGGGCCCGCAAGGCGGCGTTGACGTGGTGCAACAGCGTGATGCTGCCGGCGGAGAACAGGGAGTCTTCCTGAGCCAGCAGGCCGTGGTCCTTGAGCAGCTGCTCTATGTATTCCTGGCCGGTTTCAGTGAGCAGCGCCTGGCGGGACTTCTCATCCACAGTGTAGTGACCGTCACCGCGGTACTCTTCGCTGTCTTCCTTGTCCTGCTTCTTCAGCAGGGGGATCAGCTGGTTCATCTTGATATAGAGATCCGAGCTATCCTCGGCGGCACCCGAGATGATGAGGGGGGTACGCGCCTCATCGATGAGCACGGAGTCCACTTCATCCACCAGGGCATAGTAAAGCGGACGCTGCACCCGCTGCTCCGGTGAAAACGCCATGTTGTCCCGCAGGTAGTCGAACCCGAATTCGTTGTTGGTACCGTAGGTGATGTCGGCGGCATAGGCGCGCTGTTTCTCCAGGTGACCCATGCCCGGCACGTTGCAATCAACCGTCAGGCCGAGGAACTCGAACAGCGGGCGGTTCCACTCGGCATCACGACGCGCCAGATAGTCGTTGACCGTTACGATATGCACACCGCGGCCGGTCAGACCGTTCAGGTAGGCCGGCAGGGTGGCGGTCAGCGTCTTACCTTCCCCGGTTTTCATTTCGGCGATGCGGTTGCTGTTGAGCACCATGCCGCCCATCAGCTGGACATCAAAGTGACGCATGCCAAAGACCCGCTTGGACGCTTCCCGCACCGTGGCGAAGGCTTCGGGTAACAGCTGTTCCAGGGTTTCACCCTGCTCCAGACGCTGACGGAACTCCACCGTCTTGGCCTTGAGTGCCTCATCGCTCATCGCCTCAAACTGAGGCTCCATTGCGTTGATTTGCTTGACGATTTTGCGCAACTGCTTGAGGGTGCGGTCGTTGCGACTGCCCACGATCTTGGTAAAAATTTTCGTAATCATGCCAAAGCAACTCTCAGAGTATTTCTAATTCAAATTCTTGCGTCAGGAACGGGCGCCAGAAAGGAACCAAGGTGACGTCGGTATCTGGCTAGGCCAAGACGATAGCGCACACCTGCTTGTCGCTCACCTCGGTGGAGAACCCATCATCCGGGTTGAAAAAAATCGGGGCCCAGCCTGGCCCGCCGCCTCACACCGGTGGCGTCGTATCTTACCCCATAGCGCCAGCCAGGACTGTGCCCAGGGCTTGCCCAATGATGGAAAGCTAACGGAAATCACATAACCCCATGCTAAATGGCGGCTGGAGCGAGTCATTTCAAGTGTTCCAGCCCGCCGGCACCGCTCAGGGTTGACCACAGCCTAACACAAGCCATGTTGCATTTGTCAGCATCCCATAAAGCAAAAAGGCACCGGGGCGGAGATCCGGTGCCTTTTTATCCGATTTTCTGCAACGGCCAAAAATAGCGTCAGGCCAGTGCCAGTTGTGTATCCATGTAGCGGATGGGAGAGCGGGCGCGCTCGGTCTCGAAGGTGACCAGCTCCCAGGCCTCGGCATCGGCCAACAGGGTGCGCAGCAGCAGGTTGTTCACCGCATGGCCCGTCTTGTAGGCGCGGAACTCGCCCAGGATGCTGTGGTTGCACATGTAGAGATCGCCCACGGCGTCCAGCAGCTTGTGCTTGACGAACTCATCCTCGTAGCGCAGGCCTTCTTCGTTGAGTACTCGGTACTCATCCAGCACCACGGCATTCTCCAGACTGCCACCCAGGGCCAGATTCTGCGAGTGCAGGTACTCTATGTCCTTCATGAAGCCGAAGGTGCGAGCACGGCTGATTTCCTTGAGGAATCGGCTGCCGGAGAAGTCCATCACCAGATGCTGGTTCTGGCCATCAAACACCGGATGGCGGAAGTCGATCTGCAAGTCCAGGCGGAAGCCCTTGTCATAAGGCAGGAACTCGGCCCACTTGTCACCGTCCTCCACCCGCACCGGCTTCTTGATGCGCAAGAACTGCTTGGCGGCCGCCTGCTCCTCGATGCCGCCGGATTGCAGCAGATAGAGGAAGGGGTGGGCACTGCCATCCATCACCGGGATCTCGGGGGCATCCACTTCGATAAACAGATTGTCGATGCCCAGGGCGGCCAGGGCGGCAGACAAATGCTCCACGGTAGCCACACGGGTGCCCGCTTCGTTCACCAAGGCGGTGCACAGCATGGTGTCACGCACCAAGCCAGCCTGGGCCTTGATCTCTACGGCAGGCGACAAGTCGCTGCGCACATAGACGATGCCCGTATTGACGGGGGCCGGTCGGAAGGTGAGGGAGACCTTGCGGCCCGAATGCAGGCCTACGCCGGTAGCATGAACGCTTTTCTTGAGTGTTCTCTGTTTAATCATAGGGTTACCTCAATCAGCCGGGAGGTCAGACCATCCCGGGGCGCGCATGGTAACACAACTGTAGCTTAAAGGCTAATCAGTCTCAATAGGCGAACTTAGTCCGCCTGTTTGCGCAGAAAGGCCGGAATGTCCAGGTAGTCCGGCTCACTGCGAGCCGCCACCGGCTCGGCATTCACCGCCGTCTGGGACGGGCGATCTTCAAACCGCGGCAGCGGGTTGTCGAACGGCCGTTGGCGCGGCGGCTCCGCCTTCTGGGCGGTCTTCAACAAGGTGATCTCCGGCTTGCGCTCGTTGCCAATCCCGGTGGCCACCACTGTCACCCGCAGCTCGTCCTCCAGGTTCGGGTCGATGACGGCACCCACCACCACGGTGGCATTTTCCGAGGCGAAGGCCTTGACCGCGTTACCCACGGTTTCGAACTCTTCCATGGTCACATCCATGCCGGCGGTGATGTTCACCAGGATGCCGCGGGCCCCGGCCAGATCCACGTCTTCCAGCAGCGGGCTGGAGATAGCCTTCTCGGCGGCCTCTTCGGCGCGGTCATCGCCCCGGGCGATACCGGTCCCCATCATGGCCGTCCCCATCTCGCGCATCACGGTGCGCACGTCGGCAAAGTCGACGTTGATGAGGCCTGGGCGGGTGATGAGCTCGGCAATCCCCTGCACGGCGCCCAGCAGCACATCGTTGGCCGCCTTGAAGGCATCCAGCAGGCTGACGCCACGCCCCAGCACCTTCAGCAGCTTGTCGTTGGGGATGGTGATGAGGGAGTCCACGTGCTTGGACAGCTCGTCAATGCCCTGCAGGGCATAGCTCATCCGCTTCTTGCCTTCAAAGTTGAAGGGTTTGGTCACCACGGCCACGGTCAGGATGCCCAGCTCCTTGGCCACCTCGGCCACCACAGGCGCGGCGCCGGTCCCGGTGCCACCGCCCATGCCGGCGGCGATGAACACCATGTCGGAGCCTTCGAGCATCTGGCGGATGTCATCGCGGTTTTCCAACGCGGCCTCGCGGCCGATGTCCGGGTTAGCCCCCGCCCCCAGCCCCTTGGTGATGTTGCCACCGATCTGGACGGTGGACTCAGCGCCCGAGTTGCGCAGCGCCTGGGCATCGGTATTGATGGCGATGAAGTGCACACCCTCGATGCTCTGACGAACCATGTGCTCGACGGCATTGCCACCGCCGCCCCCGACCCCGATCACTTTGATGACGGCGTCGTCTCCTTGGCTTCCTACCGGTTCAAACGTAAACATGATTTTTTCTCCGCACTGTTTTTGCTGTCATCGCAAAAATTAAAATTCGCCCCGTAACCAGGTGCTCAGCCGCTTGAACAGGCCGCCCACACTGGTCTTCACCGATGCATCACGGACACCCATTCCCTGATGCATCTTGCCGTGCTGCAACAGGCCCACCGCGGTGGAAAACGCCGGCGCCTGCACGTAATCCGTCAGACCGCGCACGTTCATGGGCTCGCCCACCCGAACCTGGCATTGGAATATCTGTTCGGCACACTCGACAATCCCCTCGATCTGCGCCGCGCCGCCGGTCAGCACCACACCGGCCGCCAGTTGATGCTTGACCCCCTGGGCCCGCAATTCATTCTGCACCCGCTGCAGCTCGTCATGCACCATGCCAAGCAGCTCGCTGTAGCGAGGCTCAATGACCTCCGCCAACGTCTGTCTTTGCAAGCTGCGGGCCGGACGACCGCCCACGCTGGGCACCTCTATGGTGTCTTCCTTGCTGACCAGGCGGCCCAGGGCACAGCCATAGCGCACCTTGATGGCCTCGGCATCCACCGGCGGCGTGCCAAAGGCATAGGCGATGTCGCTGGTGACGGCATTGCCGGCGTAGGGGAT
>JAJOIN010000075.1 GCA_021209335.1 Aeromonadaceae bacterium
CGCAGTGTCTTGCCGCACGCCCAGGCCGGCACGCCCTCGCCACTGAGCACGGCGCCCGAGCAGACCGGTATCACGCCGGCTGTGGTGGCGCAGCCCGTATCGGCTGAACAAGAAGAGCCCGATGCCCAGGCCATGCAGTCACTGGTGGACGAGCAGGCGCAGCTGCTGGCCGAGGCGGCGCGTTGGCGCCAGGATGCCGACTTGCCAGCGCCCACCGTGGCCCCTGTGCCGCTTGAGACCCAGATGAGCACCGCCCCGTCAGCCCCGGCCCCAGTGGCCATGGCGAGTCAGGCGGCTGACGAGGATGCTGGCAGTGCCGGCGTGGCCAAGTTGCTGCAGCTGCGCAATCGGCTGCGCAGCCAGCGTCTGAGTGACGCCGGCGAGCCGCGTCTGTCTGCCCACGCAGGCCAGGTCGCCAATCCTGCCCTGCGCCCCGAGCCGACAAGCGCGCCGGCAGTGGCCTCGTCAGTCGTGGCCCCGGCCCAGGCTCAGCCGCCTTCTATGACCGAGGCTCAGCCTATGCCCGAGGCTCAGCCGCCTTCCTTGTCCTCGACTATGCCCTCCGCCGCCCAGCCAGCACAGGCCGCGCAAGAACCGCCGCCCTGGGACGATATTCCCCTCAGTGCCTACGAGGATCTGGTGAGCCTGGGGGAACCCGAATCGGCCGCCCCGGCGAGCCCGCCGCAGGCGCCGCTGCCCCCAAAGCCTGAGGGGCAGCGGCAGGCCCCGATGTCACCCGCTTCACTGTCACCGCCGCCAGCCAAGCCATTCATGTCGGCACCAACTCAGGCCCCGACGGCCGTGATCGAGGCGGACGGCGAGGCTGGCGAGCTGTGGCAGAGCGATGATCTGTTGCGCGATTGCGGCGATCCTTGGGCCGAGCTGATGGTGGCGGCCGGTATCCGGGGCCGCTTGCGCCAGCTGTGCCTGAACGCTAGCTGCGATATGAGCGGCCAGCCTTGGCAGCTGCGCTTGGCCGCCGAACACAGACACCTGGTGAGTGAACGGGCCATTGCCGAGTTAGCTAGCCAGCTGGGGATGCACCTTGGCCAGCCGGTGCAGCTGCAGGTGAGCCTGGAGGGGCCCGAGGGCCCAACGCCTTGGCAGATAGAGCGGCAGCGTTACGCCCTTTTGCAGCAAGCGGCAGAGCACTCCTTGGCCTCGGATCCCCATGTGCAATTTATGATTGAGCGCTTTGGCGCCGAGCTGGATGCTGATAGTATCCAGCCACTCAAATCCTGTTAACGGCCCCCGGTTGGGCCCCCAATTTGGAAGCGACGAGATGTTTGGAAAAGGTGGACTTGGCAATCTGATGAAACAGGCGCAGCAGATGCAGGATCGCATGCAAAAGCTGCAAGAAGAGCTGGCCCACATGGAAGTCACCGGCGAAGCGGGGGCGGGTCTGGTGAAGGTCACCATGACCGGCAGTCACAGCGTGCGTCGGGTGGTCATTGATCCCAGCCTGGTAGAAGACGATCTGGAGATGGTGGAAGATCTGGTGGCCGCCGCCTTCAACGATGCCGTGCGGCGGGTCGAGGAGCAGAACAAGAGCAAGATGGCCGAACTCACCGGCGGCATGCAGCTGCCGCCGGGTTTCAAGATGCCCTTCTGATCCCCAGCGTGAGTCATAAGAGGGCGGCATCAGCCGCCCTCTTAATCTGTGTGACAGGTCTGTGAGATGAAATTTAGTCCTTTGCTTGATGAGTTGATCCGGGAGTTGCAGGTGCTGCCCGGCATAGGCCCCAAGTCAGCGCAACGCATGGCCTTTTTTCTGCTGGAGCGGGAGCGGCCGCGGGGTCAACGTCTGGCCAAGGTGCTGGCCCGCGCCATGAGCGAGATCGGCCATTGCCGGCATTGCCGCACCTTCACCGAGCAGGATCTGTGTGAGATCTGCGCCAACCCCAAACGCGCGGCGGTGCGTCAGCTGTGTGTGGTGGAGACACCGGCAGATCTGGCGGCCCTGGAGCAGACCCATCTGTACAGCGGCCGCTACTTCGTGCTGATGGGCCACCTGTCCCCCTTGGACGGTATTGGCCCGGCGGAGCTGGGGCTGGATCGACTGGCCCAGTTGCTGGACGAGGAGCCGCTGGAGGAGCTGATCCTGGCTACCAACCCTACCATCGAAGGGGAGGCGACGGCGTTTTACATCGCCAACTTGGCGCGGGAGCGTGGCGTCAGGGTCACTCGCATCGCCCACGGCGTGCCGGTGGGCGGTGAGCTGGAGCTGGTGGACGGCACCACCTTGTCCCACTCGCTGAGTGGTCGCCGCCCGCTGGAGTGACGGCTTTTTCAACAAACGCGATTGTATTGGCATTTTCCGACTTGAAATTGCCCCAGGCGGCCCCATCTAGGCTTCTGTCGTTTAGTCACGCTTTCATCGAAGGAACAGAAGATGACAGAAGCCGTTCACAAGGAAACCCACGGGTTTCAAACCGAAGTTAAGCAGCTGCTTAACCTGATGGCCCACAGCCTCTACTCCCATAAGGAAGTCTTCCTGCGGGAGCTCATCTCCAATGCCTCGGACGCCGCCGACAAGCTGCGCTTCAAGGCCCTCTCCGATGCCAGCCTGTTTGAGGATGACGGCCAGCTGCGCGTGCGCCTGCACATCGACAAGGACAAGCGCACCCTGACCATCTCGGATAACGGCATCGGCATGAGCCGTGACGAGGCCATTGAACACCTGGGCACCATAGCCCAATCCGGCACCCGCCAGTTCTTCAGCCACCTCTCCGGCGATCAGGCCAAGGATTCCCAGCTCATCGGCCAGTTCGGCGTGGGCTTCTACTCCGCCTTCATCGTAGCGGACAAGGTGACTGTGGTGAGTCGGGCCGCCGGTCAGAGCGCCGATCGCGGCGTCTGCTGGGAATCCGACGGCACCGGCAGCTTCACCGTGGCGGATGTCCATAAGGCCGGTCGTGGCACCGACGTGACCCTGCACCTCAAGGAAGGCGAAGACGAGTACCTGGATGACTGGCAACTGCGCAGCGTGATCGGCAAGTATTCCGACCATATCAGCGTGCCGGTCGAATTGTGGAAGGACGGCGAGCCGGCTCAGGGTGAAGGGGATGACGCTATCCCGGCCACCGAAGGCCATTGGGAGCAGGTCAACCGCGCCACCGCCCTGTGGACCCGCAGCCCCAAGGAGATCACCGACGAGGAGTACCAGGAGTTCTACAAGCACCTGTCCCACGACTTTGAAAACCCAGTGGCCTGGAGTCACAACCGGGTGGAAGGCACTCAGGAGTACACCAGCCTGCTGTATGTGCCGGCCAAGGCCCCCTGGGATCTGTGGAATCGCGAGCAAAAACGCGGCCTCAAGCTGTACGTGCAGCGGGTGTTCATCATGGATGACGCCGAGCAGTTCATGCCCACCTACCTGCGCTTCGTCAAGGGGGTGCTGGACTCCAACGATCTGCCGCTGAACGTCTCCCGGGAAATCCTGCAGGACAACAAGGTCACCGCCCAGCTGCGCAAGGCCTGTACCAAGCGGGTGCTGGGCATGCTGGCCAAGCTGGCCAAGGACGATGCCGACAAGTATCAGCTGTTCTGGAACGAGTTCGGGAATGTGCTAAAAGAAGGGCCGGCGGAAGACTATGCCCACAAGGAGGAGATCGCCAAGCTGCTGCGCTTTGCCTCCACCCACAACGACAGCGACGTGCAGAATGTCTCCCTGGAGCAATATGTCTCCCGCATGAAGGAGAAGCAGGAGAAGATCTACTACATAGTCGCCGACAGCTATGCCGCCGCCAAGCACAGCCCGCACCTGGAGCTGCTGCGCAAGAAGGGCGTCGAGGTGCTCTTGATGTGGGATCGGGTGGACGAATGGCTGTTGAGCCACCTGTCCGACTTCGATGGCAAGCAGCTTATCTCCGTCACCCGTGGCGATCTGGCCCTGGGTGAGCTGGAAGACGAGGAAAGCCGTAAGCAGCACGAGGAAGCCCAGAAGGAGTTTGCCTCCTTGGTGGAACGGCTGCAAAGTGCCCTGGGTGACAAGGTGAAGAAGGTGGCCATCAGCCACCGACTGACCGACACCCCCTCGTGTGTGGTGACCGATGCCTACGGCATGAGCAGCCAGATGATGAAGCTGATGCAGGCGGCGGGTCAGCCGGTGCCGGAGCAGAAGTTCATTCTGGAAGTGAACCCGCAACATGCGCTGGTGCAGCGCATGGCGGCGGTGCAGGATGAGGAGACCTTTGTACAGTGGGCCGAGCTGTTGCTGGAGCAGGCGCAGCTCACCGAGCAGGGGGGCCTCAATGACCCCGCCAGCTTCGTGGCACGGCTCAATCGTCTACTTTTGACACCCATCGCCGGGTAAAGCTCCGGGAGTATCACAAGTCCCCACTTGTGTAATTGCCAAATTGCGGTCCGGTGACACAATGTTATCAACTGATTAAGTTGCCGGACCGCTTGGAGGCCAAGTGTTAAAAAGCAAACTGCTTATCCTGCTGTTGAGTGGCCTACTGCCCCTGTATGCCAGCGCCGCTGAACTCCTCTTGTGGAATGCTCACAGTCTTGAGCACTTGAAACCCATAGTGCTGGAGCGTTTCGAACAGCAGACCGGTCATCATATCGTGCAGCATCATTTTCGCGCCGATGACCTGCGGGACAAGGTGATGTCCTCCGTGGTGCTGCCGGATCTCTACTTCATGCCCAGCGATCAGCTGAGCAATCTGGATACCTATCATCTGGCCCCCTGGCCGGCCAGCCTGACCCAGGGACTATCGCTGCGCAGTGATGGGCAGATCGGCAGCCAGTGGTATGGCATACCGGTCAACCAAGGCAATCAGCTGGTTCTTTATTACCGCAAGGACAAGGTGACACCGCCGGACAGCCTGGAGGCGATCCCCGATGGCCGCCTGGGCTGGCCGCGCTCTCAGGCCTATTGGTTTATTCCCTTTCTCACCGCCCAAGGCGGCTGGCCACTGGCCGGAGACGGCTTTGGCTTTGACACTCCGCAGATGATCCGGGCGCTGGAGCGCTATAAGGCCATCTCAGATCGCCATTCGGCTTCGCGCTGCGAGCTGACCTGTAACGAACAAGCCTTCTATGAGGGCAAGATTGATTACCTCATCGATGGCGATTGGGCCTTCCAAGCCTTGAAGGAGCGGCTCGGTGACAAGCTGGGGGTGGCCGTCCTGCCCAGTTTCGCGGGTGGCCAGATGCAACCCATGTCCAGCTCCTATGTGCTGGCCATCAGTCAGGGGCTGGATAAGGCCAAGCAGGAGGCGGCACACGCCCTGGCCCGCTTCCTGCTCTCGCCTGAGGTACAGGCGGATCTCTATCAGCACTCGGGACTCTTTCCGGCCATCCGTGCCGTCGGTGATGCCCTGCTGCCGCAGATGGGGGATCGGCGCAAGGTGCTGTATCAGCAGTTGCAGGCCTCCCGCCCCATGCCCAACAGTCGCCAGATGCTGATTGCCTGGCTGGTACTGGGCAAAGGCATGATCATGCTGTTTGACGGAGAATATCTGCCTGCCGAGATCGCCGAATTGATGCAGCAGCAGGCGCAACAGGAGGTAGCGGCCCAATGATCCGGCTTAGTCGGCTCTATCTGCTGCTGGTGCTGGTGTTTACCCTGATAGCGGTGGGGACCTTGAGCCTGATGCAGTATCAGGCGCTGCGTACCTATGCCGCCGATAACCTGACCAGCGAACTCAAAGGGGAGGCATTCCGTGTCCGTGATGGCCTGGAGCGCCAGCTGATCGGCCTCAAAGAGGGAGTACGGCTGCTCACCGGCCACGAGAGCATCATCAAGGGGCTCTCCACCCTGATCTACAGCGCCCAGGTGCAGGCCCGCTTTGAGGCGTTGTCCAACCGTTATGGCGCCATCGCCTCCTTGTACCTGGTCACACCTGACGGCAAGGTGAAGGAGAGCTACGGTGGTCGCATTCGGCCGTTGGAGCAGGACAAGGCGCTGCAGGCCCGGCTGGCCAAGTTGCGCAAGCTGGCCAACGAGGGAGTACAAGGCGGGCTGATCTGGGCCATCAAGGATCCCTTGCTGTTGCCCGAAGGCAACAATGAGGGGCTGGTATTTGCATCTGTGGTCACCAGCTTTGGCTTACGGCAGCAGGAGGCGGTACAGGGTTTTTTGTTGGCGCTGGTTCCCTTCCACCGTTTGCATAAGCAACAGGAGGTGGATGACAGCACTGTGCTGGAGATAGCCCCCCAGCTCACCAGCTTGCCGGATAATACCGTCAGCCAGACACTGTCGTTGGACATCCAGGATAGGGATTTTACCGATGCCCTGACCCTCTATATCCGTATCAGCCGTTCCATTGAAAGCATGGATACCGCCATCAAGGAATTCATCCGGCCCTTCCTGGTGGTGCAACTGCTCGTCATGCTGTTTCTCATGGTGCTGCTGAGTCTTTCCTCCACGCCTGTGCTGCGGGCCTTCAATGGCCTCAATGCCATCATTCAGCGCATGGAGGCAGGCTTGCCGGTGGAGAACTCGGACACCCGCATCTGGGAGTTTGCTCATACCGAGCGTCTGCTGATGGAGATGCAGGGGCGGATCCGCGAGCAGGTGGCAGATCTGGAGCGGCAAAATCATCAGCTTGAGAGCCTGGCCAATGAAAAGGATCTCTACCTCAAGGAACTGACCCAGCTTAACCAGAGCCTGGAGTCCAAGGTGGAGGAGCGCACCAACACGCTGGCACTGAGCCTGCAGCGGATCGAGATCACCAACCGCTTCTATAACCAGCTGATCCTGCTACGCCAACAGCTCACCGATGACGCCACGCCACAGCAGGTGCTCAAGAACGCGGTCAAGCATATTACCGCCTGCGAATTGGGGCTGCCCTTTGCCATCAGCCTGAGCCTGGGGGAGCCTATGGTGACGGTGCAGCACAAGGAGGAGGGCTTCCCGCAATCCAATCCGGCACCGCGCTATCGTAATGACGAGGACTACACACTGGAGGACGGCGTCTACAGCTTCAGCCTGCCCACCAACCATGGCAGCGGCTGGTTGCAGGTGGCGGCCCGCAGCTTGCGGGACGAAGAGCTCAAGGGGCTCTTGCTGTTTGCCCGTGAGCTGGGTGGCTACCTGGAGAAGCGGGCGCTGAATAACAAGTTGGCCTTCTGGGCGCGCACCGATGGCCTCACCGGCCTGGGCAACCGCATCGCCTTCGATCAGCTGATGACCGGCTTGGAGACGGCACTGGATACCGAGGTCGGGCTGTTCTTGGTGGACGTGAATGGCCTCAAGGAGCTCAATGACTCGCAAGGTCACGAGGCCGGTGATGCCCTGCTCAAGACGGTGGCTGAGCGGCTGCGAGGCTGCGTGCAGGGCGTGACCAGCTACCTGTATCGCATCGGCGGCGATGAGTATGTCATCGTCCTGACTGGTGAGAGCTTGAGCCAGCGGGCCTGGTTGCAAAAGCGGCTGGAGGAGGCGCAGTTCCAACCCGCCACCCTGGCCGGACGTGAGCATGGTATCAGCTTCAGTGTCGGTTATGCTGACACCCACAGCACCCACCTGGCCTCCTTGTACCGTATGGCGGACAAGGCCATGTATCAGCAAAAGCAGCAGTACTATGACCTTAAGCGGCATAGCAATCTGGGTGACCAGCAAAAGGTTGAGGAAAGCTCGCAAAGCGTGTAGCTTTTGCGCCGCAATTGACAATTTAGATGTATCCGACAATTAGGGAGCAGTGTATGCGCATCATTTTGCTCGGCGCCCCGGGCGCAGGAAAGGGCACCCAGGCTCAGTTTCTGATGGACAAGTACGGTATTCCGCAGATCTCCACCGGAGACATGCTGCGGGCCGCCATCAAGGCCGGTACCCCCCTGGGCCTCAAGGCCAAGGCAGTGATGGATCAGGGCCAATTGGTGTCTGATGACATCATCATAGGCCTGGTCAAGGAGCGCATCGCCCAAGCGGACTGTGCCAAGGGCTTCTTGCTGGATGGCTTCCCCCGCACCATTCCCCAGGCCGATGCCATGAAAGACGCCGGCATCATCATCGACTTCGTGCTGGAGTTCGACGTGCCGGACGAGGAGATCGTCAAGCGCATGGCCGGCCGTCGGGTACACCCGGGCTCGGGTCGTGTTTACCATGTGATCTTCAATCCGCCCAAGCAGGCTGACAAGGACGACGTCACCGGCGAAGCCCTGGTGATCCGCCCGGATGACGAAGAGGCCACAGTGCGCAAGCGCCTGGAGATCTACCACCAGCAGACTGAACCTCTGGTTGGCTACTACAAGGCTGAGGCGGACGCCGGTCGTACCCGTTACGAGCGCCTGGATGGTACTCAGGCGGTCAGCGCCGTCAGCAGCCAGCTGGCTGGCCTGCTGGGCTAAGCTTGCTCGCCTAAGCTTGCTCGCCCCCATGCCCTGTATTAACGTCCGTCCTGTACGGACGTTTTTTTTGCCTGAGGTAACATGATGCGCCACAAGCAAGGCCTGATATTGGTGAATCTGGGCACCCCGCAGAGCCCGACCCCCGAAGGCGTCAAGGCCTTCTTGCGCCCCTTCTTGCGTGACAGCCGGGTGGTGGATCTGGCCCCCTGGTTGTGGCGACCGCTGCTGGAGCTGGTGATCTTACCGCGCCGCAGCCCCAGGGTGGCCCGCAACTATGCGCCCATCTGGACCGCTGACGGCTCCCCCTTGCTGGCCATAGGCCGCCGGCAGCAGGCAGGGGTCAAGTCGCGGTTACTGGCGGCGGATCTGGCCTGGCCTGTGTGCTTGGCCATGACCTATGGTGAACCCTCCTTGGCCACGGCCTGGCAGCAACTTAAGGAGCAGGGGGTGGAGGAGGTCTGTCTGTTGCCGCTCTATCCGCAATACTCCTCTACCACCATGGCGCCTGTGCTGGATAGCTGGGCGAGGGTGATGCGCCGCGAGAAGAATGTGCCGGCCCTGCACCTGGTGCGGGATTATCACCTGGCCCCCGCTTATATCGCCGCCCTGGCCAATCGGGTGCGCCAGCACTGGCAGCAAAACGGGCAGGGCGATTGTCTGCTTATCTCCTTTCACGGTATTCCGCAGCGCTACGCCCGCGAAGGGGATCCCTATCCGGCCCAGTGTCAGGCCACGGCCACCGCTCTGGCTCAGGAGCTGGGTTTGAATGAGGGACAGTGGCGGCTGGCCTTCCAATCGCGCTTTGGCAAGGAGCCCTGGCTTGAGCCCTATACCGACCAGCTGCTGGCCCAGTTGCCGGCCAGCGGAGTGCGGCGGCTGGATGTGATCTGTCCGGGGTTTGCGGCCGACTGCCTGGAGACCCTGGAGGAGATAGCCCAGGAGGGCAAGGCGGTGTTTCTGGCCGCCGGGGGCGAGGAATACCACTACATTCCAGCCTTGAATGACCAGCCGGAGCACCTGGATCTGCTGGTGCAGCTGGCCTGGCGGGCGCTGGGCAACGGAAAACCGTTTGCCTCCTGATCGCCTCTTTTTTCCGGCAAAAGGGGCGTGTTACCATGCGCGCCCCCAGCCTGAACCCGGTGTCCCAGATGAAATTTCCCGGCCAACGCAAGTCCAAGCATTACTTCCCGGTGGACCGTCGCGATCCCATGATACAGCCGTTGGCCAGTCCAGACGGTCTCTCGCCCTATGTGGTGGGTATCGATCAGACACTGGTGGACATAGAGGCGCATGTAGACGATGCCTTTTTAGCCCGCCATGGCCTGAGTAAGGGCCACTCCCTGCTGGTGAGTGATGAGACGGCCGAGGCCATCTACCAGGCCATCCAGAAGGGGGCACTGATCAGGAGCGAGTTTGCCGGTGGCACCGTGGCCAATACCCTGCATAACTACTCGGTGCTCAGCGACTCCCGTTCCATCCTGCTGGGGGTGATGAGTGAGCAGATCAGCGTCGGCAGCTATGCCTACCGCTACCTGTGCAGCACCTCCTCCCGGGTGGATCTCAATCACCTGCAACCGGTGCAGGGCCCGATTGGCCGCTGCTTTACCTTTGTCACCGCCGACGGCGACCGCAGCTTTGGTATCAGCCCGGGGGCCATGAACCGCTTGAGCCAAGCCTTCATCCCTGAAGCCGTGATCCGGGGGGCGGCCGCCCTCGTGATCAGCGCCTATCTGGTGCGGGGCGAGGAGGGGGATACCATGAAGGCGTCTGCCATGAAGGCGGTCGCCCTGGCCAAGGAGGCGGGGGTTCCCGTGGTGCTGACCCTGGGAACCCGCCACGTGATTGAGGCCGATCCCGCCTGGTGGCAGGCGTTCATCGCCGAGTATGTCACAGTGCTGGCGATGAACGAGGAGGAGGGCGCCGTGCTGACCGGTGAGCGCGATCCCCTGGCGGCGGCCGCCAAATCCCTGGCGTGGGCGGATCTGGTGCTGTGCACCGCCGGCCCCTTGGGGCTCTTCATGGCCGGTTATACCGATGAGGCCTTCAAACGGGAGACCAGTCATCCGCTGTTGCCGGGCAGCATTGCCGAGTTCAACCGGTTCGAATTCAGCCGCCCCATGCGGCGGGCGGATTGCCAGGCCCCCCTGGCGGTCTTCTCCCACATCTCGCCCTACATGGGTGGGCCGCACAAGATCAAGAACACCAACGGTGCCGGGGATGGCGCGCTCTCCGCTGTCTTGCATGACATGGCCGCCAACTGTTTTCACCGCGCCTCCGTGCCTAACTCCGCCAAGCATGTGGCGCCTTTCTTGTCCTACTCCTCCTTCGCCCAGCTGTGCAAATATGCCAACCGGGTGAGCTACGAGGTGCTGTGTCAGAGCAGTCCCCGCCTGTCCCGTGGGCTGCCGGAGCGCGAAGACAGCCTGGAAGAGGCCTACTGGGAGCGTTAATAAAATGTGACGCCGCCTTGCCTCGACCGGTCAGCCTGGCGTTATAGTTAGCCTGACCAGGCCAACAGAGGAGATATCCTATGGACTTGAGCGGTTACCTGCGTATGGATGCCAACATTTTGCTGGGCATAGTGAATGAAAAGCTGCGGTTGGAGTGTCCGGATCTGGAGGATTTGCTGGCCACCTTCAACTTCACCAAGGGCCAGTTGGACATGAAGATGGAGGAGATTGGTTACTTCTATGATCCGGGGACCAATCAGTTTAAGCCTCATTAACGCCACCGAATCAACTAACGCACAACGGGGAGCCAGGCTCCCCGTTGTGCGTTGTGACAGCGACTAATCGGTCGACTGGTAGGCGTAGGCCAACTGTTGCTTGACGGCATCGCCCAGCTGCCAGACGGCCATGGCGTAATAGACGCTGTGGTTGTAGCGGGTAATGGTGTAAAAGTTGGGCAGCCCATACCAGAACTCGTACTGCTGCCCCATATCCAGCCGCAGCAGCAAGGCCTGGTTGTCGCTAATTGGCGCGACCGGGGTCAGGCCGGCCTGGCGTAGGCTGGCGATCGGGTAGCGTTGCTTGAGACCTGGCTCCAGATCCCGGGCCTGGCCCTGCGCCTTCACTGCCACCAGCCCATTGGGGGTCCAGCCATGGGCGCGGAAGTAGTTGGCCACACTGCCGATGGCATCTTCGGGATCCCACAGATCCGTCTTGCCGTCGCCATTGAAGTCCACCGCATAGGCCTTGAAGGACGAGGGCATAAACTGGCAATAGCCCATGGCACCGGCGAAGGAGCCGCGCAGTTCATGGGCATCGACGCCGTCTTCGCGCGCCATCAGCAGGAAGTTCTCCAGCTCGCCGGTGAAAAAGGCCTCGCGTCTGGGGTAGTCAAAGGCCAGGGTGGCCAGGGCATCCAGCAGACGGGTCTTGCCCATCACCCGACCCCAGCGGGTTTCCACCCCTATGATGCCGACGATGATCTCCGGCGGTACCCCATACTGCTGCTGGGCACGTCTGAGGGTCTCCCCGTGCTCCTGCCAAAATGCCACCCCATTTTGCACATTGTCCGGGGTGATAAATTTTTGTCGGTAACGCAGCCAGGCGCCATTGGGGCCGACGGGGCCCGGCGTGCTGGGAGCCTGCTGATCCATCAGACGCAACACATAATCGAGCCGTTTGGCATGGCTGAGCCAATAGGTGAGCTGTGCCCGGTCGTACTGGTGTTGGGTCACCATGTGTTCGATGAAGGCCTGCGCCTTGGGATGGGCGGCATACTCGCCCAGGGGAGCTTCATCTTGTGGCAGCCCAGGGGTGGCCTTGCGCTTATCCTGCAGCCAGGAGCCGGTGGTGGCCGGTGGTACCGACGGCAACAGCTTGCTCTCTGGACGGGTCTGAACCTGCTGAGGCGGGGCCTGATCCGCACTGCTGCAGGCGCTCAGCAGCGGCAGCAGGCCAGCCAATAAGGGGGCTATGTGAAGGCGCATGGAGTATCTCTATCAGGGTGAAAACCAATCCGGCCAGGCAAAGCCCGGACGCGGATCGGCACTTTACCCCAGGCAAGGGGGCCCAGTAAAACCCCGCATGCGACAGCAGATCTCTGGTTCAGCTGCCATTGAGGAAGATGGCCGGCCAGCGCGGCCTGGCTAGGGCAGGCGCAGGTAGTCCAGTTTCGCCTGGCACAGGCTAGCCAGTGCCAGCTGGGCGTGCGGTCGCTGCGAGGTGGCCGCGTTTGTCTCCACCAGCGCGGCACGGCGGATCTGGCTTAAGTCCCAGCCTTGCAGATGGGCCAGGGCCAAGGCGGACTGCATGGCCGGCAGCGAGGGGTTATAGGCGGCATTCTCTGCGCTGCGGCCGCACAGAATCTCTCCGCAGGCGGACTCCAGTGCCACGCCCGCCAGACAGCCGGAATAGGGCGCGTAGCTGGCGCCGGCGGCCTGGTGCGCCTGTTGCAGCAAGGGATCGCCCGCAATGGGTGCCAGGGGCCGCGATGAGGCACTCATCAGCACCTGAGAGATGCCCAGATCCGTCGGGCCAAAAGCCTGGGGCAACAGCTGTGCCAGGCTGTAGCGCCCCTGGGGGAGCAGGATCTGCACGCCTTGGCCCTCTGGGGTCTCGTTGATGAATTGGCGGCAGTGGCCGCAGGGCGAGGCGTTGACCGTTAGGCTCAACAGACGGGTTTCACCGGTCAGCCAGGCATGGTTGATGGCGGACTGCTCGGCGTGAATGCTGGCGCCCAGGGGCTGATCCGGGAATTCAAAATTGGCGCCAAAGTAGCGGGTACCACTGGCCGCCTGGGCGATGACCCCCACCTTGAAGTGGCTGATGGGGGTATGGGCGAAGGCGGCGGCTACCGGCAGCAAGGCCAGACTCAGTGCCGTCTCGTCCAGCCCTGTGGCGGTCAGCAAGGCCTGCCATTGGCTGGCATGCAGGCAGGCGGGGGTTCCCGCCGCCTGGTTGGCCTTGAGTTGAGCGGCCAACAGACTGGCCAATGGCGTGGGCAGGGCATGAATGGCGCTTAGCACCTCGGTCAGCATGGGGTCTCCTTCTAGCCCAGCAGGTGAAACAGCAGGGGCGCCACCAGGGCGGTGAGAATGCCGCACAGCACCATGGCCAGGGAGGAGAAGGCACCCTGTTCCACCCCCTGTTCTGCGGCGGCAGCCGTACCCACGGCGTGGGAGCAGGCGCCCATGGCCAGCCCCTGGGCATGGGGATCCTTGACCCCAAACAGCTTGAGCAGCGGGAAGCCCACCAGCGCCCCCAGTATCCCCACCAGCACCACTATGGCCACAGCGATATCCGGGATCCCGCCCAGGCTCTGGCTGACACTCATGGCCAGGGGGGTGGTGATGGAACGGGTGGCCACCGAGCTTAGCATGGCGTTGGGGGTATCGAGGATCTGGCCCAGCAGCAGGGTGCCGGCCACGCTGATGAGTACCGCCACCAGGCAGCACAAGAGGATGGGCAGCAGGCGGGCGCGGATATGGTGCATCTGGCTGTACAGGGGCAGGGCCAGGGCCACCACTGCCGGCTCCAGGAAGAAGGTGATGGGCACCGTGCCCGCCTTGTACTGCGCCAGGGGAAGCTGCCCTAGCGCCAGTATCCCCATGATGATCAGCATGGGGATCAGCACAGGGTTGATGAACGGCAGAGGGAAGCGCCGATAGAGGGCCCGGGTCAGCAGGTAGAGCGCCAGGGTCAGGGGCAGGGCCAGGTAGAAGATCATCGATTCATCCTCTGATACAGACGGCCCACCACCAGCAAGATGAGGGTGATACCGGCCAGCACGTTGAGCAAGATGAGCATTAGTGAGTCGGCGAAGGCGTCCAGATACGCCAGCAGGCCTACCCCGACGGGAATAAACAGCAGGGCCATGTGCCGTAGCAGCACACCGGCACCGGTTTCCACCCAGCGCAACTTTACCAACTGCAGATTCAACAGGACAAACAGCAGTAACATGCCCAGAATACTGCCGGGAAAGCTAAACGGCAGCAGGGCGGCCACGGCCTTGCCGGCCCATAGGCAGGCAAACAGCACCAGGGCATCCCGTAGCAGCACCCAGGCCAGGCGCAGACGGGGTAGCAACCACGCCATAGTGACTCCGAAAAATGAAGAAGGGATAACAGTTTAGCAGAGTTGACCTAGTGCGAAAGTCGGCATTGGGCTGTTAAATAACATAAAATATCACAGTAACGAAGAAAAACAGGATAAAAAGCCATGAGTAGTCAACCCATGCCTAAGGGCCCGACGCCCTGGATCCATGCCTTCCGCCAGGAACTGCTAAGCCAGGTGCAAACCCTTCCCGGGCTGGCTCTGCCCATGTGGCAGGGCGACGAGCTGGTGGTGCGCTGGGACGGCCCCAGCCTGCAGCAGGCTGCCGGCCGCCACGCACAGCCGGCGGCAACCAGTGCCGCCGAGTGGGTCTTATACGACGGTTACCCCTTCAGTGAGCCCGTGTTTGAAATCTATGGTGAGGGCTACCAGATGCTGGCGCAGACCGCCGGTACCTGGGATGCCCCCACAGCGGTAGGCCGCTGCCCGGATGCCAGCTATGGTCTGGGGCGCGAGATGGGCTATCACAGCTGTTACAACCTCTTACTGGTGCGCCAGGCCAACGGCTGGACCCTGCTGGGCTTTACCTCCTGTCGGGAGTTTGTCGGGGTCTTCCGCCTCTACCCCGGCGGGCGTTTACAGATCCTGATGGAGACCCAGGGCAGCCTGCCAGCGCCGGGCAAGCCCTGGCACAGCGAATCCCTGTTTATCACACAGGGCGCGAGCCGCGAGGCGGTGCTGGAGCAGCTGGCTCAGCGGATCGCCGCACAGCATCCCCCTCTGGCCTCGGTCGGCCGCCCCACCGGCTGGTGTTCCTGGTATCACTACTATGCCGACGTCAGCCGCGCCGACATCGAAGAAAATCTCAGTCAGATGCAGGCTCACTGGCCTGGTCTCACCTTTGTACAGATCGACGACGGTTTTCAGGCCGCCATGGGGGACTGGTTACGACCTGGCGACAAGTTCGCCGGTGGCCTGGCGCCCCTGGTGGCACAGATCCGGCAACAGGGCGCTGAGCCGGCCCTCTGGCTCGCCCCCTTTATCGCCGAGCCCGACTCTGAGCTGTTTAAAACCCACCCAGACTGGTTTATCCACGACGAGCAGGGCCGGCCCATTGCCGCCGAGCAGGTCACCTACGGTGGCTGGCGCTGCACCCCCTGGTACTGTCTGGATGGCAGCCATCCGGCGGTGCAGGATCACCTGCGTCAACTGTTTGCCACCTTGCGGCGTGACTATGGCATCCGCTACTTCAAGCTCGACGCCCTCTACTGGGGGCTGCTGCCGGCGGGTGACCGGCACGATGGCGGCAGCCGGGTGGCCGCCTATCGCGCTGGCCTCGCCGCCATGCTGGCGGGGGCCGGGGAGGATGCCTTCTTGCTGGGCTGCAACGCCCCCCTGTGGCCCAGCCTGGGGCTGGTACACGGTATGCGGGTGGCGGATGACGTGGAGCGCAGCGGCCCGCGCTTTCGCCAGCTGGCCCGGGAGATCTTCTACCGCAGCTGGCAGGCGGACCGCCTGTGGCGGCTGGATCCCGACTGTCTGTGCCTGCTGGACATCCCGGGTCAGCAGGCCAGCCCGGCCGAATACGACTTCCATCTGGCCACCCTGGTGGCCGCCGGCGGCAGCCTGCTGCTGGGGGATCGGCTGCAAGCCCTGGATGCGGCCTGGCAGGCCAAGGTGGCCCGCCTGCAAGCCTTGACCGAGGCAGGGGTACCGCCGCTGCGCTTCACCGATACCAGTTTTGATCAGGGTTGGGTGCGCTTCGGTGATCACTGGCTGGGCTGCCTGTTCAACTGGCAGGACGAGCCCAAGCACGTCACCCTGCCGCTGGGCAGTCAGGACTTCTGGAAGCAGCGGCCGCTGGCGGTCGAACAGATCCTGGCACCCTACGGCGCCCTGGTGATCCAGGTACCGGTGGCGCCCCACCGGGCTCTGGGATTGCCGGAGGGCGGGCAGGTCGCCACTCAGACGGCCAATAGTGCTGCCCCGTCCATCCCCTTGAGCTAGTCGGACTTGTGCCCTGCACGGCAGCGGGGCATACTTTTGCCACTTGTCGGAGTGCCCCCCGGGGCTGAGACCGTTCATTCGGGATCCGTTGAACCTGATCAGGTTAATACCTGCGAAGGGATACAAGGCGCCAATGGCTTGCCGTCCACCGATAGATCGCCAGGACGACACTGGACCGGCGCCGACCCAGACGACCTGTCTGTTTGTCGGCGCCCAGCTCCCCCCCGGGAGTCCGCCAACCCGCCCTCAACACTTCAGACAAGCAAACCCACAACCCAAGGTGAGCTTTGCTATGTCGACAGAAACTCAAACCCGCGCGTCCCTCACTGACGCTACCGCTCCCTCCCGCCGCGAGCGCCGTGCCAGGCCCGCGCTTATATCGGCCAGCTGGCCGGCGAGAGCTTCCCCAACTCGGATCGTTTATACGTCACCGGCAGCCGGCCGGATATCCGGGTACCCCTGCGCCGCATCCACCTGTCGCCGACCCTGGTGGGCGGCACGCCGGAGGCGCCGGTGCTGGAAGCGAACGCCCCCGTGCTGGTGTATGACACCGCCGGTGCCTACGGCGATCCGGCGGCCCAGTTGGATGTGACCCAGGGGCTGCCCCGCCTGCGGCAGGGCTGGATTGACGAGCGGCAGGATTGTGAGCCGGTGGCCGCCAGCGCCAGCCTGACCCGGGCCCATCGTCAGGCCATCACGGCGGCGGATCTGCCGCGCATGGCTAACACAGCGGCGATACGACGCGCCAAGCCGGGCCGTCGACCCACCCAGCTGGCCTATGCCCGGGCCGGCATCATCACCCCGGAGATGGAGTTTATCGCACTGCGGGAGAGCCAGGGGCTGGCCGAAGGGGGGGATCAGCGCCGAGTTTGTGCGGGCCGAGGTGGCCGCCGGGCGGGCCATCATCCCCGCCAACATCAACCACCCGGAGGCCGAGCCCATGATCATAGGCCGCAACTTCCTGGTGAAGATCAACGCCAACATAGGCAACTCGTCGGTCACCTCCAGCATCGAGGAGGAGGTGGAGAAGCTGGTGTGGGCCACCCGCTGGGGCGCCGACACTGTGATGGATCTCTCCACCGGTCGCCACATCCACGAGACCCGGGAGTGGATCTTGCGCAATAGCCCGGTGCCCATCGGTACCGTGCCCATGTACCAGGCGCTGGAGAAGGTCAATGGCAAGGCGGAGGATCTGACCTGGGCGCTGATGCGTGATACCCTGATTGAGCAGGCCGAGCAGGGGGTGGATTATTTCACCATCCATGCCGGCCTGCTGCTGGCCTACGTGCCCCTCACCGCCAAACGGGTCACCGGCATCGTCTCCCGCGGTGGCTCCATCATCGCCAAGTGGTGTCTGTCCCACCATGAGGAGAACTTTCTCTACACCCATTTTCGCGAGATCTGCGAGATTTGCGCCCAGTATGACGTGGCCCTCTCCCTGGGGGATGGCCTGCGACCCGGCTCCATCGCCGATGCCAACGACGAGGCCCAGTTTGCCGAGCTGCGTACCCTGGGGGAGCTGACCCAGATCGCCTGGCAATACGATGTGCAGGTGATGATAGAAGGCCCGGGCCATGTGCCGCTGCACCTGATCCAGGCCAACATGGACGAGCAGTTGAAACACTGCCACGGCGCCCCTTTCTACACCCTAGGGCCGCTGACCACCGACATAGCCCCGGGGTACGATCACTTCACCTCCGGCATAGGTGCCGCGCTCATCGGTTCGTTTGGCTGCGCCATGCTCTGCTACGTCACCCCCAAGGAGCACCTGGGGCTACCGGGCAAGGAGGACGTCAAGCAGGGGCTCATCGCCTACAAGATTGCCGCCCATGCCGCCGATCTGGCCAAGGGCCATCCCACCGCCCGCATCCGGGATGATGCCATGTCCAAGGCGCGCTTCGAGTTCCGCTGGGAGGATCAGTTCAACCTGGCGCTGGATCCCATGACGGCGCGGGCGCTGCACGACGAGGATCTGCCTCAGGCCTCCGGCAAGCTGGCGCACTTTTGTTCCATGTGCGGGCCCAAGTTCTGCTCCATGAAGATAAGCCAAGAGGTGCGGGCCATGGAGGCCGACAAGGCCGAGCGTCAGGCCGGCATGCAGGCCCAGGCGGCGCGCTTTGTGGCCGAAGGCAGCGAACTCTACCAGCCGGCGCTGGACGGCGAGGGCCGACCATGAGTCGTCCCATCGTCTGGAGCCTGGCCGGCTCGGATTGCGGTGGCGGCGCCGGCCTGCAGGCGGATCTGCTGACCATCCAGGATCTGGGGGGCCATGGCTGCACCCTGGTCACTGCCATCACGGCGCAAAATTCCGTGGCCGTCACGGCGGTGGCGCCGGTGAGTCTCCCGCTGCTGGAGGCCCAGCGTGCCGCCCTGGCCGACGATCTCTGGCCCGCCGCCATCAAGGTGGGGCTCCTGGCAAGCGATGAGCAACTGATCTGGCTGAGCGACTGGTTGGCCGAGCTGGCGCCAGGGCAGCGGCCGCCTGTGATCTTCGATCCGGTGCAGGTGGCCAGCACGGGCCAGGTCATGGGCCGGCTGGCCCACTGCGATGCCATGAACCGGTTGCTGCCACTGCTGAGCCTGATCACCCCCAACCTGCCGGAGCTGGCGGCCCTGACCGGGCTGCCGGTGGCGACGCCGGAGCAGATTGAGCGCGCTGCCACCGTGCTGCAATCCCGGGGCGCCGCCGCCGTGCTGGTCAAGGGGGGGCAGTGGGGCGGGGCAGAGGTGTCTGGACTACCTGCTAACGGCGGAGCAATCCCTATGGCTGGCGGCACCCAGGCTCGCTAGCCGCCACGGCCACGGCACCGGCTGCAGCTACGCCAGTGCCATCGCCACCCGGCTGGCCCAGGGGGATGCCCTGATGGATGCCGTCACGCTGGCGCGGGCCTATCTGCAACAGGGGCTCGCCGCAGCCGAGGGGGTGGGGCAGG
>JAJOIN010000016.1 GCA_021209335.1 Aeromonadaceae bacterium
GCTTGCCCTCGGCATTGACCCGCACGATGCGCTCCCCAGACTGCAGCACGTTTTTAAGTAAAGGCGCCGTAATGACCTTGACGTGGGGCTGCCATTGACCGCGTACCAGCGCCAGATACTGCTTGCGCATGGTCTTAAGCCGCAATTGCTCGTGCAGATGCTTGAGCACGCTGCGCTTCTTGGCGATCAGCAAACACCCTGAGGTGTCACGATCCAGCCGGTGCACCAGCTCCATGAAGCGCGCCTCGGGGCGCAGGGCCCGCAGCCCTTCGATCACGCCAAAGCTCAGCCCGCTGCCGCCATGCACCGCCATACCCGCCGGCTTGTTCAACACGATCAGGCCTTCGTCCTCCAGCAAGATCTGGCGCTCCAGCGCCTGAATGCTGCTGAGCTTGGCCGAGGGCAAGGCGTTCTCCTCGGCCAGCCGCAGGGGCGGCACGCGCACCTCATCACCGGTACAGAGTTTGTACTCAGGTTTTATCCGTTTTTTGTTAACCCGCACCTCACCCTTACGCAAAATGCGATAAATGAGACTTTTCGGGACGCCCTTAAGCTGAGTCTTGAGATAATTGTCGATGCGTTGCCCCTCTTGCTCAGCCTCTATGGTGAGGAGCTGCACCCGGTTGTTTGCTGTATTCATGGCGCGGATTCTACTCCAGAAGTGCATCCTTGTCGCAAAGCGAAAAAGCCGCCTTGCTATAGATTGAGGGAAAATGAAATAATGCGCTGTTTTTTTTAGGCCAACTGGCTTGTTTTGAGCCAGATCCGATAGAAAAAACGGGCTCTTCGCCGTCACAAGCAACAGACCATGCGACGCACTGAGCCCAATATTGCGGTCGGAAGCCGAGGAAAAGTCACAAAAAAGAAGCTGGATATCGGCGTCTGCGCCTTCCGTTACGGGCTGCAGAGCCTGCAGGTCGCCGTCCGCATCCTTAGCGCGCCCCACGCATGATCCAACCGGGAGGTTGCTAACCCATGCTATTGACTCGGGGCCGGTGCACGGCAGCCGTCCAGCAGCACAACGGCGAAGCTTGAGGCTTCATTTTTATCGAGACACCCATGAAAAGAATGCTAATCAACGCAACTCAAGAAGAAGAGTTGCGCGTTGCCCTGGTAGACGGGCAACGCATTTACGACCTGGACATTGAAAGTCCAGGGCACGAACAGAAAAAAGCCAACATCTACAAAGGGAAAATCACCCGCGTCGAACCGAGTCTGGAGGCTGCCTTCGTTGACTACGGCGCCGAACGTCACGGTTTCCTGCCGCTCAAAGAGATTGCCCGCGAATATTTCCCCGCCAACTACAGCCTCCACGGCCGCCCCAACATCAAGGAAGTGATCAAGGAAGGCCAGGAAGTCATCGTCCAGATCGACAAGGAAGAGCGTGGTAACAAGGGCGCCGCCCTCACCACCTTCATCAGCCTGGCCGGTAGTTACCTGGTATTGATGCCCAATAACCCCCGCGCGGGCGGCATCTCCCGTCGCATCGAAGGGGATGAGCGTACCGAACTCAAGGAAGCCCTCAACGGGCTAGAAGTCCCTGAAGGCATGGGCCTGATCGTCCGTACTGCCGGGGTGGGCAAGTCGCCCGAAGAGCTGGCTTGGGATCTTAACGTGCTGCTCAAGCATTGGGAGACCATCAAGCAAGCGGCTGAAGATCAGGCGGCACCTTTCCTGATCCACCAGGAAAGCAATGTGATAGTGCGGGCCATCCGCGACTATCTGCGCCGCGACATTGGCGAGATCCTGATCGACAACCCTGTGGTGTTCGAGAAAGCCAAGCAGCACATCGAGCTGGTACGGCCAGACTTCGTCAATCGGGTGAAGCTGTACGACGGTGAAATTCCGCTGTTCACCCACTACCAGATCGAGAGCCAAATCGAGTCCGCGTTCCAGCGCGAAGTACGTCTGCCCTCCGGCGGCTCCATCGTCATCGATCCCACCGAGGCCCTGACCTCCATCGATATCAACTCGGCGCGCGCCACCAAGGGGGGCGACATCGAAGAGACGGCCCTGCAAACCAACCTGGAAGCCGCCGATGAAATTGCCCGTCAATTACGCCTGCGCGACCTGGGTGGCTTGATTGTCATCGACTTCATCGACATGACGCCGGTGCGTCACCAGCGTGAGGTGGAAAACCGGCTACGGGATGCCGTCCGTCAGGATCGTGCCCGCATTCAGCTGGGTCGCATCTCCCGTTTCGGTCTGCTGGAACTGTCCCGTCAGCGGCTGCGTCCCTCGCTCAATGAATCCAGCACTCATGTCTGCCCGCGCTGCATGGGCCAAGGCACCATCCGGGATAACGAATCCCTGGCGCTGGCCATATTGCGCCTGCTGGAAGAAGAAGCGCTCAAGGACAACACGGAACAGGTGCATGCCCAGGTGCCGGTGGATGTTGCCGCCTACCTGCTCAACGAAAAGCGCCCGGCCATCCAGCGGTTGGAAGAGCGCCATCAGGTGCGGATCTTCATCATCCCCCATCAAGGTATGGAAACCCCGCACTTTGACGTCTCACGGGTACGCAGCAGTGAAGTGACTGAGGCCGTCAGCTATGAGCTCAAGAGCGAACTAGCCAAGGACGTCTACACTCCCCGAGATACCAGTAAGGTAGTGCGTAGCGAACAACCTGCGGTGCAGATTGTCACGGCGCCCACAGCTCCGGCCCCAGCACCGGTTGTTACGCCTGTGGTACTGCCCCAGGGGCCTGGCCTGTTTAGCAAGCTGTTTGCCGCCATCATGGCACTCTTCAAGCCGACGGCTGAATCCAAGCCGACGCCCGAGGCCACTCCTGCCAAGGCCAAAACCGAGACACAACAACGTCGTCGGGATGGTGCGCGTAAGCGTCCTGCCAACCCAGACAACCGCCGCAGCCGCCCGCAGGCCGACAAGGCTGAAGAGGATGACAGCCAGGCCAAGCCCGAAACCCGCCCGGCCAACCGCCGCCCCCGGGGCGAGGCGCCAGCCGATAAGGCCGAACGCCCTGCCCGTGGCGAGCGTCGTCCTCGTCCGCCCAAAGAGACAGGCACAGAGGCGAGCCCCCGTGCTGAGCGCAAGCCGCGCAATCCCCAGCCGCTGACCGACAGTGCGGAACCACTGGAGGCGGTGCAGACCGAGCAACACAGCCGCGCCCCCAAGGAAGAGCAGGTGGCCGAACGCCGCCAGCGTCGCAACCAACGTCGTAAGGTACGCGTTGCTACCGAGGCGGCTGAATTGCCAGTGGCCACGCCAGAGCTGGTCAGCCAGGCAGTCGCGCCGGCCCCCCTTGCGGAACCGCAGCCGCCCATGGTGGAACCCCTGGTGCCAGTGATGCCGACTAACCTGCCACCCATGATCATGATCGATGATGAGGAGGAGCCCGCCCGTCCGGACACTCAGGTTGACGCCGTCGAGATGGAGGAGGAGCAGGTGACAGATCAACTGCACGCTGAACCGCAAAGCGTTAAGGATGAGGCGGTTGAACCGACCAAGCGTCCACAGCGCCGTAAGCGGATCAACGAGGAGTCCCGTCAGCGTCGTCAAGAGGCCGCACAGGTTGCCGAGGACGACCCACAGGTAGTGCCCGTGGTGGCCGGCGACAACGCTAGCCAAGCCGATGCGGCTGAGCCCGAGGCGCCAGCAGTGGCCGAGGACATGGCGCAACATGAGCGGCGCTCCCGCCGCCGTAAACCCGATGCCGTGGTTGCCGATGATGTGGTGCTGGTAGAAGCGCCGCTGGACGAAGCGACTGTGCCGGCGGAGGATGCGCCCTTGTCCCAGGTGGATGCGCCCATTGCCGTGCATGCTGAAGCCGTACCGGCGCCAGTCGCCGTCACCGTGCCGACACCTAGCGAGCCTGTGGTGTCACTCACCACCGCGACGGGGGTAGTGACCCGGATGCAACTGGTGACCCGCCAGATGGCCCAGCCGGAAGAAGCACCGGCGCTGCCCGCTCGCCCTGTGGTGGACTACCCGCCCTACGAGCGCAAGCCGGTCATGCATTCACGCCGCCCCGCCGGGGTGAGCGGCATGCGCAGCCAGGCAAGCCATGATGCTGCCAATCCGTAATGGAGTAAGCCGCTAACAAAAAAGCCACCGTCAGGTGGCTTTTTTTATGGGCGTAGTTGCGGGTTTTATCGGTGAGATTGCAGGCCTCGCCCCCGAGAACCTTAGCTCTTGTCCTTGCTCATGGCAGCCAGCTTCTGGGTCAGATCCCGCCGCTCCTTGGACAACTCGGCGTTCTTGATGATGTACTCATCCACCCGCTCTTCATAATCACTCTTCATGCTGGCGATGATGGCCAGGATCTCGTCAACCGACATGCCGGGCTTGATGTAGTCGGAGAGGTTCTCCAGCAACAGCACCCGCTTCTGGTTGTCACGGATCTTCTTTTCAATGTCGGTAATTTCGCGTTTGAGCTTGTTCTTGCGCCGGGACATCCGCACATACTCCAACACATCGGCATAGGATTTGGTAACAGTTTCCATAATGACACCACTTGTTAACGTTTTCTTGGATGGGCAAATGTAGGGTCAGCCGACCAGGATGAAACAGACCTTGGGGTTGGCCAACCCGCTCGCTGTGGCATAACCCTAACCTCAGTATGGCCGCATTACAACAGTAACAGCGCAGCAGACGACCTTAACGCATAATTAATAGGCAGCCCACCAGATCCCCTCGCTAGGAGGTGCACCATGGCCATTGCTTTGCTTGAGCGCTACCTGACGGCCGCGCATGTGCCCTATCGCCTCACCCCGCATCCCCTGGCCTTTACGGCCATGGAGATCGCCCAGCGGGCCCATGTGCCGGGTGATAGCTTTGCCAAGACGGTACTGATCCGAGCCGATGGACAATTACGGATGCTGGTCATGCCGGCCACCCGCGGCGTGGACTTTGCCGCACTGGCCCAGGCCCTTGACTGCCAACAGCTGACGTTAGCCAGAGAGTACGAGTTTGCCCCCCTGTTCACCGATTGTGAACCGGGCGGCGAGCCCCCATTGGGACAGCTGTTTGGCCTGCCGGTGTACCTGGATGCCCAGCTACTGCACTACCCCAGGATCAGCTTTAATGCCGGAACATTGCGGGAGGTGATGGAGTTGGATTGCCAGGACTACCTGCGATTGACCACTCCCTGCATACTGAGCGAGGGATTTATGCCCAGCCGTCTTCAACGGCACGAGCATCCCAGGCTAGGCCCGCTCCCTCATTAACACAAAAACGCCAGGGTGGCGGCCCTGGCGTTAGGGTGAAAAGACGGCCGGATTATTCTGCCAGCCTGAATTGCCCCACCGTCTTGTCCTGGGCCAGGCACAGCTCGTCAAGGATCTGGGTCTGGGCCGCCATGTCACTCATGGTGCGACTGCTCTGCTCCACCACATCCGACATCTCATTGATGCTGCGGCTGATTTCTCGGCTGGCCTGGGTCTGCTCACGGGTCGCATGAGCGATGAGTTCAGAGGCATCCCGCACCTGTTGCATGTGCTGGGCGATGACCCCCATGGCTTCGTTCACCTGCTCCATCATAGTCTGGCTATCCCCCATCAAACTCAGACTCGATTGCATGCTGGTGACGGCACTGGTGGACTTACTACGCAGGTTGCTGATCATGGCATGGATCTCTTTGGTGCTCTCTCCGGTCCGACTGGCCAGATTGCGCACCTCATCCGCCACCACGGCAAAACCGCGACCATGCTCACCGGCGCGCGCTGCCTCAATGGCGGCGTTGAGCGCCAACAGGTTGGTTTGCTCGGAGATAGACTCAATCACCTCGAGAATGCCGCCGATCCGTTCACTCTGACCATTGACCTCCTCGATGGTTTGCTCACTGTGGCGCAAGTTCTCATACAGCTTCTCCACCCGCTGGGTATTTTCCTGTACCAGGTGGCGCCCTTCCTGGATCTGATCATCCACAGACAACACCATGGCCAAACTGGACTCCGTATTGCTGTTCACATCCTCAATGGCATGCTCCATCTCGGTAACGGTAGCGGCCAGCGTGGTCATGGTGCCGGATTGCACCTGTACCTGCGCCGCCAGACTGTCGGCGAACTGCCGATTGCGCTCCGCAGTCAGGCGAGTCTTCTCCGCGCCCTCTCTGACCACCTTGAGCGCTTGATTGAAGGCCAGCACCACCGCATTGATGTCCCGCTGCAGCACCGCGAATTCACCACTAAAACGTCCCTCGACCCGGTGGGAGAAGTCTCCTTTGGCCATCTTGTCCAGCACCCGCTGAATGACGGCCATAGGGCCCTTGATGGCGGCAGAAAGCCGCCAGCCCACTATGCCGGCAAACAACAGGCTGATAAGTACGCTGATCAGCACACTGGTGGAGGTCGTACTGAGGGTGGACTTGGCAGAGCCAAAGGCCTGTTGGCTCATGTCGCTGGCGGCACCTTGCAGGGCCGCCTGACTGGCCAGTGCCGCATCAATGGCCTGCGCTATCTGCAGCACCTGGTGTTCCAGTTGTTCTCGCTGCTGGCTGAGCTGGATAAAACGCCCCATGGCGCCTTGATCACTGTTGATATTCTGTTTCAAGGCCAGCACGCCGGCTTGAATATCACTGTTCTGGGCAATGGCCGGTACTTCACGCTCCAGCATGCCGTAACCATCCAGCAGCATCTGGCCCATGGCCTTGGCTTTTGTCTCTATCGCTTGCATCTGGCCAACCTGCTGGGCGCTGAAGATCGCATTGACCATGTATTCCAGGGTGCCCAGCCACTCAATGAACTGATTACCCAAGCCGGCAATGTAGGGATCCTCTGAGGCATAAGGTTTGAACAGCTTGTCGGCCCCTATCTTGGCAAAGGCCAGCTTGTTAAGCAGATCGTCCTTGACGGCGCCAATGCGGGCGCCTTCGGTCAGGATTTGACTGCGGCTGGCATAGAGCGGCCGACTCAGCGCCAGCAGTCCCTCTATTTGCTGCTGCAACGGTGCCAACTGACTGGCCAGGGCCTGGACATCCTGCAACTGGCCGACACTGGTCTGTAGCTGTGCCAGATTGGCATTGAGTGTTTCGACCTGTGCATCAAACGCCTGGCGGTGCTGATCTAGACTCGCCTGATCCCTTGCAAAGACCATGTCGGCGGTCAGCTTGTTTAACCGCAGCAGACCACTGCCCAATTGGCCGGCCTGTTCATCCAGCCCCTTGATGTCTTTGACCACAAAGGTAAATGCGGTGTCAATCCGGCCCATGTTGAACCAGGAGATACCCCCACCAAACGCCATCAGGCCACACAGGATGGCAAAGGCCATCACCACCTTGACGGTTAAATTCATCTTCGCTTCCTCGCAGTCGCCATATCGGAAAAATAGGGTTTTATTGTTGTTTCTTGGATTGTTTTGCTTGTTGTTATAGTTGATTTTTTTCTTTCTGACTCATTGTTGTCGATAGCCGCACGCCGTGCACCTCTGCGCAGGTGAGCAGCGCAAGCAAATGGGCGGCGGCTCACAGGCAGATTAATTTCCCAGCAACCCCTTGAGGGGGTTGCCCAGTTTGGGTCGACTACCGGCAGGTAACACCGACTGCTCCAGCAACGCCTTGGCGCGGGACTCCAACAGTCGGCCCAGCTCCACGGAATATTTTGGCTGCTCCCAGCGGCCAGTGATACGCAGTGGCACCGTCACCATCTTCAAATCCCCCAGTCCAGGTAGATCCCCGATGACGGTAGCATCCAGTTTGAAATCCAGACTTTGTTTGACCAGATGCGTGCGCCCTGCCCCAGCCACCTGCAGCAGAGGGGAAACCATCTTGATGTTCTCCACCTTCACATCCCCCCGAGTGAGCAAGGCCTGCGCACCGAGTGAGGAAAACGCGGTTTCACCTTGATCCTGACTGCCACCCAAGAGCCCCTTGACCCCCGCCTTCGCCTGGCGCAGCAAGGCGGCTAGATCCACGCCCCGAACCGCGCCCTGAGTCACCTGCACGGCCAGATTGCCGGACAGTGAGCGCCGCAAGCCCGCCGGCGTCAGCCCTTCGGCCGTCAAGCGCCCCTCCAGCTGACCTTGCCCGGATAGCGGCGCCCTGCCAAGCAAGGCCTGGCTTAACTTGGTGATGGCAATGCCCTGCACCTTGGGTTGCAGGCTCAGGCGTGCGGGCGTCTGCCGGCTATCCAGCCGGCCGGGAGCCGACACCTTACCCTCGAATAGGCTGGCGCTGCGCTGTTGCCAGTCCAGGAGGCCGTTTTGTAAGTTGAGCGCCAGTTCTACCTGTTTGAAGGGCAGCTTGCCCAGTTGCAGGCTATCCAGCCGCAGGGTACCGGCCAGATCCAGCCCCTGCAGCCCACTGAGATCCGGTTCTTGTGCAGGCACCTCAGTGGCGGCCTTGCCCTGAGCACTTGACGTTACCTCGGCGTCACCCTTGCCCGCCAGCCAGGCGGTATCAAAGGCGGGGCTGCGCAACGCAAACCTCACCACAGGGATCGCCTGCTGCCGCAGGCTCAACTCGCCCTGGCAATGCCAGGGGCCAGCGGTCAGTTCAAGGGAGTCCCATGCCAGCAGCTTGTCCGCCGGCTGGTAACGTAATTGGCCCGCCAGGCTCATCTGCTGCAACAGAGGCGATATGCCATCCCCTGTGACGGCGACCTTGGCCTGCCATTTATCCAGCAGGATCAGATCTGGCGATAAGGTGAGTGTGGCCTGGCTCTCCAGACGAACCGTACCTTGCTTAGCCTGTACCTCGCCCCCCACGCTGACAGGGATGGGCCGCCCCAGCGCCAGGGCATCGGCTTGCAGGGTGACATCCTTGAGACGCCATTGCTTACCGGTGAGGTGATCATCAATGCTCAGTGCCCCATCGGTAAAATCGATCCCGGCCAAGGAGAACGGGTAGGCGGAATCCCCCTCGGTGGTGGGTTGGGCCCCTTTCTCCGGCACGGCCGCCGGCTCGGTGGCCCCCAGCAAACCATCCAGGTTGGTGCGGCCATCGGCCAGGGTGATAAAGCTCAGGCGGGCGCCAGACACCTTGAGCCGACCGGCCGCCACCTTGTGCTCCAGCAAGGGCAGCAGCGCCAAATCCACGCTGGCCTCGGCAAAGGCGAGGGTATTACCGGCAGGAAAGCCTGCCGGGTTTTGCAAGGCCACGTCTTCCAGAAAGAGGCCTAAGCGCGGGAAGAGAGTAAAACGGATGGGCCCCTGCATCAGCAGGTCCCGGCCGGTGCTGGCCTTGACCTGCTCGATGATCAGGGGTTTGAACTGTTCGGGGTTGATCAGCCAGACGGTGGTCACCAGGCCTCCCCCTATCAACAGCAACAAACACAGCAGCAGATAGAGGAATGGCTTCATGGTGACCTCCGGGTCAGTCCTGATTGATTCGGCTGGCGACCGCCCCTTGCTGACGTTTGTATTTGGCATTGGCGCGCTTGTTGTAAGGACGCTGGGCCGGGCCGGACAGGGTTTCGAAGTTCAAGGCACCGATCACCATCTTGGGACGCAGCGCCAGAGGCAGCCTACCCCCATTATAGAACTCCAGCACGATGCGGCCTGACCAACCCGGATCGATGCGGTGGGCGGTCACGTGTACCATCAGCCCCAGCCGCGCCAGAGACGAACGGCCATCCAGCCAGCCGACGATATCATCCGGTAGGGTGACGGACTCAAGGGTTACCGCCAGAGCCAGCTCGCCCGGATGCAGAATGAAGGCCTCGCCATCGGGAATGATGATCTCGTCACTCATCACCCGGTTGATGGCTTCGGCCACCTCTTCTTTGGGGCCGCTCAGGTCGATGTAGGGGGCGGTATGGGCCTGGAACACCCGGAACTCGTTGCCCAACAGCACATCCACGCTGACGCCGCTGATGCGATCCGGCCCCGGGGTCGGCTCTATGATGATCTTTCCCTGTTCCAGATAGCGTTCTATGTCGCTGTCGCAAAGACGCATTGGCTTCTCCTTGTGGCCGTTACCGGGTTAACCCAGCAGCATGTGGCGAATACGGGATTTAATCATGTCGATGGCAATGCGATTGCGCCCGCCACGGGGCACTATGATGTCGGCATATTGCTTCGACGGCTCGATAAACTGGAGGAACATGGGCCGCACCGTGGTCTGGTACTGGCTCAGTACCGACTCCATGGTGCGCCCGCGCTCCTGGACATCCCGCACCAGACGCCGAATGAGGCAGATGTCCAAGGGGGTGTCCATGAAGATGCTGACATCCATCAGCTCCCGCAAGTGCGGCTCGCTCAGCAGCAAGATGCCCTCGAGGATGATGATGCGCTTGGGGCTGAAGGGGCGGGTGTCACTGACCCGGGTGTGCTCGCTGTAAGAATAGGTGGGGATCTCCACCTGCTCGCCCTTGAGCAACATGGTCAGGTGCTGGCACAGCAGGGCATGGTCGAAGGCGCTGGGATGGTCATAGTTGGTCTTGACCCGCTCTTCCATGGAAAGGTGGCTCTGATCCTTGTAGTAACTGTCTTCCGTGATCACCCCGATTTGATCCGCGCCCAGCTCTTCCACCAGTTCATTAAAAATGGTGTGAGAAAACAAACTCTTACCTGAGGCAGAAGCACCCGCGATACCTATGATAACGCAGGAACGGTGTTGATCTGACATGGGTCGAACTCTCTAAATGTGGCGGTGGGAGGCGTAAACCGGCGCATTATAACGAAAAAGCCTCCCCCCCACTACCGAGCCGACAGAAGGCGCCGCCCTAGCCCAGCCGGGTGATAGCCAAAGACTCCGGGATCTCCTTGCCTTGAAAATAGAGGCGAGCCGCCAGGCCGCGCGCCAGGGCCCGATAACTTAGCGCCAGCTCCCCCGCCGGCTCCGCCACCGCCGGCGGTAGCCCCGCATCCATGGCCTGACGCACCCCTAACAGCAGCGGGAACTGCGCCAGCAGCGGCAGATCCATCTCCTGGGCCAGCCGGGCGCCACCGCCATCGCCAAACAGCGGCTCATGGTGACCACAGGCGCTGCATCTGTGGTAGCTCATGTTCTCCACCACGCCCACCACCGGCACCCCCACCTTGGCAAACATGGCCAGCCCCTTGCGCACATCCAGCAGGGCGACGTCCTGGGGGGTGGTGACCATCAGCACCCCGGTGGTGGGCACCTGCTGGGCCATGCTCAGCTGAATGTCACCGGTGCCCGGTGGCAGGTCCACCACCAGATAATCCAGCGAGCCCCAGTCGGTCTCGTGCAGCAGCTGCCCCAGCGCCTTGCTGGCCATAGGGCCACGCCAGATCACCGCCTCGGAGTCCGGCACCAGAAAACCGATGCTATTGACCTTGATGCCAAAGCGGGTGAGCGGCCGCATCCGCTGGCCATCGGGTGAGTCGGGACGTTGGCCGGTCAAGCCCAGCATCATGGGCACGGAAGGACCATAGAGATCGCCATCCAGCAGGCCGACGCTGGCCCCCTCCGCCGCCAGGGCCAGGGCCAGATTGACCGCCGTGGTGGACTTGCCGACCCCGCCCTTGCCGGAGGCCACCGCCACTATGTTCTTGATCCCGGACAGCAGCGGCAAGCCGGCCTTGGGGGCCAGGGGAGCCACCTGGCAAGTCCACTGCCAGCGCAGATCCTGCCAGCCCATGGCCAGCAATGACGGGGTCAGACTCGCTTGCAGTGCATCCACGGCACCGGACCCGGCAAACGGCAGTGTGAGGCTCAGGGTGAGCGATGTCCCCTCGGCCGCCAGCCGGGTGCGGCTGGCCAGCCAGCCATGGGGCCAGTCATCCGGCTGGGCGGCAATCAATAGGCTACGAACGGCATCCAATGTGGCAGACATACGACAACTCCTGGTGAAACAACCGTTAATGACCGAGTCTACCCCAAGGATCAGCCCAGGGATACGGCCACGGCGGCCATCTAGCCTAGGCACACCCCCTCCCTTTCGGGTAAGATGCGGACTTACTTTTTCATTGCACGACAAGACAGATCATGGCTCACGCTGCTCGGAAAATTCTCGTTACCTGCGCCCTGCCCTATGCCAACGGCTCCATCCACCTCGGCCACATGCTCGAACACATCCAGGCCGACATCTGGGTACGTTACCAGCGGCTGCGGGGCAATCAGATCCACTTCATCTGCGCCGACGACGCCCACGGCACCCCCATCATGCTCAAGGCCCAGCAGCTGGGCATCACGCCGGAGCAGATGATAGCGGCGGTCTCCCAAGAGCATCAGGCGGACTTCGCCGGCTTTGGCATCAGCTTCGACAATTACCACTCCACCCACAGCGATGAGAACCGCGAGTTCGCCAACCTGATCTACACCCGGCTGCGGGACGGCGGCTACATCAAGAGCCGCAGCATCTCCCAGCTGTTCGATCCGGAAAAGTCCATGTTCCTGCCGGATCGCTTCGTCAAGGGTACCTGCCCCAAGTGCAAGGCTCCCGATCAATACGGTGACAACTGCGACGTCTGCGGTGCCACCTACAGCCCCACCGAGCTGATTGACCCGCGCTCCGCCGTCTCCGGGGCCACCCCTGTGATGAAGGAGACCGAGCACTACTTCTTCGATCTGCCCCAGTTCGAGGGCATGTTGAAGAGCTGGATCACCTCAGGCGCCCTGCAAGAGGAGATGGCCAACAAGCTCGGCGAGTGGTTCGAGGCTGGCCTGCAGCAGTGGGACATCACCCGTGACGCCCCCTACTTCGGCTTCGAGATCCCCGATGCTCCGGGCAAGTACTTCTACGTCTGGCTGGATGCCCCCATCGGCTACATGGGCTCCTTCAAGCACCTGTGCAACCAGCGCGGCGATCTGGACTTTGATGAATACTGGCGCCAGGGCTCCGACGCTGAGCTGTACCACTTCATCGGCAAGGACATCCTCTACTTCCACTCCCTGTTCTGGCCGGCCATGCTCGAGGGCGCGGGTTTCCGCAAGCCCAGCAACGTGTTTGTGCATGGCTATGTGACGGTGAACGGCGCCAAGATGTCCAAGTCCAAGGGCACCTTCATCAAGGCCGGCACCTACCTGCAGCACCTGGATCCCGAGTACCTGCGTTACTACTACGCCGCCAAGCTCAACAGCCGCATTGACGATCTGGACTTGAACCTGGACGACTTCGTCGCCCGGGTGAATGCCGATGTGGTGAACAAGCTGGTGAACCTGGCCTCCCGCACCGCCGGCTTTATCACCAAACGCTTTGACGGCAGGCTGGCCGCACATAACGCCGAGCCGGCCCTGTATGCCGACTTCCTGGCCGCCCGCGAGCGCATCGCCGAGGCCTACGAGGCCCGTGAGTTCAGCCGTGCCATCCGCGAGATCATGGCCCTGGCCGACGTGGCCAACCGCTACGTGGACGACAAGGCCCCCTGGGTGATGGCCAAGGAAGAGGGCCGCGAGGCCGAGCTGCAGGCGGTCTGCTCCGTGTGCATCAACCTGTTCCGCGTACTGATGACCTATTTGAAGCCCGTGCTGCCCCTGCTGGCCGAGCGCAGTGAGGCCTTCCTGGGCGAGACCCTCAGCTGGGAGGCCATCGACACCCCGCTGCTGGCCCACACCCTGGCCCCCTTCAAGGCCCTGTTCAGCCGCATCGATCCCAAGAAGATCGAGGAGATGGTCAACGCCTCCAAGGAGGATCTGGTGGCCGAGGCCAGCAAGAGCCAGGGCGCCAAGGCCCAGCACCAGAGCGCACCGGGTAAGGATCAGGCCGATATCGAGCCCATCGCCGACGAGATCGCCTACGACGACTTTGCCAAGCTGGATCTGCGCATCGCCCGCATCGTCAGTGCCGAGTTGGTGGACGGCGCCGACAAGCTGCTGAAACTGCAGCTGGACATCGGGGGCGAGCAGCCCCGCCAGGTGTTTGCCGGCATCCGTGCCGCCTACGAGCCCGAGACCCTGGTGGGCAAGCTCACCGTCATGGTGGCCAACCTGGCGCCGCGCAAGATGCGCTTCGGTCTCTCCGAAGGCATGGTGCTGGCGGCTGGCCCCGGCGGCAAGGATCTGTGGATCCTGGAGCCCCACGAGGGTGCCCAGCCCGGCATGCGCGTCAAGTAACCCGCGAGATCACCTTAACAAGAGGCCAGTCAGATGACTGGCCTCTTGCTTTTCACTTGCCAGTACGGCTGACTCAGCCGGCTCGCTCCAGCATGGCGTGCAGCAGCACGTTAGCACCGGCGGTCACCTGCTCGGGCAGGGTCTCCTCTATCTCGTTGTGGCTGATGCCGTCCTTGCAGGGGATGAAGATCATGCCGGTGGGGGCCAGCATGGACATGTAGACGGCGTCATGGCCGGCCCCTGAGACGATGTCCATGTGGCTGTAGCCCAGGGTCTGGGCCGCCCGACGCACCGCGTCCTTGCACTCGGGATGAAAGGGCGCCGCCGGGTAATGGGACACCTCCTTGATGGCGATACCCAGCCCCGTCTCGGCGGCCACCTGTTTGGTGTAGGCGTGCAGCGCGGCGTCCATCTGATCCACCAGATCATCCGTCATGTTGCGAAAATCGATGGAGAAGGTCACCTGGCCGGGAATGACGTTGCGGCTGTTGGGGAACACCTGCACCATGCCGACGGTGCCGCGGCCATGGGGGCCGAAGCGGTTGGCGATGGCCACCACCTCCTGCATCACCCGCGCCGCCACCTGCATGGCATCCTTACGCATCGCCATGGGGGTGGGACCGGCATGGGCCTCCATGCCGGTGACCACGCAGTCATACCAGCGAATGCCCAGCACCGCCTGCACCACCCCTATGGTGATGTCCTGCTCCTCCAGGATGGGACCCTGCTCGATGTGGGCCTCGAAATAGGCGCCGATGGGATGCTCTCCCGGCACCTGATCCCCCACGTAACCGATGCGCTCAAGCTCCCCCTTGACCGTCTTGCCCTCGGTGTCGGTGGCGGCATAGGCGTGCTCCAGGCTGAAGATGTTGGCAAACACGCCGGAGCCCATCATCACGGGCACGAAGCGCGAGCCTTCCTCGTTGGTCCAGAACACCAGCTCCACCGGCGCTTGTGTCTCGATCTGATGGTCGTTGAGGGTGCGGATCACCTCCAGTCCGGCCAGCACACCAAAGTTGCCGTCGAACTTGCCGCCGGTGGGCTGGGTGTCGATGTGGCTGCCGGTGACGATGGGCGGCAGGCTGTTGTCCCGCCCGGCCCGCCGCATAAACACATTGCCTATCTGATCTATGGTGACCGACAGGCCCGCCGCCTTGGCCCAGCCGATCACCCGATCCCGGCCCTGCTTGTCCAGGTCCGTCAGGGTCAGGCGACAGACGCCGCCCTTGGGGGTGGCACCGATCTGGGCCAGATCCATCAGGGATTGCCACAGCCGCTCGCCGTTGACGCGGATCTTGTCCAATGACAGGGTGGCTGGGCACTCGATTGTCTTGCTATCCATATGCTGTTCTCTCCTGTGAGGCTGAACGTTAGCGTTCCACCGGGGTGGGCGCCTGCACCTGGGCGCGCAGGGCGCTGGCACTGAACTGGGGACCGAAGGCCGGGCGCTTGATGTAACGGCCCGCACCGGGCAGGGTGCGCAGATCGCCATCCACCCACACCAGCTGACCGCGGCTGACGGTATGGCTGGCGATGCCCTTGACGGTGCGCCCCTCAAAGATGTTGAAGTCGTTCTTCGAGTGATGGGTCTTGGCCGAGAGGGTCTGGCTGCCGGCGGGATCCCACACCACCAGATCCGCATCGGCACCCACGGCGATCAGCCCCTTCCTGGGATAGAGGTTGAACAGCTTGGCGGTGTTGGCGGAGGTGATGGCGACAAACTCGCTGGGGGTGAGGCGGCCCGAGTTGACCCCGGCATCCCAGATCACCGCCATGCGCTCCTCCACCCCGCCGCAGCCGTTGGGGATCTTGGCAAAGTTGCCTTGGCCGGCGGCCTTTTGCGCGGCGCAGAAGGTGCAGTGATCGGTGGCGGTGGTGTGCAGCTGGCCCGATTGCAGGCCGCGCCACAGCGCCTCCTGGTGGGGTTTGGGCCGAAACGGCGGGCTCATGACGTGAGCGGCGGCCACCTTGAAGTCCGGGTGGCGGTAGACGCTGTCGTCGATCACCAAATGGCCGGCCAGCACCTCGCCATAGACCCGCTGGCCCCTGGCCCGGGCCCGGGCGATGGCATCGGCGGACTCCTGACAGGAGACATGCACGATATAGATGGGCACCCCCAGCACATCGGCGATGGCGATGGCCCGGTTGGCCGCCTCCCCCTCCACCATGGGCGGCCGGGACAACGGATGCCCCTCGGGGCCCGTGATGCCCATCTTCAGCACCTCCTGCTGCAGCAGGTAGACCAGCTCGCCGTTCTCGGCGTGAACCGTGGGCATGGCCCCCAGCTCCAGGGCGCGACGGAAGCTGTTCACCAGGGTCTCGTCGTCACACATGATGGCATTCTTATAGGCCATGAAGTGCTTGAAGCTGTTGACCCCCTCCTGCTGCACCAGGGTACCCATGTCGCGGTGCACCGACTCGTCCCACCAGGTGATGGCCACGTGAAAGCCGTAATCGGCGGCGGCACTCTCGGCCCAGCCGCGCCAGGTGTGATAGGCGTCCATCAGCGGCTGCTGGGGATCCGGGATGACAAAATCGATGATGCTGGTGGTGCCCCCCGCCAGGGCCGCGCTGGTGCCGGAATAGAAATCGTCCACGGTACGGGTGCCCATGAAGGGGAAATTCATGTGGGTGTGGGGGTCGATGCCGCCGGGCAGCACATACTGGCCCCCCGCCTCCACCACCTGGCACCCCGCCGGCGCCTGGGCCGCCAGGTTCTCCCCCACGGCCGCAATCAGCCCGTCCACACACAGGACATCGGCCCGCCGCTCACAATCGGCGTTGACGACGGTGCCGCCGCGGATCAAAACGCTTTGACTCATAGTGACTCTCCTTATCGGGTGAAGGAGTCGGCGCCTAGGCGCCGACCACCGCCGCGGTCTGCTTGGCCACGGGCGCCGCCTCGGCCATAGGGTTGTTAGGATGGGTGGTCCAGTTGGCGTACAGGCCGCTCACCGTCTTGCCGGTGCGCAGGTCCACCTCGCCGGGCGCCAGATCGCGCATTGTGATGCAGTTTTCCACCGGGCAGATGGAGACGCACAGGTTGCAGCCCACGCAGTCTTCCTCCTTCACCTCGAAGTGGCGCTGGCCGTTCTTTTCGGCGGTGATGGCCTGGTGGGAGGTATCTTCACAGGCGATGTGGCACTTGCCGCACTGGATGCAGCTGTCCTGATCGATCACCGCCTTGGCGACGTGGTTGAGGTTCAGATAACGCCAGTCGGACACGGTAGGCACGGCGCGGCCGCGGAAGTCCTCGATGCGGCGAAAACCGTGCTCATCCATGTAATTGTTCAGGCCGCTTATCATGTCCTGCACTATGCCAAACCCGTGGACCATGACGGCGGTACACACCTGAACCGTGCCGCAACCCAGGGCGATAAACTCGGCAGCATCCCGCCAGGTGGAGACGCCACCGATGCCGGAGATGGGCAGGCCCTGGGTCTGAGGATCCCGGGCAATTTCCGCCACCATGTTGAGGGCGATGGGCTTGACCGCCGGGCCACAATAGCCGCCGTGGGAGCCCTTGCCGTCGGTGCTGGGGCTCATCACCAGGCTGTCCAGATCCACCCCTATGATGGAGTTGATGGTGTTGATGAGGGAAACGGCATCGGCGCCGCCCTGCTTGGCGGCGCGGGCCGGATAGCGGATGTCGGTGATATTAGGGGTGAGCTTGACGATCACCGGCAGGCGGCAGTACTGCTTGCACCAGCGGGTCACCCTCTCTATGTATTCGGGCACCTGACCCACCGCCGCCCCCATGCCCCGCTCGCTCATGCCGTGGGGACAGCCGAAGTTCAGCTCGATGCCGTCAGCGCCGGTCTGCTCAACCAGGGGCAGGATGAACTTCCAGGAGTCCTCGTCACAGGGCACCATGATGGAGACCACCAGGGCCCGATCCGGCCAGTTGCGCTTGACCCGGGCGATCTCCTCCAGGTTGATGTCCAGGCTGCGATCCGTGATGAGCTCTATGTTGTTCAGACCGATGATCTTGCGATCTTGCGAGCGCAGGGTGCTGTAGCGCGGGCCGCTGACGTTCACCACATGGGGATCCAGCCCCAGGGTCTTCCACACCACGCCCCCCCAGCCCGCCTCGAAGGCGCGCACCACGTTGTACTCCTTGTCGGTGGGCGGCGCCGAGGCCAGCCAGAAGGGGTTGGGGCTCTTGATACCGAGAAAGTTACTGGACAGATCAGCCATGGCAGGCCTCCTTGGAAGATGCGGCGCTGGCCGTCAGGGAAGAGGATGTGCAAGAAACGGCCCCGTCACGCAGGGTCTTGTCGATGGAGAAGGCGGCGAGTTTGCCCAGGCGCACCGCGTCCACGGTGAGATCCAGGCCGCCGGCCACGCAGTCACCGCCGGCCCAGACGCCGGGC
>JAJOIN010000068.1 GCA_021209335.1 Aeromonadaceae bacterium
AGATCGCCCGCAAGATCGAAAACGCCGTGGCCTCGGTACAGGGGGTCAAGCACATCTACACCCAGGCCACCGATGGCTCGGCCACCCTCACCATAGAGTTCCGGCTGGAGAAGCCGACCCAGGAGGCTCTGGACGATGTGCGGGATGCCGTCAGCCGCATCCGCTCGGATCTGCCGGGGGACATGCGGGATCCGGTGATCAGCAAGTCCGATCTGGCCGGCACCCCCATCCTCACCTACACGGTGGCCTCCAGCCGCATGGATGACGAGGCCCTCTCCTGGTTTGTCGACAACCAGCTGACCCGCGCCCTGCTCAGCCTGCCGGGGGTCGGCGCCGTGAACCGGGTCGGCGGTGTGTCCCGGCAGATCCGGGTCGAGCTGGATCCGGATCGCATGCAGGCCCTGGGGGTCACCGCCGCCGACCTGTCGCGCCGGGTGCGCCAGATCCAGCAGGAGGCCTCCGGTGGCCGCGCCGATGTGGGGGGCGCCGAACAGTCGGTGCGCACCATAGCGACGGTGCAGACCGCCGCGCAGCTGGCCGCGTTGGAGCTGCCGCTGGCCGATGGCCGCGCCGTACGCCTGGATCGCATCGCCTCGGTGCGCGACACCATCGCCGAGCCCCGCTCCCTGGCCCTGCTGGACGGCAAGCCGGTGGTGGCGGTGGAGATAGTGCGCAGCAAGGGCGGCAGCGAGGTGAACATAATGCACGCGGTGCGCCAGGCGCTGGATGCGGTGCGGCAGCAGCACCCGGACATCCGCATCGACGAGGCCTTCAACTTCGTCACCCCTGTGGTGGAGAACTACGACAGCTCGATGCAACTGCTGTATGAAGGTGCCCTGCTGGCCATCCTGGTGGTCTGGCTGTTCCTGCGGGACTGGCGCGCCACCCTGGTGTCCGCCGCCGCCCTGCCGCTGTCCATCATCCCGACCTTCGGTGTCATTCATCTGCTGGGCTTTAGCATCAATGCCGTCACCCTGCTCTCCCTGTCCCTGGTGGTGGGCATACTGGTGGACGATGCCATCGTCGAGATCGAGAACATCATGCGTCACCTGCGGATGGGCAAGCGGCCCTACCAGGCGGCGATGGAGGCCGCCGACGAGATAGGCCTGGCGGTGATCGCCACCACCTTCACCCTGATCGCCGTCTTCCTGCCCACCGCCTTCATGACCGGCATCGTCGGCAAGTTCTTCGTCGAGTTCGGCTGGACCGCCGCCATCTCGGTGTTCTTCTCCCTGGTGGTGGCGCGCCTGCTGACCCCCATGATGGCCGCCTACCTGCTCAAGCCCCAGGCCACGACGGAAGCGGAGCCCCGCTGGCACCGGCACTACATGGCGCTAGCCCACTGGTGCCTGCACCACAAGGGGCGCACCGCCGCCCTCACGGCGCTGTTTTTCGGCGGCGTGCTGTTCGGTCTGGCGCCCCGGCTGCCCACCGGCTTCATCCCGCCGGATGATCTCTCGCAAACCCAGATCCAGCTGACCCTGCCACCGGGCAGCACATTGGCGCAAACCCAGCACAGCGTGCAGCTGGCCGAGCAGCTGGCCGCCGGCAACCCCCATGTCAAAACTATCTACACCACCCTGGGCGGCGGCGCCTCCGGCAGTGATCCCTTTGCCCGCGGAGGCAGCAGCGAGGTGCGCGAGGCGACCCTGACCCTGAACCTCACCCCGCGGGAGGAGCGTGCCGGCCTGAGCAAGCAGGCCATAGAGCGGGATCTGCGTGAACGCATGAGTCAGGTGCCCGGGGTGCGGGTCAAGGTGGGCCTCGGCGGCTCCGGCGAGAAATACCAGCTGGTGCTCTCCGGCGACGAGGGGGACACCCTGGCCCGCTTCGCCCAGCAGGTGGAACGGGAGATGCGCGCCATTGCCGGGGTTGGCAACATCACCTCCAGCGCCAGCCTGGTGCGCCCCGAGCTGGTGATCCGCCCGGACTTTGCCCGCGCCGCCGATCTGGGGGTCACCGCCGAGGCCATCGCCGATACCCTGCGCATCGCCACCATGGGCGACTACGACCAGAACATTCCCAAGCTGAATCTGGCCCAGCGTCAGGTGCCGGTGCTGGTGAAGTTCAAGGATGCCAGCCGCGAGGAACTCAGCCGCTTCGCGCGCATGCTGGTACCTGGCAGCCACGGCCCTGTGATGCTGGCCAATCTGGCCGACATCCGCCTGGAGAGCGGGCCGGCGCAGATCGACCGCTTCGATCGCTCCCGCAACATCACCCTGGATGCCGAGCTCAATGGCATTGCCTTGGGGGAGATGGAGGCGGCGGTCAGCGCCCTGCCCAGCCTGCAGCAGCTGCCGGCCGGCATCCACCAGGCAGCGCTGGGGGACGCCGAGGCCATGGCCGAGCTGTTCGAAGGCTTCAGCCTGGCCATGTCCACCGGCATCCTCTGCATCTATGTGGTGCTGGTGCTGCTGTTCAAGGATTTCGTGCAGCCGGTGACCATACTGGCGGCCCTGATCCTGTCGGTACCCGGCGCCATACTGGCCTTGTTCCTCACCCATACCGCCCTGTCGATGCCGGCGATGATCGGCCTCATCATGCTGATGGGGGTGGCCACCAAGAACGCCATCTTGCTGGTGGAGTACGCCATAGTGGCGCGCCAGCAGCGGGGGCTGAGTCGGTTGGCCGCCCTGCTGGATGCCTGCAGCAAGCGGGCGCGCCCCATCATCATGACCACGGTGGCCATGGGGGCCGGCATGTTGCCCATCGCCCTGGGCCTGGGCACGGATCCCAGCTTCCGCGCCCCCATGGCCATCGTCATCATCGGCGGTCTCATCACCTCCACCTTTCTGAGCCTGCTGGTGGTGCCCGTGGTGTTCGTCTTCATCGACGATCTGCGGCTGCGCCTGCTGGGACTGTGGGGAAAAGGCGCGACGGGCCGAGGCGACGGCGCGAGCCGGGCGGGTTTGGCGGGGCCAGACGGCCCCGCCGTGACTCAGAATTGATACTGGTAGGTGAGAGCGGCGGCCACCGCATCGGCGCGGTAGTTGCCCACATTCAGCAGATAGAGGCGCTTGTTGTAACGCTTGTCGATGAGGCCCAGCAGGTTGTAGCCGTTGAGGCTCACCTTGCCGTAGCCCTGGGTGTCGTAGTGCAGCCCCAGATCCAGGAACATGGCCCGACCGACGGAGTCGAAGTTGCCGGGATCCGTCAGGTTGGTGGCGGAGGAGTTGGGATTATTCTCCCGGGCGTCATTGGTGCTCTGGATCTGATCCTCGGCGCCGTCATAGTGCCAGAAGACCCGGAGGTTGCCGGTGAGCTGCCAGGCGGGATCCCACTGCCAGGCGCCGTACAGCTTGGTGATGTGGTTGCTCCAGTTGTTCAGATCGTTGCCATAGCCGATGTGGGACGCCGTGATGCGGGTGGAGCCGCCCGGCGCCAGATCGAAGTCATCCAGCTTGCTCCAGCCATGGGAGAAACCCAGGCTCAGCCCCTCGAAGCGGTAGCCCAGTTCCAGCTCGGCGCCGCCGTACTTGAGCTCCCCAACGGGCTGGGTACGCAGGGTGGTGAAGTTAAAGCCCAGCAACTCGGCCTGGCTGTAGAAGCCGGTGAGGGTCAGGTTGCCATGCAGTCCCAGCTCCCGGCTGTAGATCAGCTCGGCGCTGTCCAGCCGCTCGGACTGGGGCTCGTCCCCCGCCAGGTGCTGGGCCCGCAGCTCCTCGGCGTTGTTCTTGCGCAATGAACGGCTCAGGATGGCCTTCAAGGTATCCCGCTCACTCATCGCCGCCACCCAGGCCAGCCGCGGCGACCACATCCAGCCAGTGTAGCGATCCTTGTCCGCCCGCAGGCCGACAAACTGGGTGAGCCAGGGCTGCAGCTGCCACTGATGTTCGCCAAACAGGCCGATGGCATAGCTGGCCCAGGGATCCATCTCCCCCAGGGCGGACGAATAGGCCTCATCGAAGCCCCAGCCGGACAGGCCCCAACGGGAGTAGATAAACTCGCTGCCCAGGGCGCTGGCGTGGCGGGCATTCTGGTTCCAGTGCAGGGTGCCGCGCAGCAGGTACTCCTCCTCCCTGTGGTTCTCCGGGCTGTTGCCGTCCCAGAAGCTGTTCCACAGCTCCCGGCTATAGACGGTGGTGTCGTAGCCACCCTTGAGCTCCAGCCAGAGGCGATCGCTCAGCACATGCAGCTGGCTCAGATCCAGCGCCAGCTGACGATAACCCACCCCCTGGGTGGCATAGGCCGACTCCGGTGTGCCCTCGCTGCCATAGCCGTTGGGGGCGCTGTAGACCACCTTGTGCTCCCAGGTGAGCTGCTCACCGCCCTGGGTAAAGCGCAGCCAGGCGTTGAAATCCTGCTTCTGATAGTGGGCGTGCAGCTTCACCTTGGGCCGGTTATGGAAGCTGGCATGGTTGCCCGGCACCGAGAAGGGCACCGGCTCGCCGCCGGTGACGGTGTCGCCCCAGACGGTGCTGTCACTCAGGCCATACACCAGGGGGGCGCTGCCATTGCCCGCCCCCCGGTAATCGCTGAGGCCGCCATACAGCCAGAGGCCGTGATCGGCGCCGTCGAACACCACCGTCTGCCGCCACTCCAGGGCGGTGAAGTCATCCCCCACTCCCCACTTGAGGCTGACCCCATCCGGGGCATGCTGGGCAAAGCTGTCGGTCTGGATGTTGATCACCATGGAGACGGCACCCGGACCGTAGATCACCGAGCCCGGCCCGCGCACCACGTCTATCTTGCGGATGTCCCCCAGCAGGGGCAGATCCCGCTCGGCGAGGGCGCCATAGTGGGTCTTCTCGTTGAGCACCCGGCCGTTGAGCACCAGCAGGTACTTGTCGTCTCTATCGCCAATGATGCCCCGCATGCCCATGTGGGAGGCTTCCCAGTGGTGAGGCAGGTAGTGGAAGCTGGGCACATAGATCTCCAGCAGATCGAACAGGCTGCGGGCGCCGGACTGGGCGATCATCTGCCGGTCGATGCTGGTGATGGACGCCGGCATCTGCCGCTGCGCCGTGGGGGTCAGGGTGGCGGAGCCGTCCAGCTGGATCTGCATCAGCTGCTCCAGGTTGAGATCCAGCAGGCCATCCTCCTGCGCCTGAAGCGCGGCGCTTAACAGCAGCCCCGTCAGCAGGGTCACACAGCGAGCTATCTCCATTGCATCCCAATCCCGTCGACCATCCCTGTCTTATTGATAGTCAACAGTAACCAGGGGTGGCGACTTTGGGCATGAGTAACCACTCAGGCTGTGATCCGCGTTGAGGTTCCCGGCCTGACCAGGGGGGGGCGAGTTTGACCTGGCTCGCGCTCTGTCACCTTGGCAGCAGCGCGGCCCGCGCCTTCCGGTTAGAGTGAAAGCAGATGTTTTCTTATCCCGGGCATGACATTGTCTTCAGCACTCAGGCGCATTGGGCTCAAGCCCTCCTGGTTAGCAAGCGGTCGCCGCCTGCTCGCCCGGCATAGCTGGCTGGCCCTACTGTTGTGCTGTCTTCCCGCCATCGCCGACAAGCCATTGACCCTGGAGCGACTCAAGGTAGCCTATGTGTTCAACTTTCTGAAATTCACCCAGTGGCCGCAAAGCAAGCGCCCCGGCAGCCCGGTGCACCTGTGTCTGGGCAATGCCGATGGCGATCTCCATGCCGCCTTCACCGCGCTGGAGGGCAAGCGAGTGCAGGGCCATCCCATCTACCTGCATCGACTGGGCCCCAAACAGTCCACCACAGGTTGCGAGGTCTACTACCTGCGCCAGGGTGGCATTCCCGTCAACCTGACCCAGCTGCGCGCCAGCCAGCCTGATCTGCTGACCATAGGGGACAGCGAGAGTTTCGTCGCCGACGGCGGCCACATCGGCCTCAAGGCGCGGGCCGGCCACCTGCAGTTTGAAGTTAACTTTCCCAGCCTGAAACAGGCCCAGTTCCAGATCAGTGCCCAGTTGCTGCAACTGGCCCTCAACGCACGGACGCCGTCATGAAATTTATCCTGTTCTGGCACCATCTCACCCTGGCCAAGAAGACCAGCGCCCTGGTGGTGGGGGTCTGCACCCTGACCCTGGCCCTGTTCACCGCCGCCTTCCTGACCCAGCAATATGGCATGCTGCGCAACCAGGCCCAGGCCGGGCTGGAGGCCCTGTCCGAGAGCACCGCCTTCAACAGCGCCGCCGCCGTGGCCTTCGCCGACGCCGCCAGCGCCCATCAGACCCTGCAATCCCTGCGGGCGGCCCCCGCCGTGACCCGGGCGGTGATCACCCTACCCGATGGCCAGGTACTGGCCCGCTACGAGCAACTCAATTCGGCCCAGGAAAATGACGAGTTGTGGATCAGCACGCCGATCAACCTGCAGGGGGAGCGGCTGGCCACCCTGGAGATCCGCGCCAGTCTGGATGAGCTGCAGGGCCTGACCCGCCAGAGCCTCATCATGGTGCTGCTGCTGGGGGTGCTGGCCCTGTTGCTGGCCGGTTGGCTGGCGCGGCTGGCCGGCCAGATCCTGACCCGCCCCCTGACCCGGCTGGCGGAGCTGGCCGACGCCGTGGCCCAGCAGCAGAATTACAGCCTGCGCGCCACCGAGGGGATGGGCCAGGACGAAGCCCGCCAGCTGGCCCATCGCTTCAACGAGATGCTGGCCCAGATAGAGCGGCGCAACCGGGCGCTGGCGGCCCATCGGGAGCAGCTGGAGCAGGAGGTGACCCTGCGCACCCAGGATCTGGTGCAGGCGCGGGATGCCGCCGAGTCAGCCAACCGGGCCAAGAGTGAATTCCTGGCCATGATGAGCCACGAGATCCGCACCCCGCTCAATGGCGTCATCGGCATGACGGATCTGCTGGGTGGCACGGCCCTGGATGACAAGCAGCGCCGCTTTCTGCGGGTGATCCGCCGCTCCGGCGAGGATCTGCTGACCATCATCAACGACATTCTCGACTTCTCCAAGATAGAGGCCGGCAAGCTGGAGTTGGAGTGCAGCAGCTTCAACCTCAACCTGCTGCTGGAGGATCTGGTGGAGCGCTTCGCCCCGGTGGCCCATGGCAAGGGGCTGGAGATCCTCTGCGCTCCGCCGCCCCATACCCTGCACCTGCGCGGCGACAGCAAGCGGCTCAGCCAGGTGTTGACCAACCTGGTGGGCAACGCCATCAAGTTCACCGAGCAGGGGCAGGTGGTGCTCAAGGTGCAGCTGACCGAGCAGGATGAGGAGCAGGTGAGCTGCCGCTTCAGCGTGGCAGACTCGGGCATCGGCATCCCCAAGGATCGGCAGTCCAAGCTGTTCAAGGCCTTCTCCCAGGCCGACAGCTCCACCACCCGGCGCTTCGGCGGCACCGGTCTTGGACTGGTGATCTCCCAGCGGCTGGTGCAGCTGATGGGCGGCCAGATCCAGCTGGACAGCGAACCGGGCCGCGGCAGCGACTTCTACTTCACCCTGACCCTGCCTCAGGAAAAAACCCTGCGCAGCCTCCCCAGTCCGCAGCGGCTCAACAGCCTCAAGGTGCTGCTGGTGGACGACAATCCCACCAACCTGGAGATACTCCAGCACCAGCTCACTGCCTGGCACTGCGACATCGTCAGCAGCCAGAGCGTGGTCCAGGCCATGCAAAAGCTGGAACAGGGACTGCAGCTGGGCTGCCCCATCAATCTGGTGATCACCGACATGATGATGCCGGACGAGGATGGCGTGGATCTGATCCGCCAGCTGCAACAGCACCCGCAACTCATGGCACTGCCGGTGATCATCCTCAGCTCCGCCGGTCGCCTGCCGGTGCAACAGGCCTGTCAGGACGCCGTCAACTGCCAGATGCTCAGCAAGCCGGTGCGCCAGTCGGAGCTGTACGATGCCATGACCCATGCCCTGCAGCGCCCCCTGCCGGCCCACGCACCCCATGCCACCAGCCAGCCCTTGCCGCCCCTGCGTCTGCGCGGCCGGGTGCTGCTTGCCGAAGACAATCTGGTGAACCAGGAGGTGGCGCTGGCCATGCTGCAAAACCTGGGGCTGGCCTTCGAGACGGTCACCAACGGCGCCGATGCCCTGGAGCTGCTGGCCCGAGAGCCCGGCACCTTCGATCTCATCCTGATGGACTGCCAGATGCCGGTGATGGATGGCTTTGAGGCCACCGCCCGCCTGCGGCAACAGGAGCTGTTTCGCGGCAACCACATGCCCATCATAGCCCTCACCGCCAATGCCGTGGCAGGTGACCGGGAGCGCTGCCTGGATGCCGGCATGGACGACTACCTCTCCAAACCCTTCACCCAGGATCAGCTCAGCAACCTGCTGAGCAAGTGGCTGCCCGCCGCCCCCCTGCAGCCGCCCAGCCCGCCCGAACGCCCCACGGCGCCGGTGTTGCGCGGCCAGTTGCTGGACAAACGGGCGCTGGACAGCCTGCGCAGCCTGCGTCCCGGTCTGCTGGTGAAGGTGCTAGACTCCTGGCTACAGGAGTCGCCCCAGCTGCTCAGTCAACTGGAGCAGGCCCTGGCGGACCAGGATCTGACCCGCCTGCACCGCGCCGCCCACTCCCTGAAGAACAGCGCCGCCACCTTGGGCGCCAACCAGCTCTCCGCCGTCTGCCTGCAGGTGGAGCAGTTGGCCCGCCAGGAGCAACTGGCTACCATCCCGGCCCTGCTGAAAGAGCTGCAAGATCACTTCGCTGCCGCCCATGCGGAGATCCAATGGTTACGTCAGGAGGAAGAGGCATGAGCCAAGTCAGTCCGCATCAGCCGCCCCTGATCCTGGTGGTGGATGACGAGGCCAGTGCCCGGCTCATCATGACCGCCACCCTGGAGGAGGCCGGCTTTGCCGTGATCGAGGCCGACAGCGTGGTCAGCGCCCGCGCCCAGTTCGAGCAGCACGGCCCGGATCTGGTGATCCTGGATGTGATACTGCCGGATGGCAACGGCATCGCCCTGTGCGCCGAGCTGCGCCAGCTGCCCCAGGGCCGCTCCCTGCCCATCGCCATGGCCACCGGCCTGGATGATGTGCCCTCCATTCAGCAGGCCTTTCAGTCTGGCGCCACCGACTTCATCACCAAGCCCATCAGCTGGGGCACGCTAGGCCATAGGGTGCGCTACCTGTTGCGGGCCCATCACGCCTTCGAGGAGCTGACCCGCAGCGAACACAAGAACCGCGCCCTGCTCTCCGCCCTGCCGGATCTGCTGTTCAGCCTGGATGGCAACGGCATCATCCTGGAGCGGCTGGCCGGCGCCCAGTCGCCCCATTGGGGTCAGTGGGATCTGCATGCCGGCGACCGGCTGGCCGATCGCCTGCCCGCCCCCCTGCTGGCGCAGCTGCAACCGGCCCTGCAGCAGACCTTAAACAGCCAGCAGCCCCAGAGCCTGGAGCTGACCTTGCCCCAGGGCGAGGCCGGGGTCTATTGGGAGGCGCGTCTGCTGCCCCGCAACCAGCAGGAGCTGCTGCTGGTGGTGCGGGACATCTCCCGCCGCAAGCGGTTGGAGCACGAGCTGTGGCTCTCGGCCCGGGTGTTCGAGGCCAGCAACGAGGCCATGCTGATCACCGACCGGGAGAACCGCATCATCTCGGTCAACCCCATGTTCGAGCAGCTCACCGGCTTCAAGGCCCGGGAGGTGCTGGGCCAGAGCCCGCGGTTGTTGGGGGCCGGCCAGGAACACCGCAACCTGTATCGCAACCTGTGGAGCCGGCTGCAGGAGCAGGGTGCCTGGCAGGGGGAACTGCAGGACAGGCGCAAGGATGGCCGCGAGTATCCGGTATGGCTCTCCATCAACCTGCTGCGGGACGCGGGCGGCCAGATCGAGTACCACATCGCCAGCTTCGCCGACATCTCGGAACGCAAACGCCAGGAGGCGCAGATCGCCCACCTGGCCTATCACGATCTGCTCACCGGCCTGCCCAACCGCCGCCTGCTCACCGATCGCATCCAGGTGGCCATGGCCCAGGCGGAACGGGACAGAAACGGCCTGGCGGTGCTGCTCATCGATCTGGATCGCTTCAAGACCATCAACGACTCCCTGGGTCACGACAGCGGCGACCAGCTGCTCAAGCAGGTGGGCGAACGGCTGTTGGCACGGGTACGCCACAGCGATACCGTCAGCCGGATCGGCGGTGACGAATTTGTGGTGCTGAGCCCGGAGTGCAACGAGCCGGCCACCGCCGCCGCCCTGGCCACGGCCCTGTTGCGCGCCCTGGAAGAACCCTTCGATCTGGCCGGCACGCCGCTCATCATCCGCGCCAGCATCGGCATCGCCCTCTATCCGGACAACGGCCAGCGCCCCGACACCCTGCTGGCCAATGCCGATGCCGCCATGTACCAGGCCAAGGCCAACGACGGCAACAACTACCAGTTCTATTCCCCTGAGCTCAACGAGCGCAACCTGGCCCGGTTGCGCATGGAGTTGCGGCTGCGTCAGGCCCTGGAGCGGCAGGAATTCGTGCTCTACTTCCAGCCTCAGGTGGACGCCGGCAGCGGCCGCCTGGTGGGTGCCGAGGCGCTGATCCGCTGGCAGGATCCCCAACTGGGCCTGATACCGCCGGGCCATTTCATCCCCCTGGCCGAAGAGACCGGCCTGATCCAACCCATCGGCGACTGGGTCATCCAGGAGGTGTGCCGACAGCAGCAACGTTGGCGCGCCCAGGGGTTGGAGCTGCCCATCGCCGTGAACCTGTCGGCCCGCCAGTTCCGCCAGAGCGGCTTCATCGACGGCATCAGCCTGGCCCTGGCCCAGACTGGCATACCGCCCCACCTGGTGGAGCTGGAGCTGACCGAGAGCATGTTGATGCAGGATGTTCAGCAGGCGGCGGCCAAGCTGCATCGCCTCAAGGCGCTGGGCTTTCGCATCGCGGTGGATGACTTCGGCACCGGCTTCTCCAGCCTCAACTACCTGCGCCACTTCCCCATCGATGTGCTGAAGATCGATCAGTCCTTCGTGCGGGAGCTGCTGGAGGATCAGGCCGCCCTGGCCATCATCGACTCCATCATCGCCCTGGCAGGCGCCTTAGGGATGAACACGGTGGCCGAAGGAGTGGAGACACACGGACAGCGGCAACTGCTGCAACGGCACGGTTGCCGTACCATCCAGGGCTATCTCATCGCCAAACCCATGCCGGAGGCCGCCTTCGTGCGGTGGCTGACAGACTACCAGGCCGCCCCAACCCCATAAAAAAGAGCCATACGGCTCTTTTTTCTGTCTTCGATGGTCCGTCAGGCTACTCGCCTTCGATCACCTGAGTGGGCCAGCCCATCTGGCTCTGGCGCTCCGCTTCGGCCTGCAACTCGGAGGCCCGCAGGTAGTGCACCGTCTGCCAACCGGCCGGCAGGTGCAGCACCAGGGTATCGCCGTCCAGGCTCATGCGAAAATGCGGCACAGTCCCTTCGGTGCGGCGCATGCACAGGATGATGGCCAGGCGCAGCAGGCGGGCCAGCCGCGTGGCCTGACCGGCGGACACCACACTCTGGCGCTCCAGCGGCTCAGGCTTGAACTCATCGCGTTGGTTAAGCAACAGGGCGGAGAGCAGCTGTTTCTGCGCCGGGGTGAAACCGGGCATGTCGATGTGGTCGATGATGTAGGCGGCGTGTTGCGGCGCCTTCTTGTATTCGATGCACAGGCCAATCTCGTGCAGCATGGCCGCCCAGCGCAGAATCGGACGCCCGTGTTGTTCGCTTAAGTGCCAACCCGCCTGCAGCTGGGCGAAGCTGTCCAGCACCACGTCCCGCACCCGCTCGGCCTGGTTCCGATCCAGCTGATAGCGGGTGATCAGGCTGTCCACGGTGCGCTCCCGGGCATCACACACCTTTCTGCGCCCCATCATGCCGTAGATCAGCCCCTCGCGCAGGGCGCCGCCGGCCAGGGTCATGTGGTCGATCTGCAGGGTCTGGAACAGGGCGATGAGGATGGCCAGCCCCGACGGGAACACGGTGAGCCGCTCCGGCGCCAGCCCTTCCAGCGCCAGGTTGTCCAGGCGGCCGCAGGCGATGGCCTGCTCCTTGAGGGTCAAGAGCTTCTCCAGGGTCACCCGTTCGCTGCGCCCCTGGGCAATCATGATCTCCTGCAGCGCCTGTACCGTGCCGGAGGCGCCAACGCAGGTCTGCCAGCCCAGGGCATGGTAGGCCGCCTGAATGGGAGCCAGCACCTGCTGGGCGCCCTGAATGGCGGCGGCAAAGTTCAGCTCGTTGAGCAGGCCATCGGCAAAGAAGCGCTTGAGCCAGGTGACGCAGCCCATGTGCAGGCTGTTGAGCAGCGAGGCCTCGTCCTGTTCGCCGATCACCAGTTCCGTGCTGGCACCGCCGATGTCGATCACCAACCGCCGCCCCTCACCGCTGGAGGTCCAGGAGACCCCCTGGTAGATGGTACTGGCCTCCTCCTCGCCGCTGATCACCTCCACCGGCTGGCCCAGAATGCGTTCGGCCTCCACCAGGAACTGATCCACGTTGGCGGCCAGCCGCAGGGTGGCGGTGCCCACGATGCGGGTGTTGGCCTTGGGCACGTCCTGCAGCTGTTCGGCAAACAGCCGCAGGCAATCCCAGCCCCGGGCCATGGCCTCAGGGCTCAGGTTGTAGTCGGCGTCCAGGCCGGCAGCCAAGCGCACCTTGCGTTTGACCTTGGCCACGGTGCGTACGGCACCGGCCACCTCTCTGACCACCAGCATATGGAAGCTGTTGGAACCCAGATCGATGGCCGCATACAGGGGAGATGGATTCACTCTGACATCCTGTCGGAAGCTTACCCTCGGCGGGGCGGGCGACGGCGGTTATTGCCGCCGGGCTGGCGTTCGCGCTGATTGCGGTTCACCGCCGGCCGGTAACGGGTGATGCGCTTGGGCGGCGTCACGTCCTCCAGCAGGGCGGTGCGATCGTACTTGCTCACCGGTATGGGGTGATGAATGTACTCTTCGATGGCCGGCAGGTTAAAGGCATAGTCCTCACAGGCAAAGCTGATGGAGTGACCGCTCTTGCCCGCCCGACCAGTGCGGCCGATGCGGTGCACATAGTCTTCGCAGTCATCCGGCAGATCGTAGTTGAACACATGGGTCACATCCGGGATGTGCAGGCCACGGGCCGCCACGTCGGTGGCCACCAGGATATCCAGCTTACCGGCGGTGAAGTCTTCCAGTATCTTCAACCGCTTCTTCTGCGGCACGTCGCCGGTGAGCAGGCCGACCCGGTGGCCATCGGCCTCCAGCCAGCCGTGGAGGTCTTCACAGCAGTGCTTGGTGTTGGCAAAGACGATGGCCTTGTCCGGCCAGTCTTCCTCGATGAGGGAGAGCAACAGCAGCATCTTGTCCTCGTTGGAGGGGTAGAACAACTCCTCCTTGATGCGCTGGCCCGTCATCTGCTCCGGCTCCACCTCCACGTGCTCCGGCTCGTTCATGTGCTCGTAGGCCAGCTCCTTGACCCGCAGGGACAAGGTGGCGGAGAACAGCATGTTGATGCGCTGGGTCACCGGCGGCATGCGGCGGAACAGGTAACGGATGTCCTTGATGAAGCCCAGATCGAACATGCGATCCGCTTCATCCAGCACCACCGCCTGTATGGCCCCCAGATCGATCACCCCCTGCTTGAGAAAGTCGATGATGCGTCCCGTGGTACCGATGAGAAAGTCCACCCCCTGCTCCAGCGCGACCAGCTGCTTCTCGTAGGGCTCACCGCCGTAGGCCAGCCCCAGGGTCAGCCCAGTGCTCTGGCTCATGCTCTGGGCATCGTGATAGATCTGCACCGCCAGCTCCCGGGTGGGGGCCATGATGATGACGCGGGGCTGATTGGTCTTACGCTGTTCAGAGGCGGGGTGGGTCAGCAGGTGGTGAAAGGCGCCAGCCAGAAAGGCGATGGTCTTACCGGTACCGGTCTGGGCCTGGCCGGCCAGATCCTTGCCGGTCAGCAGCAATGGCAGGGCCAGCGCCTGAATGGGGGTACAATAATGAAATCCCTTGGCTTCCAGACCGGCCAGCACCCGGGGATCCAGGCCCAGCTGGGCGAACTTTACGTCGGTTAGGTGTGTCTTGCTCATGAGCGGGTAGGTTGTCAGGTTAGGCTTGCAATAATAAACAGGATCCATTGAAATAGGGCAACTATTTGCCTTTTTATTTACATCTTATCTACGGCCAAAAGCGCGGTGGAATGAGGTGAAAACACAGATACAGGAGTGGGAGATGAGTGACAAGATTGTGCATCTGACCGATGCCGGCTTCGAAGCTGATGTCATCAAGGCCGCCGGCCCCGTGCTGGTCGACTTCTGGGCCGAATGGTGTGGCCCCTGCAAGATGATAGCCCCGATCCTGGACGAGGTGGCCGAGGAGTACGCCGGCAAGCTGACGGTCGCCAAGCTGAACATCGACCAGAATTCCCAAACGCCACCCAAGTTTGGCATCCGCGGCATTCCGACCCTGCTGCTGTTCAAGAACGGCACAGTGGCCGCCACCAAGGTGGGCGCCCTGTCCAAGAGCCAGCTCAAAGAGTTCCTGGACGCCAACATCTGATTCAACCCAAGGAGCGCAAGGCGCTCCTTTTCTTTGCCCCTCGCTGGACGCCCCCTTGCTTTGATGCTAACTTACTGACTGTTTACTGAACGACTTTTCGCTGATCCCACCTGCAGCGGCCTCCGGCACCATCCTTATAACACCCCTGTTGATAGACATTCCTTGCCATGAATCTGACTGAATTAAAGAACACCCCTGTCTCCGACCTAGTTAAACTGGGCGAATCCATGGGGATCGAAAACCTCGCCCGCCTGCACAAGAAAGACATCATCTTCGCCATCCTCAAGGCCCACGCCAAGAGCGGGGAAGACATCTTCGGCGACGGCGTGCTGGAAATCCTGCAGGACGGCTTCGGTTTCCTGCGCAGTGCCGACAGCTCCTACCTGGCCGGGCCGGACGACATCTATGTCTCCCCCAGTCAGGTGCGTCGCTTCAACCTGCGCACCGGCGACACCATCTCCGGCAAGATACGGCCGCCGAAGGAAGGCGAACGTTACTTCGCCCTGCTGAAGGTGGACAGGGTCAACTACGACCGACCGGAAAACGCCCGCAACAAGATACTGTTCGAAAACCTCACCCCCCTGCATCCGACCCAGCGCCTGCGCCTGGAACGGGGTAACGGTTCAACCGAAGACATTACGGCCCGGGTACTGGATCTGGCGTCCCCCATCGGCAAAGGACAACGGGGCCTGATAGTCGCACCGCCCAAGGCCGGTAAGACCATACTGCTGCAGAACATCGCCCAGAGCATCACCAGCAACCACCCCGAGTGCGAACTCATCGTCCTGCTGATCGACGAACGTCCCGAAGAAGTGACCGAGATGCAGCGCATGGTGAAGGGCGAAGTGGTGGCCTCCACCTTCGACGAGCCGGCCACCCGGCACGTGCAGGTGGCCGAGATGGTCATCGAGAAGGCCAAGCGCCTCGTCGAGCACAAGAAGGACGTGGTGATCCTGCTGGACTCCATCACCCGTCTGGCCCGCGCCTACAACACCGTCATCCCCTCCTCTGGCAAGGTACTGACCGGTGGGGTGGACGCCAACGCCCTGCACCGTCCGAAGCGTTTCTTCGGTGCGGCGCGCAACGTCGAAGAGGGCGGCAGCCTGACCATCATCGCCACCGCGCTGATCGACACTGGCTCCAAAATGGATGAAGTTATCTACGAAGAGTTTAAAGGCACCGGTAACATGGAGCTGCACCTCTCTCGTAAGATTGCTGAAAAACGCGTCTTCCCAGCTATCGATTACAACCGTTCCGGTACGCGTAAAGAAGAGCTGCTCACCACTCAGGAAGAGCTGCAGAAAATGTGGATCCTGCGCAAAATTATCCATCCGATGGGTGAGATCGACGCGATGGAGTTCCTCATTAATAAACTGGCAATGACTAAGACGAATGATGACTTCTTCGATATGATGAAGCGCTCGTAAGGTAAAAAAAGCCAAAAACGCCACGCCTTTGCGTGGCGTTTTCATTTTGGGATTTGTATGATCCAGAGACAGAGAAAGCGGGACGAAAGTTGTCGTATAATGGCGCCGGACAGCAGGCGGAGACAGCTTTAACAGACTAAAATCTATACAATAAATTTGTAATGTTCTGCTTTTCCCCTTCTGGAGTTGGGGCATCATCGCTATACTTCCCGGATTAACTATGCTGAGAGCACATGCGTTGTGAATTTACTCACTGCTATTACTGAATTAATCAGTATTTTCTTATTCACGACCCTCTTTATTTTTGTCGCGCGGAAAGTGGCAAAAAAGATTGGGCTAGTGGATAAACCAAACTATCGCAAACGGCATCAGGGGTTGATTCCGTTGGTCGGTGGTATCTCAGTTTATGCAGGTATCTGTTTCACTTTCGCCATCGCCGATTATTATATTCCTCACGCCTCGCTGTATCTGGCCTGCGCGGGGGTATTGGTGCTGGTTGGCGCGCTTGACGATCGCTTCGACATCAGCGTGAAAATTCGCGCGGTCATTCAGGCCGCGATCGCCGTGATTATGATGATGGCAGGGAATCTGCATCTGAGTAGTCTGGGCTTTATTTTTGGCTCGTGGGAGCTGGTGCTGGGGCCCTTCGGCTTCTTCCTTACTCTGTTTGCCGTCTGGGCCGCCATCAATGCGTTTAATATGGTCGATGGGATTGACGGTCTGCTCGGCGGCCTGTCATCGGTCTCCTTTGCGGCGACCGGGATCATCCTTTGGTTTGATGGCCAGTACAGCCTGGCGATGTGGTGTTTTGCGATGATCGCCGCCATTCTGCCCTATATTCTTCTTAATCTTGGCGCCCTCGGCCGCCGCTATAAAGTCTTTATGGGTGACGCGGGCAGTACGCTGATTGGCTTTACGGTCATCTGGATCCTGATGGAAACCACGCAGGGCAAAACCCATCCGATTAGCCCCGTCACCGCGTTGTGGATTATCGCTATCCCGCTGATGGATATGGCAGCTGTGATGATCCGCCGTTGGCGCAAAGGACAATCGCCGTTTACCGCAGATCGTGATCATCTCCACCACATATTCTTGCGCGCGGGTTTTAGTGTGCGGCAGTCACTTACAGTGATCGCCATGCTCGCTGTCATGGCGATCGAGCGAACTGACAACCGCACCGGTCTTGTTGGTGCCGGCAATCGTGTCGGCAAGGTAGTTCTTGAGCGTCGGCCTGCCGCCGATTTCCACGAATACTCGTCCGCCGGCGGCCACTGCCGCCTCGACCGCCTGCCGGAACAGCACGGGATTGCGGACATTCAGCCACCAGTATTCGGCATCAAGATCGTTGCCCTGAACAAGCCGTCCATGAACGGTCGAATAGAACGGCAGCTGTCCGGCGGCGGGTTCGAGACCGGCGAGATCTCCAACCAACGGCGCGTGGATGGCCTCAATGAGGTCGCTATGAAACGGATAAGGGAGATCGAGGCTGCGGGCGGCCAGTCGTTGCTTTCTGGCAGCGGCGGGGAAATCGGCCAGCGCGTCTGTCGGTCCCGAAACGGTAACCGATCGCGGACTGTTGTCGGCGGCGAGCGACAGGGTGTTGAACGTCGGCAGGGCGAAGAGCTTGCGTGCGTCGGCCGCTCCAACCTGCAGGGCAGCCATCGATCCGAGGCCGCGCGTCGCTTCCTGCCGCGTCGAACGGACGTGGATAAGGTAGACGGCGTCCCTGAGCGACAGTATGCCGGCCGCCCAGGCGGCAGCCACTTCGCCAACCGAGTGACCGAGCACCATGTCTGGACTGAGCCCGCGTGCCCTGAGCGCTTCGACAATGGCGACCTGGACGGCGAATAGCAGCGGCTGAGCAGTATCGGTGTGGTCGATGGCGCTCTGAAGATCGGGAGAGAGCAACTGCTCGCTGAGGGACCGGCCGGCGATCTCCTGGAACAGTGCCGAGACATTGTCAAAGGTGATGCGGAAGACGGCGTCAGAGCCGTATGCGGCAACGCCCATGCCGGCCCACTGCGAGCCATTACCAGAGAAGGCAAACACCACGGGCGCGTTGCGCGCCACCGTCCGCCCGACCACATGTCGGTCGTCGCGCGCATCGGTGAGATAGCCATCGATGGCCGCCGCGAAATCGTCGGCGTCGTCGCCGAAGGCGTCGAGACCGTCGAGCAGGCGCGCTTCCTGAAGGACCACGGCTGCGACACCGCGCAGGGCTACCTCTACAGCCGCCCGGTGCCGCTCGCCGGTTTCAACCGCATCCTCGACGACGGCGTCGCGCGGATTGTCTGAAAACCTTGTGGTCCGGCGGGTTTTGCCGCATTTTCATCGGTTCCCGACGATGATCGAGCGAGACCAATGAGCGGCGAACGGGTTTATCTGTACGACAGCACCCTGCGCGACGGCGCGCAGACCCAGGGCGTGGACTTTACCGCGGCGGACAAGGTGGCGATCG
>JAJOIN010000057.1 GCA_021209335.1 Aeromonadaceae bacterium
CGAGGATATCGTCAGGGCTGGAGCAGCCCGCCAGCAGTTGGTCTATGAGTTCGTCTGATAATGGCATTCTGTTGTCCTTTCAACAGGTTGGTAAGAATGCCAGTTACACAGATTTTTTTACACTCTCGTTCAAGTCCCACCTTCCGCACCATGATTGAACAGATAACCCGGCCTGTGCGCCGGGTTGTTTGTTTTCGGCTCAACAGCCAGGAGGCGGGTGCCCTGTCGCAGATCCATGTCCGGGGCAAAGGCAAGCCGCTTCGGTCGCAAACTGGCGCCGGGGGTTATGGCGACAAACAGCCCTGCACACGGTTACATTCGTGCCTTTAACCGAGCAAAGGTTCGCATGGTTTCATCGGCGATGAGATCGGCATACTCAGGGTTGTTGGCGCGCAAGATATAGCTGCCATCGTCGGCTTTGACTATCCGGCGCAGCAGGTATTGGCTATCCCCGGCTTCGTCTTCTCTTTGGATCGCCACTATCTGGTTGCGCAGCGAGCCGGCTTGCAGCGGGCTGATCCATTCAAGCAGCAGCAGATCGCCATCGACAATCGGATCCTTGCCGCCGTTCATCGAGTTACCGCTGGCATTGGCCAGGAAGACGCGCTCGGGATCGAGCCCGCTGTGCGGCGGATCCAGTGTCATCCACTGGGCATCCTCCGCCGTGCCTGTCTTGAAATGACCACAGGCAATTTTCAGGTTCGGGTAATAGCGCAGGCGCACCAGGTTCGACTGGGCTGGGGGCTCGCTGGTTTCGACGATGCTTTGGTTTTCTAAGGCGGATGGTTGGTTCTGTCCCAACTGCTTTTGCTGGCGGTATTGGGCAAGCCGCAGATCGATCAGCTCCTGCATCATCTGATGCAGCACCTCAAGTTGCTCATCCGGCAGGGTAAACGCGGGGCAGAAGTGGTCGTTACGAATGTCAAACCAGTAGCTTGCCTTGGAGTCGGAATTGCCCTTGGTGCTGAACTTGATGGGATTATCGCGCCAGTAGCGGAACCAGCCCTCCGAGTCGGCTGTCAGCGCCCGCTCTTTGGCGCCCAGATCCCGTGCGGCTATATCCGGGTGCCGTTCAATGACCTGTCGCGAGCACAGCGCCAATTCCCGCAGTGTTGGCGGCTGGCGTAGGCCATCGAGATCTAGCAGCGCTTGCAACAGCATGATCTTGAAGCTTTTGGTCGTGGCTGTGGTCTCTATGCCGGTCAGCAGAAAATCGCGCAGACTTGCCAGCACGGCTTGCGCCTCTTCGGGCAGATCGCCGTCGTCCTGGAGCAATTCAAACCAGCTACCATGCTGCTTGCGCAGTTTTACAAAATCAAAACCGGCCCAGAAGGCTTGGGTTGCCGTTGGGCGATAGCCCAGCTCCTCTTTAAGCGCGCGGTAATCCTCAATGACTTTCTGGCGCTGGCCGTGCTGCAACCTGGCCAATAGCGGCAGCAAGGTTGGATCCAGATTGATATGACAGCCATCGGGCAGGGCGATGGGTTCGTCCGTCTGTCCCGGTCGTCGTATGCCACCTGCCAGGATGGTCTGCAGCAGATACGGCTTGTACAGACAGGCCTTGTGATTACCGACCAGATCGATGACCACCAGATGCGACTTGCCTTCATGGCGTCGCAGACCGCGCCCCAGTTGTTGCAAGAAGATAATCCTGGACTCGGTTGGCCGCAGCATCAGCACTGTGTCGATGGCAGGCAGATCCGTCCCCTCGTTAAACAGATCAACCGTGAAGATCACCGCCAGATCGCCACGCTCCAGCTCGTCGAGCGCCTCGTTACGGCGTTTGGTGGAGCCAGCATAGACGGCGGCGGCGGCGATCCCGGCCTTGCAGAAGGTGTCGGCCATGAAGTCGGCATGCCGGGTCGAGATGCAGAACGCCAGCGTCCGGCTCTGGCGCCGGGCCAACCAGTGGGTCAGGGCATGTTGCGCCCGCTTGTGACTGGCAAAGGCCGCCTCCAGCGCCTGTGGATCAAACTTGCCATGGCGCCAGGGGATTTCGTCGTAATTGATGAATTCGTCGCGAATGCCGTGATAGACAATGGGCACCAGATGGCGCGCCACTATGGCTTCGCGCAGCCCTTTTTCGTAGACCAGATTGTCATCGCACAGCGCCAGAATGTCCGCCTGATCGGTTCGCTCCGGCGTCGCCGTCAGCCCCAGCAGAAATTTGGGCTGAAAATGGTCGAGGATGCGGCGGTAGGTCGGTGAGGAGGCATGGTGAAACTCGTCGACGACTATGTAGTCAAAGTGGTCCGGGCTGAACTTGCGTAGCTGGCTGTCACGACCCAGGGTCTGTACCGAGGCAAACAGCCAGTCGGCCTGATCCTGCCGTCTGCCGTTATACAGACCTGTGTGGGCATCCGGTTTCATGCGGATGAAGGTTCGCTGTGCCTGCTGAATGATCTCATCGCGGTGCGCGACAAACAGCAAGCGACGGGCGGCCATCTGGCGGGCATCGAAGGCGGCCAGCCAGGTCTTGCCCAGCCCGGTTGCCAGCACGACCAGACCTCGCACAAAACCTTGCTGACGGCTTTGCGCCAACGCCATCAGGGCATCGGTCTGTACCGCATTGGGCAGCGGTTGTTCTCTGAGTGTTTCGGCATCGCCTTGCGGATCACCGGTCAGCCCGCGCAGACGAGTTAGCGGGCTTTGCCGATATCGTTGGATATACAGGTCGATCCACGGATGCGTCAGCGTCACCACGCGGGGATCCTGCTGCAAGCGCTCGAACTCGGCACGCAATTGCAACAGTGTGCGGGCCGCCGGCGCATCCGGGGGTTCATCCACCTGCTTGCACCAGTTCCATTCCAGCGATTGGGTCAGGGCGGCGTGGGAGATATTGCTGGAGCCGATGAAGGCGCAGCCTTGCAGCCGTTCGGGCGTCGCGGTCTGGATGAACAGATAGGATTTCATGTGAAATCCCGGATTGTTCAAACTCTCGTAGATCCGCACATCGGCCCCTCGCTCGGCAAACTGCATCAGTTCCCGTAAGGCAACGGGCTCGGTGACATCCAGATAATCGGAGGTGATGAGGCGAATGCGCGCGCCCCGCGCCAGGGCATCTTCCAGCGCATTGTTGAGCAGGCATAGTCCGCTTTGACGGATAAACGAAACTGTGATGTCGATGTCCCGAGCCTGATTGATGGCGGCCAGCAAGGGGGCCAATAAGGGCCGATTAAAAGCGGGATCCCCAGACGACCCGCCCGTCAACAGACTCAGATTGCTGCTCATCAGGAATCCTTTTTCAGCACAGCATTCAACCAGCGCTCATGCTCGCGCCCCGGACGCACATCACCGGTTTGCCAGGTTTCCAGAATGTGCAGTGGCAAGGGAGCGAGCAGGGCTTGTAGTCCGGTTTCATCCAGATTGGTGAAGGTGCGGCCTTCGCGGCTGACTTCGCCGCTGCCGTATTTGAACGAACAGTAAAACAGACCACCGTCTTTTAACTGGGTAGCCAGGTGAGCCATGACGCCCGTTAGCTCGTCTGTTGGAACGTGCAGCAGCGAAGCACAGGCCCAGATGGCATCCAGCGGTTCGGTCGCCTGGTAGTCGGTGAAGCGGCAGCAGCGCACCGGCAGACCGGTCAGCGCCTGGGCGTGCTGCACCATGGCCGCACTGGCATCCAAGGCCTCGACGGCAAACCCCAGCTGCAGGAAGTGGGCGCAGTCCCGGCCCGAGCCGCAGCCGGCATCCAGCAGGCGCGCGCCGGGCGCTAATAAGGGCACAAAATGGTCATACAGGGAGGTCATATCGACCGTTAGGGTGCCGGCGACAAAGTCAGCGGCATGTTGCTCGTAATAGCGGATAGACATGATGACGGCGCCGGGATCCGTTGCTAACTGCTTGATAAGTTGGCCCTAGAGTACGCCACCGAGTGGCTGACGACAATTCTACCAAGCGCAGCGGTGCCCTCTTCTTGCCAATTCTGCCGCCTGGCCTGGGCAGAGATAGGAAATAGCGATTATTTGAATCTTGTTAATCGGATAGAAAAGGCGCCTCGGGTTGCCGACTATAGTGAAAACACCCGGGTGTTTGTGTGGATAGCCGCTTGGCACCTTCACAACCCTGTGACGTTCGCCCTCATCACCAAGGAGAAGAGTCAATGAGTAGCCCCGAAAACCGCCCCGCCGGCAAGTGCCCCTTCATGCACGGCGCCCTGACCCAGACCGGCACCAGTACCAGCAACCATGACTGGTGGCCCAAGGCCCTGAACCTGGACATTCTGCACCAGCACGACCGCAAGACGAACCCCTTGGGGGACGATTTCAACTATGCCGAGGCCTTTGCCCAACTGGACCTGGCGGCGGTGAAAGCCGATCTGCAGCAGCTGTTGACCGACAGCCAGGCCTGGTGGCCGGCGGACTGGGGCCACTATGGTGGCCTGATGATCCGCATGGCCTGGCACAGTGCCGGTACCTATCGCACCGCCGATGGTCGCGGCGGTGGCGGCACCGGCAGTCAGCGCTTTGCGCCGCTTAACAGCTGGCCGGATAACGCCAACCTGGACAAGGCCCGCCGTCTGCTGTGGCCGATCAAGCGCAAGTACGGTAATCAGATCTCCTGGGCCGATCTCATGATCTTGGCGGGTAATGTGGCCCTGGAGTCCATGGGCTTTAAGACCTTCGGTTTTGCCGGTGGCCGTGAAGACATCTGGCATCCGGAAAAAGATATCTACTGGGGCTCGGAGCGTGAGTGGCTCGCCACCAGCGACAAGCCCGGCAGTCGTTACTCGGGTGAGCGCCAACTGGAGAACCCGCTGGCCGCGGTGCAGATGGGCCTCATCTATGTGAACCCGGAGGGACCGGACGGCAAGCCGGATCCGGTGGCCTCAGGGCGGGACGTGCGGGAGACCTTTGCCCGCATGGCGATGAACGACGAGGAAACCGTGGCCCTGGTGGCCGGCGGCCACACCTTCGGCAAGGCTCACGGCGCCGGCGATCCGACCCTGGTGGGGCCGGAGCCGGAGGCGGCCGGCATGGAGGAGCAGGGGCTGGGTTGGCACAACCGGCTGGGCAGCGGGGTAGGGGTGCACACCACCACCAGCGGCATTGAAGGCGCCTGGAAGCCCAATCCCACCCAGTGGGATAACGGTTACTTCGACATGCTGTTTGGCTATGAGTGGCAGCTGACCAAGAGCCCGTCCGGCGCTCAGCAGTGGACGCCGGTGAATGTGAAGCCCGAGCACCTGATCCCCGATGCCCATGATCCGGCCAAAAAGTATCCGCCCATGATGACCACGGCGGATCTCTCCTTGCGCTTTGACCCCATCTACGAGCCCATCGCCCGGCGTTTCCACCAGGATCCGGCGGCCTTCGCCGACGCCTTCGCCCGCGCCTGGTTCAAGCTGACCCACAGGGACATGGGGCCCAAGAGCCGTTACCTGGGGCCCGAGGTGCCGGCCGAAGATCTGATCTGGCAGGATCCCATTCCGGCTGGCAACGCCCAGCTGGATGAGGGGCAGATCGCCGCCATCAAGGCCAAGATACTGGCCTCCGGCCTGTCGGTGGGTGAGCTGGTGGCCACCGCCTGGGACAGTGCCCGCACCTTCCGTGGATCCGACTACCGGGGCGGTGCCAATGGGGCGCGCATCCGGCTGGCCCCGCAAAAGGATTGGGAGGGTAATGAGCCTGAGCGGCTGAACAAGGTATTGGCAGTGCTCGGTGCCATCCAGGCGGAGCTGACGGTGCCGGTCAGCCTGGCGGATCTCATCGTGCTGGGGGGCTGCGCCGCCATCGAGCAGGCGGCTCAGGCCGCCGGGGTCCCGGTGACGGTACCTTTCACCCCGGGGCGGGGGGATGCCAGCCAGGCGCAGACCGATGTGGACTCTTTTGCCGTGCTGGAGCCGCTGCATGACGGTTTCCGCAACTGGCAGAAGCAGGCCTATGCGGTGACCCCTGAAGAGATGCTGCTGGATCGCAGCCAGCTGTTGGGGCTGACAGCGCCCGAGATGACGGTGCTCATCGGCGGCCTGCGGGTGCTGGGTACCAACCACGGCGGCACGGCCCACGGTGTCTTCACCGACCGCGTCGGCGTGCTGTCCAATGACTTCTTCGTCAACCTCACCGACATGGCCTACCGCTGGCAGCCGGCCGGCGAAAACCGCTATCAGATCTGTGATAGAGACAGTGGCGCGGTGAAGTGGACGGCCACCCGGGTGGATCTGGTGTTTGGCTCCAACTCTGTGCTGCGGGCCTATGCCGAGCTGTATGCCCAGGATGACGCCAAGCAGAAGTTCGTCCAGGACTTCGTCGCCGCCTGGTGCAAGGTGATGGATGCCGATCGCTTCGATGTAACGCGCTAACCCCACAATGGGTTGCCCAAGCCCGGTCGCCTGGCGACCGGGCTTTTTTTGGCTGCCGCCTGGGCACGAGAGCCGCAAAAGACCTGCTAAAAATCGTGGTTATGTTAACTGCCGCACGCAGAATCTGGATGCATTTGGCTATGGTGGGGCCAGTTTATTGGCCCTTGGGCATCCCATCCCACCCGCGTTTATGCAAGGAGTCACCATGGCGGTTATGCACTTTTCTGTACCTAGGCACATCATCTCCGGGCCGGCGGCCCTCAACCATCTGAGTACCCTCAAGGGGCGTAAGGCGGTGCTGGTCACCGGTGGCAGCTCCATGAAGCGCTTTGGCTTTTTGGCGCAGGCCGAGGCGCTGCTGCAGCAGGCCGGCATGCAGACCCTGATCGTCGATGGGGTGGAGCCTAATCCCTCGGTGGCACTGTCTGGCGTGGTGCCAAGGCCATGCAGGAGTTTGAGCCCGAATGGATCGTCGCCATCGGCGGGGGGTCGGCGCTGGATGCCGCCAAGGTGATGTGGTGCTTCTATGAGCATCCCGAGCTCCAGTTTGCGGACATACTCACCCCGGGCTCCATGCCGCCTTTGCGCAACAAGGCGCGCTTTGTGGCCATCCCGTCCACCAGCGGCACCGCCTCTGAGATCACGGCCTTTTCTGTCATCACGGATACCGACAACCACATCAAGTACCCGATTGTTGCCGCCGACATGGTGCCGGACATTGCCATCCTGGATCCGGCGCTGCCGCAGACCATGCCGCCGCACATCACCGCCAATACCGGCATGGATGTGCTGGCGCACGCCATTGAGGCGGTGGCCAGTACCGCGGCCACCTCCTTTACCGATCCCTATGCCATCGAGGCCATCCGCCTGGTGCTGGCCAACCTGGAGCTGGCCTACCGTGAGCCCGACAATGCCACCGCCCGTCTGAACATGCACAATGCCTCGGCCCTGGCGGGCATGGCCTTCACCAATGCCTCATTGGGGCTGGTGCACTCCCTGGCCCACAAGATCGGTGGCGAGTTTGGCGTCACCCATGGCCTGGCCAACGCCATACTGCTGCCCTATGTCATCCGTTTTAACCGCCAGTTCAGCGACAAGTATGCCTTGGTGGAGAAGCAGCTGGAGATCCCGGATCTGGCCGAGGCGGTGGAGATGCTCAACCGCCAGCTGAACATTCCCCATACCTTCCGCCTGTGTGACGAGGTGCCCTTTGACGAAGCCCATTTCAGCCAGGTGCTGTCGCGCATGAGCCAGAATGCCCATGCCGATCCCTGCACTTGGACCAACCCTGGGCAGCCCTCGGTGGCCGATGTGCGGTCTTTGTATGAGGCGGCTTTCTATGGCCGCCAGCAGACGATGGCCACCGTTTGAAACGGTAAAAACCGAATAAAGAGGCGCTTGCGCCTCTTTTTTTTACGCAATTGGGCTGTCAGGCGGGGCCGCCGTGTGCCACTCTGGCATGGCAGACTCAATCACTGACGGAGGGAATTCGATGAGCCTGATCCAAGAGTTCAAAGCCTTTGCCGCTCGGGGCAATGTCATCGACATGGCGGTGGGCATCATCATAGGTGCCGCCTTTGGCAAGATAGTGTCGTCCTTTGTCGGCGACGTCATCATGCCGCCCATCGGCCTCTTGCTGGGGGGGGGTGGATTTTAGCGATCTGGCCATCACCTTGCAGGCGGCTCAGGGGGAGACGCCGGCGGTGGTGATTGCCTACGGCAAGTTTATCCAGACGGTGCTCGACTTTTTGATCATCGCCTTTGCCATCTTCATGGGGCTCAAGGCCATCAATACCCTAAAGCGCCAGGAGGCGGCGGCCCCCAGTGCCCCGCCAGCCCCCACCAAGGAGCAGGAGCTGCTGGCGGAGATCCGCGATCTGCTCAAATCCCGGCAGTCATGAGGGCTTGAGGTGGTGACGGCGGGGGGGCGGTTATGCTGTTGGAGCTGATCAAGGGCGTGGCCCTGCTGCTGGCCCTGTGTTTGTTGTACGGTCTCCTGTTGCGTGGCCGGCTTGGTCGGCTGGGGCGCCACGGCCGTCAGCTGCTGACCGGCTTGCTGTTTGGCAGCCTCTGTATCGTGGGCATGTCTACCCCCATCACACTGGCGGGCAGCGGCGTCATCTTTGATGCCCGCTCCGTGATCCTCAGCATGGCAGGACTGTTTGGCGGCCCGCTGGTGGCGCTGCTGGCGGGCAGCATGGCGGCGCTGTTTCGACTCTGGCTGGGGGGCGTGGGCGCTCCGGTCGGGGTGTGCGTCATACTGCTGAGCGTGCTGGCCGGCCTGCTTTATCGCCTCGCCTGCCAGCGCAAGTGGCTTAGCCTGGGATTTGGCTCCCTGGTGCTGTTTGGCCTGGGCCTGCACCTGCTGGTGCTCTATCTGTTTACCTTCTTGCCCACCGAGGCGGCCCAGCTGATCCATAGCCTGTTTGGCCTGGAGTTCTTGCTGGTGTTTGCCCTGGCCACCGCCCTGTTGGGCCGTCTGCTGCAAGATGCCCGCCAGCGGCGGCGCACCGAGCTGGCCCTGGCCCGCAGCCAGCGACAGCTCAAGGCGGTGGTCCATGCCATGCCGGATCTCCTGTTTGTGCTCAATGACGAGGGGCGCTACCTGGAGATGCTCACTCACGAAGAGGCCCATCTGGTGCGCTCCCGCTCCGAGCTCCTGGGCAAACGGATCCAGGATGTCTTTGCCCCCGAGCAGGCGACCGCGCTGATGTCGGTGTTGCAGCGCACCCTGCGGCAAGGGCCTCAGTGTCACGAATACCAGATCGCCATTCAGGGCGGTCAGCGGCGCTGGTTTGAGGGGCGCACCCATGTGCTGGGGCGTTACAGGGGCCACCGTAACTGCATCGTCTGGTTGGCGCGGGACATCACGGAGCGCAAGGAGCGGGAGGAGCAGATCGCCAACCTGGCCTTCTACGATCCCCTGACCGGCCTGCCCAATCGCCGCCTGCTGCGGGAGCGGTTGGGCCAGTGTCTCAAGGAGAGTCAACGCACCGGGCAGTACGGCGCCCTGCTGTTCTTCGATCTCGACCACTTCAAGATCATCAACGACACCCTGGGTCACGACGTGGGGGATCAGCTGTTGCGTCAGGTGGCGGAGCGCCTGCAACGGGGCGTGCGGCAGGTGGATACGGTGGCCCGGCTGGGGGGCGATGAATTTGTGGTGCTGCTGGTGGGGCTGGATGGCCAGCGGGTCGCGGCGGCGAACCAGTGCCGCTGGGTGGCGGAGAAGCTGCTGGGGGAATTGGGGCGGCCCTATCCGTTGGCGGGACAGGATCATTACAGCAGCGTCAGCATGGGCATGGTGTTGTTCCTGGGGGAGGAGCACAGCGCCGAGACCTTGCACCGCCATGCAGACATGGCGCTCTATCAGGCCAAGGCGGCAGGCCGCAACACCTACCGCTTCTACGATGAGACCATGCAGGTGGCCATCAAGCAGCGGGTGAGCCTGGAGAGTGCCCTGCGCCAGGGCTTGCAGCTGCGCCAGTTTCAGCCGTTCTATCAGCCCCAGGTCAATGCCGAGGGCTGGGTGGTCGGTGCCGAGGTGTTGGTCCGCTGGCTGCATCCACAGCGGGGCATGGTGTCGCCGGCGGAATTTATTCCCCTGGCCGAGGAGACGGGCCTCATCATCCCCCTGGCCGAGCAGTTGCTGGCGCAGGTCTGTGAACAGCTGGTGGCCTGGGCTCAGTTGCCGGGCTTTGCCGATCTCAGCCTGGCGGTCAATATCAGTGCCCGTCAGGTGCGCCAGGAGGATTTTGTCGAGCGCATCATAGCCCAGGTGCGCCACAGCGGCGCCAATCCGCAGCGCCTCAAGCTGGAGTTGACCGAGAGCCTGCTGCTGCACGACATGGCCGACATGATCCGCAAGATGAGGGCCCTCAAGGCCTTCGGCATCGGCTTCTCCTTGGATGATTTCGGCACCGGCTACTCCTCCTTGAGTTACCTCAAGCGGCTGCCCCTGGAGCAGCTCAAGATCGATCAGTCGTTTGTGCGGGACTTGCTCACCGATCCCAATGATGCGGCCATCGCCCGTACCATCATAGCCCTGGCGGACAGCTTAGGATTGTCGGTGATCGCCGAAGGGGTTGAACAGCAGAGCCAGCGCCTCTTTCTGGCTCGGCAGGGCTGCCACATCTATCAGGGCTTCCTGTTTGGCCGGCCCTGCCCGGTGGATATCTTCATGGCGGCCCTGCAGCTGGATCCGCAGGGCCGCCTCATCCTCAAGCAGGCGTAGCTCGGCTAACAGTAGGCCAGGGGCAGCGCCGTCCAGGCGGTGGTGTAGCTGGGGCTGCGCTGGGCCTGGCGCATCTGCCAGGGCGCCTGATCTGAGCCTTGAGCGGCCAGCTTGAGGCCATGTGGGTGGCGGCGGTTGATGCTGTCCATCACCTGCATCAGCCGCATCCGCTTCGGGTCTTGCCCATCAAAGAGATCCCCCTGGCAGAACTGCCGCGGGCTGAGATCGCTCAGCACCACGCCGGCCTTGTGGTAGGCGTGTCCGGGGCGCCAGAGACGGCTCAGCAGATCATCCAGCCAGGCCAGCAACGCCAGGCTGTCATCGGTGGCGGCCGGCAATGTGATGCTGGCCTGATCGCCATAGAAGGGCTGTGCTGAGTCCTGCGCCGAGGTACGGATGAAGATCCCCAGATGCCGGCAGCACAGGCCGGCCCGGCGTAGCCGCTCGGCGGCCTGCATCAGGTGATTGACCAGGGCCTCGCGCAGCAGAGGGTGCTCCCTGATGCGCTGGCCAAAGGTGCGGCTGCACAGCACCTGCTGACGGATGGGCGGCGGTGCCGCCAGGCAACCGGCGTTCTGGCCGCTCAGCTCGCGCACCACCCGCTCCAGGGTGACCCCATAGCGGGATCTCAGCCCCTTGGCCGGGGCATTCGCCAACTGGCCGGCGGTGTGGATCCCTTCCCGTTGCAGGGCCTGGCCCAGGCGCCGGCATATGCCCCATACCTCTTCCACCGGCGTGATGGCCAGCAGCCGCTGGCGGCGGGCGGCATCCTGCAAGTCCACCACACCGCCGGTGGCGGGCCAGCGTTTGGCGGCATAGTTGGCCAGCTTGGCCAGGGTGGGGGTTGGGCCCAGCCCGATACCAACGGTCAGGCCTGTCCATTGCTGGATCTGCTGGCGCAGGCGGTAGGCCTGCGCGGTGGCGTCGGTCAACCAGGGGCCCTCCAGGCGCAAGAAGGCCTCATCGATGGAGTAGAGGTGCACCTCGGGCGCCGCCTGCTCCAGCAGGCTCATCACCCGGGCGGAGAGATCGCCATACAGGGCGTAGTTGGAGCTGAACCAGACACCGCCCTGGGCGGCAAATGCCGCCTGGATGCGGTAGAAGGGCTCCGCCATCTTGACCCCCAGCGCCTTGGCCTCGGGGCTGCGGGAGACCACGCAACCGTCGTTGTTGGACAGTACCACCAGGGGGCGACCCCGCAGATCCGGCCGGAACAGGCGCTCGCAAGAGGCATAGAAGTTGTTCACATCCACCAGGGCCCAGCGGCTCATCGGCCTGGCCCCAGGGCATGCACCACGAAGCGCACCACACCAAAGATCTCCAGGGTCTGCAGATCCCCAGGAGACAGGGGCGGGTAGTCGGGATGGGCCGCCAGCAGAGCCGGGCGCGGGCGCAGCTGCAGCGTCTTGACGGTAAAGGCGCCATCCAGGCAGGCGACCACCACGTCCCCCTGCTGGGGCGTCAGGCTGCGATCAACGATCAGGAGATCGCCGCTATGGATACCCACCCCCTCCATACTCTGCCCCTGGGCACGTAGGAAGAAGGTGGCCGCCGGGTGGGCAACACAGAGTTCATTGAGATCCAGCCGTCCCTCCAGGTGGTCTTGCGCTGGGCTGGGAAAGCCGCAGGCCACCGACTCGCTAAACAGCGGCAGGGGCTGAGCGCCAGTGGGATAAACGTCAGGCATATTGGGGAAACACCATAATACTGTTTATGCATACAGTATGGCTGGGCTCCCCCAGCCTGCCTAGTGATCTGCATCAGGCGCTCACCGCTTTGTCCTGCCGGCGCTTTTCCCTATAATCGGCCCCCTATTGTCTGTTGGGTGTGCCCTGTGATCCGTGACTATTTCAGTGCCGATGGCCTGCTGGCCCGTGCCTTGCCAGGGTTTTCTCCCCGGACTTCCCAACGGCTGATGGCCGAGGCGGTGGCGCAGGCCATCGATCAGGCGGGCACCTTGCTGGTAGAGGCGGGCACCGGTACCGGCAAGACCTACGCCTATCTGGTGCCGGCCCTGGCCTCCGGCAAGCGCGTCATCATCAGCACCGGCTCCAAGGCGCTGCAGGAGCAGTTGTATAACCGGGATCTGCCGCGCCTGCTCAACGCCATGGCCTACAGCCAACCCATCGCCCTGTTGAAGGGACGGGCCAACTATCTGTGTCACTACCGGCTGGATCAGCTGCTGGCCGAGGCCCGTTCTCAGAGTGCCGAGGTGCTGGCGGATCTGGCGCGGGTCAAACAGTTTGCCGTGGTGAGCAAGAGTGGCGATCTGGGGGAGTTGACCGGTCTCAAGGAGCAGGCCCCCATACTGCCTTTCATCACCAGCACCAACGACAACTGTCTGGGCCGGGAGTGTCCGCGTTACGAGGAGTGCTTCCTGGTCAAGGCGCGGCGGCGGGCCATGGAGGCCCAACTGCTGGTGGTCAATCATCACCTGTTTTTTGCCGATCTGGTGGTCAAGGACACAGGGTTTGCCGAGCTGATGCCCGCAGCCGATCTGTATGTGTTTGACGAGGCGCACCAACTGCCGGACATCGCCAGCGACTATTTCGGCGAGCGGCTCTCCAGCCGCCAGTTGCTGGAACTGGCCGACGAGATCAAGGCCGCCTATCGCAGCGAGGCGCCGGACATGGCGCAGCTGGGACGCTGTGCCGAGGCCCTGCAACTGGCCTGTCAGGACTGCCGGCTGGCCTTTGGCCTCGATGCTGGCCGCGGCAATCTGCGGCAATGGCTGGCGGAGCCCAACGCCCAGCGTCTGCTGGGCCGACTTAAAGACACGGTGCAACTGGTGTATGAGGTGCTCAAGCTGGCGCTGGGGCGTGGCGAGCGGCTCAACCACTGCTTTGAACGCATGCTGGAGTATCAGGGGCGGCTGGAACGGCTGACGGCGGTGGCGACCCTGGGGGCCGCCTATTGGTATGACACCAGCAAGCTGCACTTTAGCTTCAACCGTACCCCCTTGTCGGTGGCGGAGCGCTTTGCCCAGGAGGTGGTGCGACCTGGCAGCAGCTGGGTGTTCACCTCGGCCACCTTGACGGTGAACCACGCCTTCGACCATTTTCGCCAGCAGCTGGGCTTGGCCCAGGCCGAGGCCCTGCTGCTGGAGAGCCCCTTTGATTACGGCCGGCAGTCCCTGTTGTGTGTGCCGCGCGGCTTGCCGGATAGCGGCTACGCCCGCCGCGGCACCGCCCTGGCCGAGCGCCTCTGGCCTGTGATCAATCAGGTGCCTGGCGGCGTCTTCTTCTTGTGTACCAGTTATCAGAGCCTGCACCAGGTAGCCGAGGTGTTGCGCCGGGAGCTGGGACGTACCGTGCTGGTGCAGGGGGAGGACAGCAAGCAGGCGCTGCTGCAGCGTTTTGTGGAGAACGGTCGCGCCGTACTGGTGGCCACCAGTGCCTTCTGGGAGGGGGTGGATGTGCAGGGTGCGGCGCTGTCTTGCGTCATCATCGACAAGCTGCCCTTCGCCTCGCCGGATGATCCCTTGCTCAAGGCGCGCAGCGAGGACTATCGCCTGCAGGGCCGCGATCCCTTTGGCGAGCTACAACTGCCCGAGGCGGTGATTGCCCTCAAGCAGGGCGTGGGGCGCCTCATTCGCGATGGTCAGGACAAGGGGGTACTGATCCTCTGCGATCCCCGGCTGGTGCAGCGCCCCTATGGTCAGGTGTTCCTTGGCAGCCTGCCACCCATGCCCCGTAGCCGTGACTTGCAACGAATCGATGACTTTTGGCAGGCAAATCGGGACAATGCCTGCCCCCTTAGCCGTGAGACCAACCATGACCCAGATACTGGCCATTGATACCGCTACTGAAGCCTGCTCTGCCGCCCTGCTGGTGGGGCAGCGCACCCTGAGTCGCTATGAGCTGGCGCCCCAGGGGCATACCCGACTCATTCTGCCCATGATAGAGAGCCTGCTGGCGGAAGCGGGCGTGTCGCTCGCTCAGCTGGATGCCATCGCCTTTGGTCGGGGGCCGGGTTCCTTCACCGGGGTGCGCATCGGTGTCGGCATCGCCCAGGGGCTGGCACTCGGCGCGGACAAGCCCTTGATCGGCATCTCCAACCTGGCGGTGCTGGCCCAGCGCTGCGCCTTGGATCGCCAGGCCGAGCAGGTGCTCTGTGCCATCGATGCCCGCATGGGCGAGGTCTATTTTGGCGCCTATCGCCGGATGGGGGAGACCATGGTGCTGCAAGGGGAGGAGGCCGTGTTGCCACCCGAGGCCGCGCTAGAACAGGGTTTGGCGGCGCTGGCCGACAACCCAGGCGGCTGGCTGGGGGCCGGTACGGGTTGGGCCGCCTATGCCGAGGCGTTGAGCCCCTTGCGCAGCCAGTTGTCGGGGCTGGGGGCCGAGCTGCCGGATGCCGCGGCCCTGCTGCCGCTGGCTAGCTTAGCCTGGCAGCAGGGATTGGCCTGTGAGGCGGCGCTGGCCCAGCCCGTCTATTTACGTGACAAGGTGACTTGGAAAAAACTGCCGGGCCGTGAATAATTAGCCCGTGAGGTGTTCAGGAGTGACCATGGAACTGGCGGCCAGCGATTATATCAGTTCAACTCTGTCCCCCGGTGCTCTGGAGGCAGGTCGTCGAGCGACCCTGACGCCCCAAAACCTGGCGGCGGGCGGGGTTGCCAGCAACCCGGGGATACTGCAAGTGGATCCCGATGCGGTGGCCGCCGCCGCCCGTCTGCGCTATGACCAGCCCTCCGGCCGCGAGAGCCGTGCCGTCGCCGCGTATCAGACGGTGGCGCGTCAAGAGCGCCGTGAGCAGTTGCAATCCCTCATTCAGGTTGATCTCTATGCCTAAGCCTTGGCTGATCCTGTTAGCGCTGGTGTGGCTGACCGGCTGTGTCTCCGTGCCCGATGCGCTGCGCTATGAACCAGAAAGTGCCTTACTGGCCTATTCGACGGTGAGTCAACAGCCTGACGCGGCCAAGGGCCAGCCGGTGCGCTGGAGCGGTGTGATTGCCGCCACCCGGGTGCTGGCGGAGCAGACCGAGCTGGAAGTGGTGCTCTTGCCACTCAAGGCCAACGGTGTGCCCCAGCAGCAAGAAAAATCTGAGGGCCGCTTTTTAGCCCGCCTGCCGGGCTTGCTGGATCCCAGCCTCTACGCCTCGGGCCGCAGCGTCACAGTGCTGGGTACGGTTGCCGGCACTGTGAATGGCAAGATAGGCGAGCAGCCCTATCGCTTCGTGCTGGTGGCGGGGTCGGCCCACCAGCTTTGGCCCCAGGTCAAGGATGTGGAGGTACGTTACGTCAACCCCTGCTTTGAGCCGCTGTGGCTAAGCCCCAGACCAAGGCCTGTGCCCTAGATCACTGACCCAAGGCCAGGTGCACGGCAAACAATAACCAGCTGACGATCAACAGACTCCAGGGTAACCAACTGGTGCTGCGGGGCTCAGTCTGCGACGCAGGGCTGTTGTCCAGCTCCGGCGCCTCCTCAGTCGGCTCGATAGCCGCGATGCTCAGTCGCTTTTTGGCTTTGTCCCGCTCCCGCGCCTTGGCCTTTTGTTGTCGCTTGTACTCTTCGATCCCCTTTTGAATACCCTGGGCAATCAGCCGGGTCTGCTCTTTGGTCTGGCCGGGTTTTTGCGTTGCCCGAGCGATACGCTCGGCTTCGGCCTGGGATTCGGGGGAGGGAGCTTGGGGCTTATCGTATCTGGGCATAGGAGATCCTCGTCATGGCGTCTTCAGTATGCCAAATCCTCCGCCCGGCTCACCAGTGCGGCCTGCCGGTTTACCAAGATAGGTCATTGAAAAATCAATCACCGCCTCATTGGAGTCTGGCATGCGATGTCGGGTCGCCCTTTTGACCGCCAAGGGTTGCATTGGCCAAGACCATTGATAAGCTATGGCAGCAAAACGTGACTGAGCCTCACCCGACGTCTTGCGGCGTCCGGTCGGGCTCTTTGTTTTTATGTTACACGGTGCTGTTATGAACGCTGAAACCCTTGCCTACCTCGAGTCCTGCATCAAGACCATTCCCGATTATCCCAAGCCAGGGATACTGTTTCGGGACATCACCAGCCTGGTGGAGCATCCCGAGGCCTTTAAATTAACCATAGATCTGCTGGTGGAGCGGTATCGCGATTGCCAGTTGGATAAGGTGGTGGGCACGGAGGCCCGGGGCTTTATCTTTGGCGCGCCGGTGGCAGCGGCCCTGGGGCTGGGCTTTGTGCCGGTGCGTAAGCCCGGCAAGCTGCCCCGCGAGGTGATCGAGGAGCGTTACGAGCTGGAGTACGGGCAGGATTGCCTGCAGATCCACGTGGATGCCATCGCGCCCGGCGAGCGGGTACTGGTCATCGATGATCTGCTGGCCACCGGCGGCACCGTCGAGGCGGCGGTCAAGCTGGTGCGCCGTCTGGGCGGCGTGGTGGACGATGCCGCCTTTGTCATCTCCTTGCCCGCGTTGGGCGGCGAGGCGCGCCTGACCCAGATGGGGGTCAAGGTGCTTGGCATGGTGCAGTTTGACGGCGAATAAACAGCGCCTTCGCGACGGGGAGTCGGCGTAAGCCATGGCATATCAGGTATTGGCCAGAAAATGGCGGCCACGCAACTTTCACGAGATGGTGGGGCAGCAGCATGTGCTGACCGCCCTCACCCATGCCCTGGATCAGGGGCGCTTGCACCATGCTTATCTGCTCAGTGGCACCCGGGGGGTGGGTAAGACCACCATAGCCCGCATCCTGGCCAAGTGCCTCAACTGTGAAACCGGCATCAGCAGTCAGCCCTGCGGTCAGTGCGACAGCTGCCGTGAGATCGACCAGGGCAACTTCGTCGATCTGCTCGAGATCGATGCCGCCTCCCGCACCAAGGTGGAGGATACCCGGGAGCTGCTGGACAACGTCCAGTACCGGCCGGCTCGCGGCCGCTTCAAGGTGTACCTCATCGATGAGGTGCACATGCTCTCCCGCCACAGCTTCAATGCCCTGCTTAAGACCCTGGAGGAGCCGCCGCCGTACGTGAAGTTCGTGCTGGCCACCACGGATCCCCAGAAGCTGCCCATTACCATTCTTTCCCGCTGCTTGCAGTTTCATCTGAAGTCCTTAAGCCGTGAGCAGATAGTGGCCCAGCTGGCCCATATTCTGGAGGCCGAAGGCCAGCCCTTCGAGCCGGCCGCCCTGCCGCTGCTGGCCAAGGCGCCGATGGCAGCATGCGGGATGCCCTGAGCCTCACCGATCAGGCCCTGGCTTACGGCAATGGCCAGATCCACCGCAACCAGGTGCTCAGCATGCTGGGTACCTTGGATCAGCGTCATCTGCACGGCCTGCTGCATCATCTGGCCGACGGGGATGGGGCGGCCATGTTGGCCAAGGTGGCCGAGATCTGCGCCCTGGGACCGGATTTTGATCAGCTTCACGCCGAGCTGGCGGGGCTATTGCACCGCATCGCCCTGACGCAATTGCTGGGCAGCTCACCCGATACCCTGGCCAGTGACGGTGCCGAGGTGCAGCAACTGGCGGCCCGGCTGGCGCCGCAGGACGTGCAGCTGTACTACCAGATGGCGCTGATGGGCCGCAAGGAGTTGCCTTTGGCGCCGGATGGCCGGGCGGGTCTGGAGATGAGTCTGCTGCGCATGCTGGCCTTTGCCCCCGCCACGGCTGAGCCGGGCGGGCCCAGCACAAGCCCCAGCCGCCCGACGCCGCGCAG
>JAJOIN010000120.1 GCA_021209335.1 Aeromonadaceae bacterium
CTCTGCGAGTGCCCACACAGATTGCTTGAATTGAATTGTTAAAGAGCGGTTCGGTTTGCACCGAGAGCTGCGCATTCTACCCAGCTCTATCGGCTTGTCAAGCCTGGCTTGACTCACCTTGCTCACCCGGCGTCATGTGCCGTGTCAGTGAGGGCGCATTATAGGGAGCCCGCGCCGCGCCGCAAGGGGATTTTGCATCTTTTGGTGCGTTCGCGCAGAAATGACGCAAACCGGTGAAAAAGCCGGCAGGCTTACCTCAACGAGCCCACAGTTGCTGGGCAAACCGTTCGACTGCCGCCCAATCAGTGAACTCTACATCCACAGAGGTATCCGTCTGTCCGCCGGTCATCCTCATGATCAGTTGAATGATGCGGGTCTGCCACCAGTTGTACTGGCTATAGCGCAGGGCACCCGCAAAGACGGCGGCGCGCTGCGGATGCCAAGCCACTCTGGCCAATAGTTTGCGCATATAGGGGTTGGTCTTTGGTGTTGCCTTCTCCGGCTTGCGGGCCGTCAAACAGACACCCACTATGCAGGCATCCACGGCCTTCAACTGCTCAAGATGGCCTTGGATAAAGGTCTCCAGCGCGGGATGAAAATGACCGTAGCGGATCGAGGCACCGATCAGCACCTTGTCATACTTGGTCAGATTCTTTTTTGGATACTGGTGCAGGTCGTACCATTCCACCTGGGCATCCGGTTGTCCTTGCAGCAGGGTTTCAAGGATTTTTCGGGTTTGGCCATTACGGCTGGAATAAAAAACGGCAACTCTCATGACATCTCCTTGGTTCGACCCGATTATTGTTGTTAGCTGGTAGACAGAAGCAGGACTCGCCCCTGTGTGCGCAGCGCCAGCTCCTCCGCCAGGGTTGGTGCCATGTCTGCCTCACAGGCAATCTGCCACCGGACGCGCTCCTGATAATGACACTCTATCACCTCAGCCTCCGCGGTTTTCAAACACCATTGCACCGGTTCCAGATCACCGTAGTCACAACTGAGGCTGAACTGGCTCAGCAGCCGCACCTGACAGCGCGGCACTTGCGCCAGCGCCTGTGCCACTCCCCCGCCATAGGCACGCACCAGCCCGCCTGTTCCCAGGCGTATCCCACCGTAGTAGCGCACCACCACGGCCGTCACCTCCCCCAAACCACTGCCTTGCAGCTGTGCCAACATGGGTTTGCCTGTGGTACCCGCCGGCTCGCCATCATCGCTGAACCCGTATTGCTGGCCATCGTCCGGTTGTCCAGCAATACAGGCCCAACCCAGATGTCGGGCCTGGGGATGTTCACGGCGCAATTCGTCCCACCAGGCGCGACTCGCCGCCAACCCCACTTTAATGGCCCAAATAGGTGATAAACCGACTTTTCTTAATCTCTTGACTAATCACCAGCCTCTGGGCCGGGATCTCGTAGCCCTTCATGCCCTCTGGGCTCCTCGTTGAAAAACAGCCAGTGGCTGACCATAGTTGGGTAAGTCGGGCCGAGCACTCCAGCAGTGAGCTTCGTATGAATCACAACGCTCCCGTCCAGCTGATTAACCTGGCACCAGGATATCAAGCCCTGGTGTTCGATGCGCCAGCTACTGCCAATCTGCTTGATCGGCGCACGCTGGCAACGCTGGCAAGCTGTCTGCTACAGCTTGAACGGCATCCCCCCCAAGGGCTGCTGCTTATCTCTAACAAGGCCCACTTTATCCTAGGGGCCGACATCAAGGAATTCCTGCCCGCCTTTGCCGGCCCACATCATCAGTTGGTAAGCTGGCTGGAACAGACCCGCATCCTGTTCAACCAGTTGGAAGACATCTCCTGCCCCACGGCCGCCTTGTTACAGGGGCACGTGCTGGGCGGCGGCACTGAGCTGGCCCTGGCCTGCGACTATCGCTTGGCGACCCCAGACACCCTGATGGGCTTGCCGGAGACGCGACTGGGCATTTTGCCTGGCTTTGGTGGTTGTGTACGACTGCCGCGGCTGATCGGTCTGGATCCGGCACTGGCCTGGATTTTGGAAGGCACGCCCCGCCCCGCGGCCCAACTGCTGGCCGAAGGCGCCGTGGACGGCATCTGTGCGACCACAGATCTGCAGCAGGCCGGCCTGACGCTGTTGACGCGGGCCAGCACGGGCGAACTGGACTGGCGAGCCCGCCGGCCCGCCAGGTTGCAGCCCCTGGCCTTGCCGGTCAGTGAGCAACAACTCACCCTGCAGCTGGCACGCCAGCACCTCGCCAGTGCGCCCGCCCAGGGCGAGGCCCCCGCTCGGGCCATTGAGGCGTTGGCCGCCAGCCTGAATCAGCCCAGAGCGGCCGCCCAGCAAACGGAGCAGCATCATTTTCTAGAGCTGTGTCCTCGCCCCCAGACCCGTCATCTTATCGGTCACTTTCTCAGCCTACAGGCGCAACAGCGCCAGCGTCCCACCCGTAACGTATCCAGTTTGAGCCTGGTCGGCGGCGGGCTCATGGGACAGGATCTGGCGGACTGGGCACTGGAACGCGGACTCCAGGTCCGACTCTACGAGGCCGATCCCGCACGGCGGGCCACCCTGGCCGAATCCCTCGCCCAGCGTTGGCAGAGCTTGCCGGCAGCCGGCCAGGCGGCACGCTGGCAACATCTGCACCTGCTGGAGCAGCCTGAACAGTTGGCGGACAGCCCATGGGTGCTGGAAGCCATCGATGAGGAGCTTTCCGCCAAGCAGGCGCTCTGGCAGACCTCGAGTCCCTGCTGCCGGAACCGGCCCTGCTAGTGAGCACTACCTCTTCCCTGGGCATAGCGCCGCAGGCCCGGGGCTTACGCCATCCGGAGCGTCTGGCTGGCATGCATTTTAGCCAGTCCCTGGTCGAGCTGGTGTTGCCTGCCGCCATGGCGGCGGCGCAGCGCCAACCGCTGATGGATCTGATCAGGCAACTGGGTAAGGTGCCCCTCCAGGTAGCGGATGGCCCGGGCTTTTTGGTTAATCGGTTGCTGTTTGCCTACCTGGCGGCGTTTCTGGAACTGGTGGCAAGCGGTATCAGCCCCTATCGGCTGGACGCCCTGATGACCCGACAGTTTGGCTGGCCCCAAGGGCCAGCCCGTCTGCTGGATGAGATGGGACTGGCCAACGCCCGCCAGATCCTGTGCCAACTGACCAGCCAGCTGTCGGATCGCTTCGCCCGGCCAGCGACCGATCCCTTGTCGACGCACCTGCAGGCTGGCCGAGGCGGCCGCCATCAGGGTGCCGGCTTTTATCGCTATGCTCACGGCCAGCCCATCCCCGATCCCGCCTGGCTTGATGATACCCTCAAGGTGCCGCCGGATGACTCCCTGACCCTGCAGTTACTGCTGCCCCTGCTGGAGGAGGCGGCACTCTGCCTTGAGGAGAAGGTGGTGGCCAGCCCAACCGAGCTGGATGAGGCCATGCGCCTGGGCGCCGGCTTCCCGGCGTTTCGCGGCGGTCCTTGCGCCTACCTGGATGACTACGGTCTGGCCCGCCTGTTGGACGAGGTGGACGCCCTGGCCCTCACTCACCCGCGCTACCGGCATCCGGCCCTGCGCCGCCGCCAGGCACTGACCGAGCCGCGTTATTATCCGGAGGCGCCATGATGCAACAGGCGGTGATCATCGACGCCCTGCGCACCCCCATGGGGCGCGCCCGCCAGGGTCTCTTCCGCCATGTGCGGGCCGAGGCGCTGTCGGCCCACCTGATGCAGGCCCTGCTCTTGCGGCATCCCGCCTTGCCGGCAACCGACATAGATGACATCTACTGGGGCTGTGTCCAGCAAGCAGCAGAGCAGGGATTCAACCTGGCCCGCAACGCTGCCCTGTTGGCCGGCTTGCCCACCAGCGTCCCGGCGGTGACCGTCAACCGCTTGTGCGGCTCCTCCATGCAGGCGCTACACGACGCCTGCCGCGCCATCATGGTGGGGGATGCCCAGGTCTGCTTGGTGGGCGGCGTCGAGCAGATGGGCCACCTGCCCATGGATAAGGGGCTGGACTTTCACCCCGGCCTGGCCCACCACCTCAGCCTGGCGGCGACCCGCATGGGGCTCACCGCCGAATACCTGGCGCGGCAATTTGGTATCGACCGCGCCCAGCAGGACGCCTTTGCCTTGCGCTCCCACCGCCTGGCTTGGCAGGCCCAGCAGGCAGGTCACTTGGCCGAGGAGATCTGCCCCACCCCGGGCCATGATCCCCAAGGCGTGCCCTTGCTGGTACAGCAGGACGAGGTGATCCGCGCCGACACCAGTCTGGCGGCCCTGGCCGCCCTGCCGCCGGTATTTGACCCGCAAGGCACCATCACAGCGGGCAACGCCTCGGCCTTGAGCGATGGCGCCGCCGCCCTGCTGGTGATGAGCGAAGCGAAGGCCAGCAGCCTAGAGCTGCCTGTCCTGGCCCGGGTGCGCGCCATGACGGTGGTGGGCTGCGAGCCCTGCCTGATGGGCTATGGCCCCGTCCCCGCCAGTCGCTTGGCGCTCCAACGCGCCGGCCTTAGCCTGGCGGATGTGGACAGGGTGGAAATCAACGAGGCCTTCGCCGCCCAGGTACTGCCCTGCCTGCAGGATCTCGGGCTGGCGGATCAACTGGATGACAAGGTGAATTGCCAGGGCGGCGCCATCGCCCTGGGGCATCCGTTGGGCTGCTCTGGCGCCCGCATTCTCACCAGCCTGGTGCATCAGTTACGACGGATTGATGGCCAGTTTGGGCTGGCCACCCTGTGCATCGGTCTGGGTCAGGGGATCTGCACCCTGCTGGAACGGCGGTGAGGCGGGAGAAAAATCACACCACAGCGTCTGAAAACGCTTCTGGCTGGCAGATTTATTGTTCTGAGAGTCACAGCAAACCGGCCACCAGCTTGCATTTTAGATGCTGACTGTGTTCAATTTGCCCACTTAATCTGCATGGTCTGGCGAAAATGACAAAAGGCAAACAAATCCTTATCGTGGATGATGATCAAGAAATCCGTGAGCTGCTGCAGGAGTACATGGCGCGCGCGGGTTTTGATGTCATCACGGCTGCCGACGGTCGCGCCATGTATGGTCAGCTGGAACAGCACCAGCCGGATCTCATCATTCTGGATGTCATGATGCCGGGCGATGACGGCTTCAGCCTCTGCCAGCAGATCCGCCGCAGCTCCCAGGTGCCCATCATCATGCTCACCGCTGCCTCAGACGAAGCCGATCGAGTGATCGGACTGGAGCTGGGCGCCGACGACTACATCGCCAAGCCCTTCAGCCCCAGGGAGTTGATGGCCCGCATCAAGGCCCTGCTGCGGCGCGCCGAATTTCGCCAGCCGATCAAGGAGAGTGGCCGGCGCATCCGCTTCGCCGACTGGAGCCTGGATACCCTCAGTCAGCAGTTGGTCAACGATGACGGCAGCCAGATGGACTTGACCGGCAGCGACTTCATCCTGCTGTCGCTGTTTTTGCAGCATCCGGGGCAGGTGCTGGATCGGGATACCATCAGCGATGCGACCCGCGGTCGGGAAACCCTGCCGATGGAGCGCGGTATTGATGTGCAGATCAGCCGGCTGCGGCAAAAGCTGGGCGATAACGGTAAGAGTCCCCGTATTATCAAGACCATACGTGGCAGTGGCTACATGCTGATCGCCGAAGTCAGCCATGAGGATTAGGTCACTGCTGGGCCATCTGGTGCCCCGCTCCCTGCTCTCCCGCATGCTGCTGCTGTTGCTGCTGGCCATCATTCTGGCCCAGAGCCTGATCTCCAGCCTTTGGCTGCAACAGTTGGAGAAGCGCGAGCAGGAGGGTCGGATGAGCGCCACCCGCAGCCTGGCCCTCTCCGCCGCCTCCACGGTCAACTTCTTCCAATCCCTGCCGCTGGAATACCGCCACATCGCCCTGGATCAGCTGCGCAACATGGGTGGCAGCCGCTTCTTCGTCTCGCTGAACCAGGAACCCATCAAGCTGACCCCGCTGGCGGATTCCCAGGCCAAGCGCCAGGTGGTCAACGAGGTGCGCCAGGTTTTGGCCGACAAGCTGGGACAAGCCATGACCATACGGGTCGACTTTGCCGATCCGGCCACCCTGCATGTGTTCAACAACGAGACACTGCTCAGCGACATCCCCCCCTCCTGGGCCCGCTACACCCTGATCATCGAGCCGCTCAATCCGCCGATTCTGGTCACCCAGATCGAAATCAATCCGGGGCAGTGGCTCTATCTGGCCGCCCTGCTGCCGGAACCCTACATGAGCCTGGATGAGGCCAGCCTGCCGGCCAGCCAGTTCCGCTTCATCCTGCTGCTCACCGCCATCCTGTTTCTGTTCACCTTTATCCTGGTGCGCTGGCAAACCCGGCCATTGCGCCATCTGGCCGATGCGGCGGTCAACCTGGGCAAGGACATAGATCAAGCCTCCCTGCCGGAGGAAGGCGCCAGCGAAATCGTCGCCGTCACCCGCGCCATCAACATCATGCAGCATCGCATCAAGCGCTACATCGATGACCGGGAGCGGCTGTTCAGCTCCATCTCCCACGATCTCAAGACCCCCATCACCCGCCTGCGCCTGCGGGTGGAGCTGCTGGATGATGAGCAGCTGATCACCCGTTTCAACAAGGATCTGGACGATCTGGAGATGATGGTCAAAGGGGCCCTGCAAACGGTGAAAGACACCGACATCCACGAGAATATCGAGCTGCTGGACATCAACCAGCTGCTGGAGCAGATCGCCGAGGTATACAACCTGCACGAGACCCTGATGGTGATTGAAGGGCGTACCAAGAAACCCTACCGCGGCAAGCCGCTGGCCCTCAAGCGCTGCATCGGCAACCTGGTGGATAACGCCATCAAGTACGGCCGCCGGGTGCGGGTCATCGTCATGGATGATCTGGAGGAACACATGGACGCCGAGGTAGTGCTGCTCTATTTCATCGACGAAGGGCCCGGCCTGCCCGCCGAGCAGTTGGAGAAAATCTTCGAACCCTACTACCGGCTGGACAAGAACACCCCCGGCACCGGCCTGGGACTGGGGATAGCCCGCAGCATAGCCCATGCGCACGGTGGCGATCTGGTGCTGGAGAACCGTCCCAGCGGCGGCCTGCAGGCCGTGCTCTCCCTGCCCAGGCATTAACCATGCGGCGTCTTAGTTTGCTCTGTTGCAGCCTACTGCTGAGTTATCCATTGCAGGCCACCCAGGTGGAGGTGATGCACTGGTGGACCAGCGGTGGCGAAGCCAACGCCGTGGCGGAGATCAAGCAACAATGGCGTGCCCAAGGTGGCCAGTGGCAGGATTTCGCCGTGACCGGCGGCGGCGGCAAGAGCGCCATGGCCGTGCTGCGCAGCCGGGCGCTGGCCGCCACTCCACCCACCGCCGCTCAGATCAAAGGCAGTGAACTGTTAGAGTGGGCTCGTCTGGGGCTTCTTCGAGATCTGAACGACCTGGCACAGAATCAGCGCTGGGATCTGCGCCTGCCCGGTTTTGTTCGCTCCACCCTCAGTCACCAGGGCCACTATGTGGCGGTACCCATCGGCATCCACAGGGTGAATTGGCTCTGGTTCAACCGCGATCTCTTCACCCGGCTGGGACTGGTACCACCGCGCAACTGGGATGCCCTGCAGGCCTTGGCCCCACCACTGCTGGCCGCCGGCATCACCCCCCTGGCCATCGGCAATGACCCTTGGCAGCTGACCATACTGTTTGAGGCCTTGGTGCTGGGTGAGGCTGGCCACGATTTCTATCGTCGCGCCTTCATCAACCTGGAAGCGGACCAGCTCGATAGCCCCACCATGGTGGCGCTGTTGCAGCGCTTCAAAGCCCTGCGCGCCTTAGTGCCGCAGCGCTTTGCCGGCCTGAGCTGGAATCAGGCCACCGCCATGGTGGTGGACGGCCGCGCCGCCATGCAGCTGATGGGCGATTGGGCGAAGGGCGAGCTGACCCAGGCCGGCCTGCCGCCCGGCAGCAACATCGGCTGTTTGCCCGCCCCAGGCAATGATGGCATCTTCAGCTATAACATCGACTCCATCGCCATGTTTTCGCTACGAGATCCCGCGCAGCAGGCCGCCCAGGCACAGCTGGCCAACTTGCTGATGACCCCAGAGTTGCAGATCCCTTTCAATCAGAAGAAAGGCTCGATCCCCGCCTTGGCCGGGCTGCCGATGGAGCAGTTCGACAGCTGTGCGCGCCAAGCCAGCCAAGCCCTGGCACAGGCCCAGCAGGATGGCCATCTGCTGCCCAGCCTGGCCGAGGGCATGGCCACCTCCAGCTATGTGCTGCAAGCGGTCAGCGATGTGCTCAGTCACTTCTTCAACGACCCCAACCAGACAGCCGAGCAGGCCAGTCACCGGCTACGCCGCGCCATGCTGGCCGCCCGTTAGCGGCAACTGGCCCATCGTCTGCCCCATCCGACCAGCGAGTTCGGGCGTTGCGCCGGGCCGCGTCGGGTGGTCAGGCCGGAGTCGCTATGCTATATAGCCAGGCAATCACGCAGTCAGGATGTGACGAGGAGAACAACATGGGTCAGGGTTCTGCCGGCAATGTCATCGCCGCCTTGTGCAGCTTCTTCATTCCCGGTCTCGGGCAACTGGTGCAGGGGCGGCTGCTGATGGCCATACTGCACTTCGTGCTGGCCGCCGTCCTGTGGCTAGTGCTGCTGGGCTGGATCATCCACCTCTGGTCGATACTGGACGCGGCGCTGTGGAAGCCATCGGTGTCGACGACTTGATCCCGAAGCCGGGCGGAGTATCATGGCCGCCCTGGCCAGCGGAGGATAAAACATGAGCGATAGCTTCTCGACCGCCACCCATCAATTGGATGCCATCGGCCTGCGCTGCCCCGAGCCGGTGATGATGGTGCGCAAGACGGTGCGCAGCATGGCCGAGGGCGAGACCCTGCTGATCACCGCCGACGACCCGGCTGCCACCCGGGACATTCCCAGCTTCTGCCGGCACATGGACCACACCCTGCTGGCCGCCGATACCCACCACAAACCTTACCGTTTCCTGATCCGCAAGGGCCGCTAGGGCCGCCGGTTGGCTAAAGCCAGCGCCGGCGCCACAACCAAACACCCAGCCCGAGCACCAGGGCCAGCATCAGAGCGCAAAACAGAGCAAAGCCCCAGGGCGACTCACCGCCGGGAATGCCCCCCAGGTTGACGCCAAACAGGCCCGTCAGGGCACTCACCGGCAAAAACACCATGGCAAACAACGACATCAGGTAAGAGCGCCGCGAGAGCTGCTCGGCGTGATGGGCGCTGATCTCCTCGCTCATCATGTCGGCTCGCACCAGGCTGGCATTGAGATCATCCAGCCAGCGCCCCAGCCGCTCGCCGATCTCCTCCAGCCGGCGCTGATCGTCGGCCTCCAGCCAGGTAATCTTCTCCTTGGCCAGACGGGCATAGAGGTCCCGCTGCGGCGCCAGATAGCGGCGCAGCAGGATCAACTGCCGGCGGATCTGCGCCAGCTCCCGCCGATGGGGCAGCTGCTGGGCCAGGCTATCTTCCTCCATCTGGGCGATGCGCTCCTGCAGATCGTCGATATGATCCCCGGTCTCTTCGGTCAGCGCCTCACACATGGCCACCAGCCAGTCGCCGCAGTTGAGAGGGCCGTGCCCGCCGGCCAGTTGCTGCTGCAGGGCCACCACCCCGCCCACGTGGCGGCGCCGGGTGGAGATCACCTTGTGTTCATCGATGTAAAAACGCAGGGCCACCATCTGCTCCGGTCGCTGACCGGCATTGCTGTTGATGGTGCGCAGGGTCAGCAACAGGCCGCCGTTGAGTTTGACCAGCTTGGGCCGGTTGCTCTCACCCAGCAGGGAATCCCGCGCCTCATCGTGCAACAGGGGCGTCACCGCCAACCACTCTTGGGCTGAAGGCTGGGAATAGTCCAGATGCAGCCAGTAGGGCTGCTCTGGCAAGCCGGCACCGGCCGGCAACCGCTGAGCGCCGCCGCCCCCATCCAGCAGCAGGGCATTGACGGCCCCCTCCGGCACCCGGTTATCCATCTCAATTGCCATCACGCGCCTCCTGACAGGCGCCATGACAGGGACAGGACACCAGATGATCGTTCACCATGCCCACCGCCTGCATGAAGGCATAGCAGATGGTGGTGCCGACAAATGAAAAACCTCTTTTCTTCAATGCCTTGGCCATGGCATCCGACGCCGGACTGCGGGTGGGGATCTGGTCTGAGCGCTGCCAGTGGTTGACCTGGGGCGCGCCACCGACAAAAGCCCAGAGCCAGGGTGCGAAGGCGATCCCCTCGGCCTGCATGGCCAGGTAGGCCTGGGCATTCTTGATGATGGAATCAATTTTCAACCGGTTGCGGATGATGCCACTGTCCTGCAGCAGCCGCTGGCGGTCCGACTCGCCGAACTGACTGATCCGTACCGGATCGAAGCCGGCATAGGCCAGGCGATAGGACTCGGTGCGCCTGAGAATGGTGAGCCAGGAGAGACCGGCCTGCTGGCCGTCCAGGCAGAGCTTCTCGAACAGCTCCCGGTCATCATAAACCGGGCGTCCCCACACCTGGTCGTGGTAGTGGATGTAATCCGGATCCCGGGTGGCCCAGGCGCAGCGTAGTTCCATCGGTGGCTCCCGGCCCGATTTAGCCTATATTCCGGCCAGCTCAGGCGTTATACTCTGGCAGTTTTAATCCCGCTCAGTATGCACTGAATCAAACCGCGAACATAATCATGCAGAAATTTGATATCAAGACCTTTCAGGGACTGATCCTGACCCTTCAAGACTACTGGGCCAGGCAAGGTTGCGTGATCGTGCAACCCCTCGATATGGAGGTGGGTGCCGGTACTTCTCACCCGATGACGTTCCTGCGCGCCATTGGCCCCGAGCCGATGAACTGCGCCTATGTACAGCCTTCCCGCCGTCCCACCGACGGCCGTTACGGTGAAAACCCCAACCGCCTGCAGCACTACTATCAGTTCCAGGTGATCCTCAAGCCCTCCCCGAGCAACATCCAGGAGCTCTACCTGGGCTCCCTGAAGGAGCTGGGCTTCGATCCCCAGGTGCATGACATTCGCTTCGTGGAAGACAACTGGGAAAACCCGACCCTGGGTGCCTGGGGTCTGGGCTGGGAAGTCTGGCTTAACGGCATGGAAGTGACCCAGTTCACCTACTTCCAGCAGGTAGGCGGTTTGGAGTGTGCGCCAGTCACCGGCGAGATCACCTATGGTCTCGAGCGTCTGGCCATGTATATCCAGGGCGTCAACAGCATCTACGACCTGGTGTGGGCCGACGGTCCACTGGGCAAGATCACCTACGGCGACGTGTTCCATCAGAACGAGGTGGAACAATCCACCTACAACTTCGAACACGCCGATGTGCCCTTCCTGTTCCAGATGTTCGATCAGTGCGAGAAGGAGTGTCAGCATCTGCTGGCCCTGGAAACCCCGCTGCCCTTGCCCGCCTACGAGCGGATCCTCAAGGCGGCCCATGCCTTCAACCTGCTGGATGCCCGCCATGCCATCTCGGTCACCGAGCGGCAGCGCTACATACTGCGCATCCGGACCCTCTCCAAGGCGGTAGCAGAAGCCTATTACGCCGCCCGCGAGGCCCTGGGCTTCCCCATGTGTAAGGAAAAGGTGTGAGCATGGTTACCGAAACCCTCTTGATTGAACTGGGCACCGAAGAGCTGCCCCCCAAAGCCCTGCGCAAGCTGGCCGAAGCCTTTGCCGACAACTTTACCGCCGAGCTGACCAAGGCCGATCTGGCCTTCACCAGCCTGGAGTGGTTCGCCGCGCCCCGCCGTCTGGCCCTCAAGGTGCAGCAGCTGGCTTGTGCGCAGCCGGACAAGGAAGTGGAGAAGCGCGGCCCGGCGGTCTCCGCCGCCTTTGACGCCGATGGCAAGCCCACCAAGGCCGCCGAAGGCTGGGCCCGTGGCTGCGGCATCGAAGCCGCTCAGGCCGACCGTCTGGTCACCGACAAGGGCGAATGGCTGGTGCATCGCGCCAAGGTGGTGGGGCGTCCCACCGTCGAGCTGATCCCCGCCATGGTCGCCACCGCCCTGGCCGGTCTGCCGATCCCCAAGCTGATGCGTTGGGGTGCCGAACGCACCCAGTTTGTCCGTCCGGTGCACACCCTGTGCATGCTGATGGGTGGCGAGCTGATCCCCGGTGAAGTCCTGGGTCTGCAATCCGCCCGTCTGGTGCGCGGTCACCGCTTCATGGGCGAAGCCGAGTTCGAGCTGACCCATGCCGATCAGTACCCGGCCCTGCTGGAAGAAAAGGGCAAGGTCATTGCCGACTTCCATCGCCGCAAGGCCTTCATCAAGGCCAGCATCGAGGCCGAAGCCAGCCGTCTGGGCGGCATTGCCGATCTGGATGACGCCCTGCTGGAGGAAGTGACCTCCCTGGTGGAATGGCCCGTGCTGCTGACCGCCGCCTTCGAAGAGCGTTTCCTGGAGGTACCGGCCGAGGCGCTGGTGCACACCATGAAGGGCGACCAGAAGTATTTCCCGGTCTACGACCAGGCCGGTAAGCTGCTGCCCAACTTCATCTTCATCAGCAACATCGAATCCAAGGACCCCAGTCAGGTCATCGGCGGCAACGAGCGGGTGGTTCGCCCCCGTCTGTCTGACGCCGAATTCTTCTTCAAGACCGACAAGAAGCAGCCGCTGGCCGCCCGTCTGGAGAGCCTGGCGACCGTGCTGTTCCAGCAGCAGCTGGGCACCCTGAAGGACAAGTCCGTCCGCATCGCCGAGCTGGCCGCCTTCATCGCCCCGCAAATCGGTGCCGATGTGGAGCACGCCACCCGCGCCGGCCTGCTGTCCAAGTGTGACCTCATGACCAACATGGTAATGGAGTTCACCGACACCCAGGGGGTCATGGGCATGCACTACGCCCGCCACGACGGCGAAGCCGAAGATGTGGCGGTGGCGCTCAACGAACAGTACATGCCGCGCTTCGCCGGCGATGCCCTGCCCACCGGCCTGGTGGCCTGTGCCGTGGCCATCGCCGACAAGCTGGATACCCTGGTGGGTATCTTCGGCATCGGCCAGGCCCCCAAGGGGGACAAGGATCCCTTCGCCCTGCGGCGTGCCGCCATCGGCGCCCTGCGTATCTGTGTCGAGAAGCAGCTGGACTTGGACCTGGCCGGTCTGGTGGCCAAGGCGGTTGAGTTGTACGGTGCCAAGCTGTCCAACACCCAGGTTGCCGATGAGGTCATCGACTTCATGCTGGCCCGCTTCCGTGCCGCCTACCAGGATGAAGGCATCAGTGCCGACGTGATCCTAGCGGTACTGGCTCGTCGTCCCACCCGTCCGCTGGACTTCGACCGTCGGGTCAAGGCGGTGAACCACTTCCGCAGCCTGGATGCGGCCGAGGCCCTGGCGGCCGCCAACAAGCGGGTCTCCAACATTCTGGCCAAGGTGGAAGGTGCCCTGCCCGAGCAGATCGACAGCGCCCTGCTGCAGGATGCCAGCGAACAGGCCCTGGCGGCCAAGCTGGCCCAGCTGCAGAGTGAGCTGGCCCCCTGCTTTGCTGCCGGTGACTATCAGCAAGCCCTCACCGCCCTGGCCGCCCTGCGCGAGCCGGTGGATGCCTTCTTCGACAAGGTGATGGTGATGGCCGAGGATCTGGCCCTGCGCAATAACCGATTGGCCCTGCTGAATCAATTGCGCAACCTGTTCCTCCAGGTAGCGGATATTTCCGTGCTGCAGCAGTAAGACTGCGTTAATCGAACGGGCCCGTCAGGGCCCGTTTTGTTTTTTTGTTTCACGTGAAACGGCATTTGTCCGCTTCATGTTCTGTTTGGACAAGGTTATGGAATTCTCCTCCTTCGGTCAGAAGTTTACCCGGCAAGCCGGCATCACCCAGTTGATGGATGACTTGAATCAGGGCCTGCTCAATCCCGACGCCATCATGTTGGGCGGTGGCAACCCGGCGGCAGTGCCAGAGCTGCAACAGGCCCTGCAGCAACAGATGCAGCAGAGCTTGGATCAGGGTGACCTGCTGCGCGCCATCGCCAACTACGATGGCCCTCAGGGCAAGGACAGCTTCACCCAGGCACTGGCCGAGCTGCTGCAGCGGGAATACGGCTGGCCGATCACCGCCCGCAACATCGCCCTGACCAATGGCAGCCAGACCGCTTTTTTTTATCTGTTTAACCTGCTGGCCGGTGACTTCCCGGATGGGCGGCAGAAGAAGGTGCTGTTCCCCCTGGCCCCGGAATATATCGGTTACGCCGATTCGGCACTGAGTGACGACATGTTTCTGGCCTGCAAGCCCGCCATCCAGCTGCTCGACCATCGCCTGTTCAAATACCAGGTGGACTTTGAGGCGCTGGAAATTGGTGAGGATATCGGACTGATCTGCGTCTCCCGCCCTACCAATCCCACCGGCAATGTGCTGTCGGACGAAGAGATAGCCCACCTGGATCAGTTGGCCCGCCAGCACGGCATTCCGCTGCTGATCGACGGTGCCTATGGCACCCCCTTCCCCAACATCATCTTCAGCGAGGCGACACCGTTCTGGAATGACAACACCATCCTCAGCCTGAGCCTGTCCAAGCTGGGGCTGCCCGGCTGTCGCTGTGGCATAGTGGTGGCCAATGAATCAATCATCCAGGCCCTCGGCAACCTCTCCGGCATCATCAACCTGGCGCCAGGCGGCCTGGGCCCTACCCTGGTGCAACCCTGGGTGCTGTCTGGCGACATCATTCGCCATTCCGAGCAGTGGATCCGTCCCTTCTATCAGGCCAAGGCCCAGCAGGCGGTGCAGTGGCTGCAAGAGGCCATCCCAGATCCGCGCTTTCGCATCCACAAGCCTGAAGGCGCCCTGTTCCTCTGGCTTTGGTTCGATGGGCTGCCCATCCACAGCCAGATCCTGTACGAGCGCCTCAAGGCCGCTGGCCTGATCGTGGTACCGGGCCACTACTTCTTCCCCGGTATCGAGGACCGTCACTGGTCTCATCAATATCAGTGCCTACGACTCAACTATGCCCAACCGGAAGCCCAGGTGAAGCAAGGCATCGAAATACTGGCTCGTATCGTGCTTGAGGCCTACCAGGGCTAATTGTTAAGCGGTTCAAAAATTGACGGTTAGCCCAACATTTGTGCATTTGAAGCCGATGGTAAAGATGCGACAATGTGTGCGGTTTTTCTTCGATCTGGTCACGACATGGCTCATTCCGTCATCATTTGCGATGACTCCCGCTTTGCACGCAATCAACTGGCTCGGGCCTTGCCCGCCGGCTTTGCCAGGGATCTCTATCATGCCGATAACGGCAGGGAGGCCCTGGCACTGCTGCGTGCCCGCAAGGCGGAGTTGCTGTTTCTCGATCTCAACATGCCGGATCTGGATGGCTATCAGGTGCTGGAGACCATACGGCGTGAGGATTTGCACTGCCTGGTGATAGTGGTATCTGGCGACATTCAGCCCAAGGCGCAAGAGCGCATCCTCGGCCTGGGAGCCCTGGCCTTCATGCGTAAACCCATGGAGGCCAGCCAGTTGCATCAGTTGCTGTTGCAGTATGGCCTGCTTAGTGAGCTGCCGAATGCGACCACTGCCGTTGCACCTGGCATGACGCCCCAGATTGGCTACCTGGAATCGCTGCAAGAGCTGATCAACGTCGCCATGGGGCAAGCCGCCAACCAGATGGCCAACCTGCTGAACGTCTTCATCCATCTGCCTATTCCGGCACTAAAGCTGTGCAGCCGCCATCAGGTGATGACGGACGTAGCCAACTGGTGCCTTGGCGGCAGCCACTGCGTGATAAGCCAAGGCTTTATCGGTTCCAACCTGGCGGGCGAGTGCCTCATTCGCCTGGATCGGACCGACAGCAGCAAGATAGTGCGCCTGATGGGTCAGGAAGAAGCGGAAGGTGATGGCCATGAGGTATTGATGGAGCTGGCCACCATGCTCAGCAGTGCCCTCTTGCTGGGGCTGGCAGAGCAGCTGGGCTTTCGCTTCAGTCACAGCCACCCCACCATGGCCGACAACCTGGACGAGGACAAGATCCCACTGGCGGCCGATCATGCCCAGCCAGTGTTGTCGGTGAGTTTTACCTACACGATTCCCAGTCAGCAGCTGAGCTGTGATCTACTGTTGCTGTTTACCGAAGCCTCATTGCGCCCGCTGGAGCGGCGACTCAGCCTGCTGGTGGAATAGGAGTCAGCCCATGAGCCAAATTGCCCTGGACGAGTTTCACTGGATATTGGACGTGCTGCAAAGCATAGATGTGGGCTTGGTGGTGGTGGATCGTCAATTCAACATCCAGCTGTGGAATGGCTTCATGGAGAATCACAGCGGTATCAGCTTCTCCAAGTTGCAGGGGCAAGGGCTGTTCCGCCGCTTCCCTGATCTGCCGGAGAGTTGGTTACGCCGCAAGGTGGAGACCGTCTTGGCGCTCAATAGCCCCACCTTCACCTCCTGGGAGCAGCGACCACGGCTGTTTAGCTTCATCTCCAGCAAGCCCTTCACCGGCCGCAGTGAGTTGATGTACCAGAACATCACCATACTGCCCCTCACCTCCCGCAACGGTACCACGGATCATGCCTGCATCATCCTCTACGATGTCACCGATGCGGCCATGGGGAAACAGGGCCTGCAGGAGGCCAACCAGCAACTCAAGGTGCTGTCGGTCACCGACCGGCTGACCGGTCTATTTAACCGCGGGCACTGGGAAGAGTGTCTGCGCCAGGAGTTCAACCGCTGCCAACGCCACGCGCACAGCAGCATATTGATGATGTTCGATATCGACTTCTTCAAGAAGATCAATGACAGCTATGGCCACTTGGCCGGTGACGCCGTGTTGCGTCGCGTCTCCAAGACCCTGATGCAGGTGCTGCGCAGCACGGATGTGGCAGGCCGCTATGGCGGCGAAGAGTTTGGCATACTGCTGTTGGATGTGGATGAACCCGGCGCCTTGTACGTGGCGGAGCGGCTGCGCATCGCCATGGCCGAGCAGATCGTCGAGTTCGACCAGCACCATATCTGTTTTAGCATCAGCGTGGGTATTGCGCGCCTGGAGCCCCAGCATGCCACCGCCAGCGACTGGATCGCCGCCGCCGATGCCGCCCTCTATCATGCCAAGCGTAACGGCCGTAACTGCTGCGTGCTGGCCAGCCGCCTTCCCGGCCTGTTGAGTGAGGCCAAGCCGCTACCGGCCCAGGTCGATCATGCTTGATGCCAGCCTCCCGGCTGGTTAGGCAATAAAAAAGCAGCCAATTGGCTGCTTTTTGTTTTCTCCATCTCCTGGAGCACTAAACGTCCAGGTTGGCGACCCGCAGGGCATTGGTCTCGATAAAGTCGCGACGCGGCTCTACGTTATCCCCCATCAGGGTGGCGAACAGCTGATCGGCGGCGATGGCATCCTCAATGGTCACCCGCAGCATGCGGCGGGACTGGGGATCCATGGTGGTTTCCCACAGCTGGTCCGGATTCATCTCACCCAGCCCTTTATAGCGCTGGATATAGACGCCCCGCTTGCCCTCATCCACCAACCAGGCCAGGGCTTCCTCGAAGCTGGTTACCGGTTTGACCTTCTCACCACGTTTGACGAAGGCCCCCTCCTCGATCAGGTTGCTGAGCTGCTCGCCCAGGGCCACGATCTGACGATACTCCAGCGAGCCGATGAAGTCGTAATTGAGCAGGTAATGGCGCTCGACTCCATGTTGCCGCAGCGCTATCTGAGGCACATGGGCATGCCGCTCCTCGTTGTACTGCAGGCTGATGACAAACTGCAGGCCATTGGTGCCCTGATCATCCAGCTTGCTCTGGAGCTGCGCCACCCAGGCCGCCATGGCAGCCTGATCCTTGAGGCCCTCTTGGGTCAACGCAGGCAGATATATCAGGTGCTCCAGCACGGCTTCCGGCAGGCGTCGGGAAAGGCGGCTGATCAGTTGCTTGACGTCTCTATGCTGCAACACCAGCCGCTCCAGCTGCTCACCGCCGATGCCGGGGGCACTGGCATTGACGTGCAGGGTCGCCCCGTCCAGCGCCAGAGAGGTCTGATAGCCACTCAGGGCATCCTCGTCCTTGATGTACTGCTCCTGCTTGCCCTTCTTGACCTTGTACAGTGGCGGCTGGGCGATATAGACGTAGCCACGTTCGATCAGCTCCGGCATCTGCCGGTAGAAGAAGGTCAGCAGCAGGGTAC
>JAJOIN010000042.1 GCA_021209335.1 Aeromonadaceae bacterium
CCGATCGCCTGCTCAAACCGTTCCGCACCTGAACCCTGTCGGCGGGGGATTTCCCCCGCCGCCTTGTCTCCGGTCTATACAGTCCCAAACCTGGAATAACTGATGTCTAACCACGTCCCTTCACATTGCCAACGGCTTGATCCGCTGCCCTGGTTGCTGCTACTGCCAGCCATACTGCTGCTCGGCGCCTTTACCTACCTGCCGGCTATCAGTAGCCTCTGGCACAGCCTGTTTACCACCGCAGGCACCAGCACCGAAGCCAGATTTGCGGGGTTGGAGAACTATCAGGCTCTGCTGGATGACCCCATATTCTGGCAAGCCGTGCGTAACAACCTCTGGGTTGCCCTGATCACTGTGCCCGTCTCCATGGCTCTGGCGCTGGTGATGGCGCTCTGGGTCAACGGTCGTCTGCCCGGTCGCAGTTGGCTGAGAGTGGCCTTTTTCACCCCGACCATGCTGCCCATGGTGGCCGCCGCCAACGTCTGGCTCTTCTTCTACACCCCCGAGATTGGCCTGCTCAATCGCCTGCTGCTCTCCCTCGGTGCCACGCCCCACAACTGGCTGGGGGATCCCGACACTGTACTGGGTTGTCTCATGGTGGTAACCATCTGGAAAGAGGCGGGCTTCTTCATGCTGTTCTATCTGGCTGCCCTGCAGGCCATCTCGCCCGAGTTGCTGGATGCGGCACGGCTCGAGGCCAATTCCTACTGGTACCGGCTACGACGGGTCATCTGGCCTCTTCTGGCTCCGACCACCCTCTTCATCTTTGTCAACGCCCTGATCAACGCCTTCAAGCTGGTGGATCACCTCTTTATTCTGACCAAGGGTGGCCCCAACAACGCCAGTACCCTGCTGCTTTACTACCTGTACGAAACCGCATTCGCCTTCTTCGACCTGCCCTACGCCGCCGCCATGACGCTGTTTCTGCTGCTGTTGCTGGCCGCCTGTTCTGCCCTGCAGTTCCTCTTTTCACGCAACAAGGTGCACTATCGATGACTCTGAACCTTCATCCTGGCCCCCTGCTGGCCAGAGTCGGCAATACCCTGGCCGCCTGGGCCGTGGCGCTACTCTGGGTTGCCCCCCTGCTCTACCTGCTGGCTGCCGCCCTGAGCCCGGCGCTGATCAGCCAGCATGGCCAGCCGTGGTTCACCCTGGAAAATCTGCAACTGGCCTGGCAGGCAGCCCCCTTTGCCCGTTATCTGCTCAACACCTTCATGCTGGTCAGCCTGCTGCTGGCCAGCCAGTTGCTGGTCTGCACCCTGGCCGCCTACGCCCTGGCCCGTTGTCGTTTTGCCGGCCGCCAACTCCTCTTCGGCCTGGTATTGCTGCAACTGATGATCATGCCGGAGGCGCTGATCGTGGAAAATTACCGTCTGGTCGCCAATCTGGGACTGGTGGATACCCTGGGCGGGATCGCCTTGCCCTATGTGGCCAGTGCCTTCGGTATCTTCTTGTTACGCCAGACCTTTATGCAGGTGCCGCAAGAGCTTGAAGACGCAGCCCGGGTCGAAGGGCTGGGGCGCTTTGCCATACTGTGGCAGATCTATGTGCCACTGGCGCGTCCCACCTATCTGGCCTACGCGCTGGTCTCCCTGAGTTATCACTGGAATAACTTCTTGTGGCCTTTGGTCATCACCAACACTCCCGCCAGCCGCCCCGTGACGGTGGGCATGGCCCTGTTTGTCTCACCAGAAACCGGCGTCAACTGGGGGATCCTCTCGGCCGGAACCCTGATCACGGTATTGCCCTTGCTGCTGGCCTTCTTGCTGGGACAACGCCATTTCATCCAATCCTTCATGCAGGCGGGTGTGAAATGATCCGATTACTGAGCTGGAATATGCAGGCCGGGGTGAGTGCCTACGGTGAGCCGGTGGCACAGGCCCAGAGCCTGTGGCTGCGACGAAATGGCACAGAATTACTGGCCCTGCAGGAGATTGATCTGCCGCTGCTGAGCCTGTTGCAAGAGCAGCTGCCTCACTATCACTGGCACTTTGCTCCGGCCCGCAGTGGCTGGATCGATGGCCGATGGCAAACCCTCGGCAATGCGATAGCAACCCGCTTGCCCTTTGGCAGCGTCGAGGCCAGGGTGTTGCCGCAACCTCATACCAGGGCTGCCCGTCATATGCCGCGCAGCGCCCTGATGCTAGCCATAAATGAGCCCCAGCCATTTACGCTGATCACCACCCATCTGGAGTACCATTGCCCACAACAGCGCCAGATCCAACTCCAGGATCTGCAGCTGTGGCACCAGGGCGCCGTGGCACAACAGCGTTATGCCAGCCTCGCTACCGAGGGCTTCTATCAAGCCGCCGCCTGGCCTAGCCCCCTGTTGCTCTGCGGCGATCTAAATCTGCCCTGGGGCAGCGCCGAGTATCAGTGGCTGCTGGAGCAGGGCTGGATTGATGCGGGCGGCGAGCAACCGCCTCTGACCTGCGGCGTGTTCGACAAGCGCCAGTGGCCAGAAGGCCCACACTGCCGGGACTATATGCTGGCCAATGCCGAACTGGCACCCCGCCTGGGGCGTCTCTGGAGTGATACGCATAATCCCCTTTCTGACCATCAACCCCTGTTTCTGGAGCTGTCATGATCTCTGCCCCTGATTGCCTTCCCCACATCGATGCCACTCCGGCTGTACCATCATGGCCAATCCCCTCCATAGTGCTGACCGATGTGGACGATACGCTGACCTGGGAGGGGCGGCTGCCGTTACCGGCTCTCGATGCGCTCTACCGCCTCGAAGCGGCCGGGATTGACGTGATCCTGGTAACGGGCGCCTGTGCCGGCTGGTGTGATCAGATGGCCAGACTCTGGCCCGTCGCGGCTGTGATTGGCGAAAATGGCGCCTTTGTCATCGAACGTCAGGGACGCCATCTGCACTACCATGATACCCAGAGCAGCCAGGCACGCACCCAACATCAGCAACGGCTGTATCAGGTTGCCAGAGGCATCATGGCCCGCTTTCCCGAGCTGCAGTTGGCCCAGGATCAATGCTATCGGCGCTACGATCTGGCGCTGGATCATGGGCAAGAGGTGGAGGCTGTACCGGACGCCACCGTAGAGCAAGCACTGGCCCTGTTTCATGAGGCCGGGATCCAGGCGACCGCCAGCTCGATCCACATCAACGCCTGGATCGGCGAATTCAGTAAACCCGAAGCGGCTCTGCGCTGGCTGGCACAACGCTATGGCCTGAGCCAGGAGCATGCGAAGACCCGCTGCGCTTACCTGGGCGACTCGCGTAATGATGCGGCCATGTTTCGCCAGTTCCCCAACAGCATAGGCGTTGCCAATATCCGCCCCTATCTTGCCCAGCTGGAGGTGCCCCCGGCCCAGATTACCCAGGCTCCCGGAGGGTACGGTTTTGCCGAATGGGTCAATCACCTACTCCCGCCCCAGGCTGGTTGAGCGATTCCGAGCCTCCCAGGCCCTAGAACAGGGGGGCTGCGAGGCTCCCGTAGCGATTGATGGAGACATCCTCACGACTCACAGATGCAAGTAGCATTGATAGCACCATGACTCAACCGAGACAGGCGCGCCCCGCATGGGGTACGCCGTTTCACCTTGGCTGACAGTGAGCAACTGTGTCATTGGTACGCTCACCAAGCTGTTGAACGAACATCATGGCCGACCTATTCCATTTGACGCTACATCTCCCTGGGCTCATGCTCAGCCGGGTTAGGTATTGACCACCGAGCTGAATAAACCCACCAGGGGATAACGATGCCAAAACGTCTGCTGCTCTACCCGTTCCATCTTCATATTGGCACCCTGTTTTTAGGGTTGTTTCTCTTGTTTGGTGCCGTGCTGCTGACCCTCAGCTATCAGAGCAGCCAAGCCCAGAGCCGGCAGCAGACCGAGCAGCAGTTCAGCATGCAGCGTGAACTGCTCAGCCAGACGCTGAGGCAGCACTACCAGCCCATAGCACTCTCATTGGGGCTGATGCAGCATGCCAAGCTCACCACGGCACGCACCCTCACTCAGCGACTGGCCAGCCTGCCGCAACTGCAACAACTGCTGCTGAGCAACCCCAGCGTCAATGCCGTCTACATGGGTTATCGCAACGGGGACTTTTTCCTGCTGCGCAGCCTGACCCCCCAGGCGCGCCAGGCCCTCACAGCGCCGCCGCCTGAGGCGGCGGCCCTCATGGTTCAGAGCCTGGATCAGCCATCCAAGGACACGCTGGAGGCGGTTTACCTGTTTTATGACGCTCAGCTACGGCTGCTGGAGCGCCGCTATCAGCCGGACTATCGCTTCGATCCCCGCCAACGTCCCTGGTATCAGGCGGCCAGAGAGCAATCCGGCATGGCCATCTCGGCCCCTTACTTCTTCTTTACCACTCAGGAGGTCGGCACCACCCTGAGCCTGAATACGGAGGAAGGCGTGCTGGGGCTGGATATGAGCATGCGTCAGTTATCCGCCGTGATGGCCAGCCTGCCCCTGCCCCCTTCCGGTCAACTGGCGCTGTTTGATCGTGACGGCCATCTGGTGGCTGGCTCCAGACCGCTGCCGGAGACACATCAGCACCGCCTCTTGCGCCTGACAGATTATGAGGGGAGCATCTTTCCTCAACTGTCCCTGACGCAGGCGCTGGTTACCCCAGGTCAGCATCCCCTGACGCTGGTGGATGAGCAGGGTCAGCGCTGGCTGGGCAGGGTGGATCGACTGGCCAATGAGTCAACCGCGCAAGGAGCGCTCTACCTGGCGATGCTGCAAAGCGAGGCCAGCCTCTACGGCCCGGCACAGGCGAAGGCAGTGCAGCACCTGCTGATCTCTGCCCTGGCCATGCTGCTGATGTTACCCAGCGTCTGGTGGTTGGCCCGGCGTACCGCGCGCCCCCTGATCGCCTTGACCCAGGAGGCCGAGGCCATTCGACGCTTCGACTTCAACGACCGGCCGTTAAAAGCCAGTCGCATCAAGGAGATTGCCGATCTGACCAGCGCCATGGTGCGGATGAAACACACCATAGGTAACTTCCGCGCCATCGGTCAGGCGCTGCATGGCGAACATCACTTCCCCCTGCTGTTAACCCGGATATTGCAAGAGAGCAGCCATCTGGTGAAGGCCCAGGGGGTGCTGCTCTACCTGGCCCAACCGGTGGGCCAAACCACAGGGCGCGGCCTGTGGCAGGGCCAGGAGTTGGCCCAGCTCCCGCCCCTGCCAACCGCATTACCGGCGGAGGGGCTGGTGGCGCAGGATGAGACCCGCTGGCAGCAGCAGTTTGCCGAGCTGGGCCCCTATCCTGGCACTGTGTGGCTGGTCACCGAATCGCTGACCAATCGGCGGGGAGAGCCCATCGCCACCCTCTTGCTGCTGCTCCCCCAGGCCACCGAGCAAGAGCAGCAAGCCAAGCTGGGACTGATCCGTGCCCTGTGCGGCTCCATCGCCGCGGCGCTGGACTCCCAGCGGCTGCTGGAGGAGCAAAAACAGCTGCTGGAGTCGCTGATCCGGCTCGTCGCCAACGCCATCGATGCCAAGAGTCCCCATACCGGCGGCCACTGCCAACGGGTGCCCGTGCTGACCAAGTGGCTGGCCCAGGCCGCCTGTGAGCAACAAGCGGGCCCCTTTGCCCGCTTCAGTCTCAATGCCGATGAAGAGGAAGCCTTACACATCGCCTGCTGGCTGCACGACTGTGGCAAGGTCACCACGCCGGAGTTTGTGGTGGACAAGGCTACCAAACTGGAGACCCTGTACGATCGCATCCATGAGGTGCGCATGCGCTTTGAGGTATTGAAGCGCGAGGCCCATATCCGCCAGCTGGAGGCCGCCCTGCCCGCCGACCGGACCGAGGCCATCCGTCAGGCCATGGCGCCAATCTGGCAGCAGCTTGATGAGGAATATGCCTTCGTCGCCCAGTGCAATCAGGGGGGGGAATTCATGGCCCCCGAGAAGCTGGAGAAATTGTCGACCATCGCCCAGCGCCGCTGGTGGCGTACCCTGGACGATCGCCTGGGGCTCTCCCATGAGGAGCTGTCCCGCAAGCAGGCCACTCCGGCCGCCGAGCTGCCCTGTGAGGAGCCACTGCTCAGCGATAGACCGGAGCACTGCATCGCCCGGCCGCCCGCCGAGCGGCTGGCCGAGGACAACCCCTGGGGCTTCAAGGTCGACGTACCTGAGCATCTTTATAACCGCGGGGAGCTGTATAACCTGGGGATCGCCCGTGGCACCCTGACGGACGAGGAGCGTTACAAGATCAACGAGCACATGATCCAGACCATCAAGATGTTCACCACCCTGCCCTTCCCGCGCCATCTGCAGGCGGTGCCCGAGATAGCCGGCGGCCATCATGAGAAGCTGGATGGCACCGGCTATCCCAAACGGCTGACTGAGGCTGAGCTGAGTCTGCCGGCCCGCATGATGGCCATCGCCGATGTGTTCGAGGCGCTGACCGCCAGCGACCGGCCCTACAAGGAAGGCAAGAGCCTGAACCAGGCGCTGGGGATCATGGCGCGTATGGTGCAGGATCGTCATCTGGACGGCCCCCTGTTCCGCCTGTTCGTCGAGTCCGGCCTGCCCCAGCGCTACGCCCGGCAGTTCTTGACCGCCGCCCAGCAAGACGAGCCGGAGATTGCCCGCCTGCTGGCGGACATTCCGGCCTAGTGACGGCCCCGGGTCTGCTGCAGCAAGCCTTCGGCACAGAGGCCATCATCCGGATAACAGGCCGCCGCCAGTTGCAGGTGTGGTACCCAGCAGGCGAGCCCGTCCAGCAGGGGAACCGCCCCCTGCAATCTGACTCGCAACCCCGCCAGATAGTCGCCCAGGGACTGCTGCGGGCAGGGTGGCCGCAGCAGCACGAAGCGGGCATCGGCCAGCCGGGCTACCAGCTCGGCCTCCTCCTCAGCAAGCCGATGAGCCAGGGTCTGCAGCAGGGCATCACCGGCCGCCCCATCCCCAGCGCTGATTCACCCCTTCCAGGTCGTCGAGCTTGAGCTGCACCAGCCACAGCTGACTGCCCTGGCGCTGGGCCTCGGCCAGCCGAGCGGGCAACCGCTCCTGCAGCGCTCGCCGGTTGGCCAGCCCGGTCAACTCATCCTGGTGGCTGAGACGATAGGCCTCGCTGTTGCTGTTGGCTGGCCAGTTGCTGATAGCGTTCGGTCAACCAGCGCCGCTGGCTGACCAAGCGATCAAACAACTGGCCGACGGCTTCTATCAGTACCCCTTGGCTGCGGGGGGCCCCCTCTGATGACTCCAATTGCAACGACTCGGCCAGCGCCATGTCTTCGGTCAGTATGTGCAAGGCCAGCCAGCGTACCAAGAATCCCAGCAAGGCATCGGCTCCCTGCCCCACATCGGCGCGCACCTGCTCGCTCAACCCCTCGATGGCCTGGGCAAACTCGCCATGCCGTCGCAGGTGGCTGGCCTTGTGGTCCTCGGACAGCGGGCTGGCCTCCAGCAACTGCTCCTCGCAGGAGAAGTGATAGAAGGCATATTGGCGCAAAGACCAACAGCAATTGATCAAGGCGGCCTCGTCGGCCCCCTCCACCCGGTAACGCCCCAACTGATTGATCAGATCCACCAACATGCGGTGCTGGGTATCCATCAGCGGCAGGCCGGTTTCGTACAGCGGCCCCCACACGAACACATCCTGATAGGCCAAGGGTGGCGCTGGCTGCAAACTCATGAAACCTCTTTGTCTGACAAGGGCACGGTAGGCTAGTTGTAGCATGCCCGCTCCCGCCTCACCGTGAGCACGCCGGCAGCTCTGCGCCGGGCCACACCCGCATGAAACGGGATCCGGCTCGCCATAGTGCGGCGTTAAGTCCAAAAATCGGATCTGTCCAGCTTCGAATCTGACAGGAGGAGTGCAAGTGGCGAGGGCTATAGTGAAACCAAGGTGCCGTACCCTATGAACCCAACCCACTCCACCCCAGGTGGACAGGATCGCCACCATGACAAGCATACCGCCGCAACACTCTCTATCCTCACATCGCTGTGTCCCGTCCCCAGTGGGCGCCAGCTAGGACATCGCCATGGCCACCTTGAAACACAAACTCTTGTGGCGCCTGTTACCTGGCCTGCTGCTGCCCCTGTTAGGCCTGGGCTACCTGACCTGGCAACTGACCGACTCACTGACCCAAACTCAGACCCAGCAACAGCAGAGCCTGCTGGCCGCCACAGTGCGCCAACAACTGTTCAGCGAGCTGGATCACCATCAAGGCATGCTGCAACAACTGGCTGACAGCGAGGAGCTGCAGGCGCTGTTAGCCGCGCCAGCCGGCACCTTTCGCCGCGCCCAGTTGCAGGCGACATTGACGCGTCGCTTCAAGAGCGTGCTGCTGCATGATGAACATGTCAGGGAGCTGGCGCTGTTTGATCAGCAGGATCGCCCCTGGCTACGCCTGACACAGCGTCCACAACCTGATCTGGATGCGCTCAAACCGCCCGGCCTGAACAGTCAGCGCCTGCTCAACCGGCTACGTCGCCAGGGCAAGTCCGCCCGTCTGCATGGCCTCTTCTATGACGAGCAAGATGCCCGCCATGTCATTGTGCTGGCGTGGCCGCTCAACGGTACCCAGCCGGAGGCCATAAGCCCCGGCACCCTGCTCCTCAGCTATGACCTGCTGGGGCTGATGTTGCGACCGGAAAACCTGCCGTCCGGTGCCGGCTATGCCCTGCTGCTGGGGCCGGATGGGCAAAGGGTCGCCGGGCAACTCCCCCCTGGCTGGAGCGGCCACGCAGTGGGCCAGCAGACGCTGCCGGGCTATCAACGGCAGATCACGCCCATCGGCCTGGATCTGGCGCTGCTGAGCCTGACCCCCAACCCAGAACTGCCACCCCAGACCCGGGAGCTGCGCCTCATCACCCTGTTGTGGCTGGGCCTGAGCGTACTGGTTCTGGCCTCCCTGCTCTCCTGGACCCTCAAACGCCAGGTCTTGCAACCTATCCAAGCCTTGCGCCGGCTGATGCAGCAGGTGATGGCGCAACAGACCCACCACATACCGCAGGTGAAGGCCAATGACGAGCTGGGCGAGCTGCACAACCACTTCGCCAGCATGCTGGCACGGCTCGAAAGCTCGCAGCTGGAGTTGGAACAGTCCGCCTTCCTGGACCCTTGACCGGCATGGGCAACCGCGCCGCCCTGGCGCGCCATCTGCATGGCCTGACCAGTCAGGGCCAAGGCTTCGTGCTCACCCAGCTCAAGCTGCTGCAACTGAGCGCCATCAATCGCACCTTCGGCAACCGGGTGGGGGACGAAGCCTTGCAACTGTTCGGCCAACTGCTGACCGAGATCCTCTCTCACCACGCCAGTCAGCAGCTGGCTCGCCCCACCCTGGCCAGGGTCGGTTCGGATGAATTTGCCTTGACCCTCACCGAGCAGCAGGCCGCCCAGCCCGCTCAGCTGGCCACCCAACTGTGTGAACAGCTGGCCGAGCGCCTCAAGTTGCCAATCAATCTGGGCAGCTATGAGCTTTACCTGCGCTTTAGTGCCGGCATCGTCAGCTACCCCCTGGTGGCCGACAATGTGGAGGAGTTGATGCAGGCCGCCAGCCAAACCCGCCACCATGCCCAACGCCGGCATGGCAGCCATTGGTTGCAACTGGATGGTGCCACCGCCGCCCGCTTGCGCGAAGATAAGTGGCTGGAGGCCGAACTGGGTTTTGCCATCGCCATGCGTCAGCTCTTTGTGGTATTCCAGCCGCAATATGATCTGCAAGCCCAACGCATCTGCGGCGCCGAGCTGCTGCTGCGCTGGCAGCATCCGGAGTTCGGCCTGGTGCCGCCGGATCGCTTCATCGCCATTGCCGAACACTCAGGCCAGATACTGGACATCGATCTCTGGGTGCTGGAACAGGCTTGCCTCTTCCTGGCCCGCCTGGCACGCACCGGCTGCGAGGAGTTTCGCCTGGCCATCAACGCCTCCGCCACTGAGCTGTCCAACCCCCACTACCCGCGACAGGTGGAGCTGATGCTCAAGCGCCACCGTCTGCCGCCGGAACGCATTGGCATCGAGATCACCGAAACCGCCCTGGTGGAATTGGATGATGTGGCCCGCAACATGGTGCGCACCCTAAAACAGATAGGTGTCGAGATAGCGTTGGACGACTTTGGTACCGGCTATGCCTCCTTGAGCCACCTCACCACCCTGCCCCTGGATACCCTCAAGATTGACCGCAGCTACACGGTACAGCTGGAAAGCAACCCCAAGCTGGTGGACTCCATACTGCAGCTGGCCGAAGCCTTCAACCTGTCGGTGATCGCCGAAGGGGTGGAGACGCCTCAGCAGCTGCGGCTGTTGCAGGAGAAGGGCTGTGACATGGCCCAGGGCTATCTGCTGGCCCGGCCCATGCGTGAAGAGCAGCTGCTGGTGCTGCTGGAGCAGGAAAACAAGGTGGTGCCCATCGGCAGTACCGGGCAACACTCGCCCGGCCACCGCCATTAGTATTCCAGCAGACGCTGGTAGATGGCGTCCTTGAGCAGCAGGCGCTGCTTCTTGAGGGAGTCGAAATACCCATCCCCCACCGGGATGGCGCGGGAAGCCAACCCCTGGATGCGGTGATCCAGGCTGTGGTATTCGCGAATGACCTGGGCAAACTCCGGATCGCTGGACTTCAGATCCTCCAGTTTGTCGGCAAACTCAGGGAACTCGTGTTGCAGACTATGGTGCAGGCTCATATCGACCCATCCTGGTCAGAAAACCATCACCACTAGACTATAACCCGGGGACGCTAGTCTGCCTGCTCGGCTGGATCACATTCCGTCACCTGCGCCATGGCCGCCAGCAACACTTCGACCCCAGCCCCACGGCGGCAGGCATGCTCACTCAGATAACGCCGCCAGGCCCGGGCCCCCGGGATGCCCTGGTACAGTCCCAGCATGTGGCGGGTGACATGGGCCAGCTGATTGCCCTTGGCCAACTCGGCTTCTATGTAGGGCACCATGGCCTCCACCACCTGATGCCGGCTGAGGATGGGGGACGTATCGCCAAACAGGGCACTGTCCACCTGGGCCAGCAGGTAGGGGTTTTGATAGGCCTCCCGTCCCAGCATGACCCCATCCAGATGTTGCAGATGCGCCTGGGCCTGGGCCAGGCTGCTGATGCCGCCGTTAAGGGCCAGGGTCAGCTGAGGAAAGTCCTGCTTGAGACGATAGACCCGAGGATAATCCAGCGGCGGTATCTCACGATTCTCCCTGGGGCTCAAGCCCTTGAGCCAGGCCTTACGGGCATGGACGATAAAGGTGTCGCAGCCGGCGGCGGCCACGGTCTGGATAAACTGGCACAGAAACTCGTAGGAGTCCTGCTCATCGATGCCGATACGGGTCTTGACCGTCACCGGGATTGACACCGCCTCGCGCATGGCCGCCACACAGCGCGCCACCAGCTCGGCCTCCGCCATCAGGCAGGCACCAAAGCGACCGTTCTGCACCCGATCCGACGGGCAGCCGACGTTGAGGTTCACCTCGTCATAGCCCCGCGCCTCGGCCAGCCGAGCACAGGCGGCCAGCGCCTGGGGATCGCTGCCGCCCAGCTGCAAAGCCAGCGGATGCTCGGCCGCATCAAACCCCAGATAATCCCCCTTGCCATGCAGTATGGCGCCCGTGGTCACCATCTCGGTATAGAGCAAGGCCTGGCGGGTCATCCGCCGATGGAAGTAACGGCAATGGCGATCCGTCCAATCCAGCATGGGCGCCACCGAAAAACGCTGTCGGTGGGCTGGCTGGCTTGGCGCGGATTGTGTGTTGGCTTGTGTGTGCGTGATCTGTTCTTGAGTCATTCGTAACTGTCTTAACCTGTGTACGCTATCGTCTGGCCATGGCGAAAAGGGATGTAGGGCGCCAAGGTCTGTCTGCCTGACAGCGGCTCGGCAAAACAGGCTGAGCCGACCAGGCGGCTGGCCGGCGACGATGCGCCCCCAGGATCAGACCGAGCCACCTCGCCCGCCAATCAGCCCGGCAGTCTACCGCGAATCCGGCGGTTTGGGCAGGAAAAGCCCGGCTTGCCAGGCCCGCCGCCAGCTCAGCGCCGGCCACAGAGTGAGGCTATCAGATGATCCAGCGCCAAGGGCCCCGGCCCCCGCGAGGCAAGAAACAGCAGGGCAACCGCCCAGACACCATGGGTTGGATAGGCATCGGGATAGACTAAGACCTGGATAACCAGGGTCATACCCAGCAGCGCCAGGGCTGAGAAGCGCGTCGCCAGCCCGATCAGTATCAGGGCGGGAAACAGGTGTTCTGCGATGGCGGCCATCAGAGCCGCCAGCTCGGGGGACACCCAGGGCAGTTGATACTCATAGCGAAACAAATCGACCACGGAGGCGCTGAGCCTGGGCCAGCCGAGTTGGAACTCCGCCGCCATTATGTCCAGCGAGAACCCCTCTACCTTGGTCTGACCTGACCGCCAGAAAATCCCGGCGATGGAAAAACGGGCCAGCAGGGCAATGACGCCATCCGGGATCCGTGATAGCCACAGGATCAGCATCTGGATGCACAAGATCAGTTTTTCGAGCATGTCTCCTCCAAGGGCAAGGTGGCAATCAAGGCCTGGTTACGGATTAGCAGGCTCAAGGTGTGGGGAAGATCGAACGGCCCGGCCGCCCGCACCGCCTCGGCCAAGGGCTCGCCGTCACCCAAGCGCTGGATAAAGGATGCCGCTGTCATGGTCAGCGGTATCAGCTCCACCTCCAGGCCGGGTCGGCTCAGCATCACTGACTGACCCTCGCCCAGATCAATCTGGCCAAGCGCCTTGGCAGGCTCGGCGCCTTGATGCGCCAGCCAGACGGAGACCACCGGATAGGCCGAATGCAGGATGCGCAGTGCCGGATGCAACACAAAACGGCGACGCGCCAACCCGGTCTCATCAGACAATAAGCCGATCAGCGCCGGCTCGGACAGCCCCTGCGCATCAGCGGCATGCCATGCTTCGACCCTGAGCCACTCCAGACGAGCCACGTCGACCAGATAGGGCAAGCCGGCGACCGGGGCAAAGCCGGCCAGAAAGGCCGGAAAGTCGGCCCCATACCAGACCAGCACAGGTGAGCGGGGCGGCGCATGACGGATAAACTCCACCGCCATGGCAGCAAAGAAGGCCTCGCCGACCAGGGCCCGCACCACGGGATAAGTGTCTGCCAAGGCCAGGGTGAGTGAGGCGAGCACGTTGTTACGATAGACATCGAAGCGCCTGGCCGGATCCGACCCATTCCAGGTGGTCAAGCCGGAGGGGGGCGCGCTCCCGGGCGTCAACAGGGCGGCACACCAGCGGGCTTGTTCGCTCATGGTCTGGCCTCCCCATGGTGGGCCATCAGGCGCTCGGCGTGCTGCGCCTCGGCCGCCAACACCGCCAAGGCCGGAATATGCTGGTCGCGCTCTATCAGGGTCGGCTGGGGGCCAATCAGCGCAATCAGGGTGCGGTAAAGCGCCCACACAGGATCGGCGACTGGCGCGTCATGGCTATCAATCAACAGCGGTGCTCCGGCGGCATCCTGCTCTTTGGCATGACCGGCCAGATGAATTTCCGCCACCGCCGACAGCGGGAGTTCGCGCAGATAGCGCAGCACATCGCGGCCGTGATTGATGCAGGAGACATAGGCGTTATTGATATCCAGCAGCAGACCACAACCGGTTTGCGCTATCACGGCACCGATAAACTCCGTCTCCGACAGGGTCGAGCCCGCCCACTCCACATAGGTTGCCGGATTTTCCAGCAATATCTGCCGCCCAAGCCGCTCCTGTACCCGCTGTATGTGTGCGCAGACTCGGGTCAGGGAGGCGGTGTCATAGGGAAGGGGCAGCAGATCGTTTAAAAAGGCGCCCTGATGGCTTGACCACGCCAGGTGCTCGGAGAAAGCCGCCGGCTGATAGCGGTCAAGCAGGGCGGCCAATCGGTCCAGATGCGCCTCATCCAGCGGCGCCTCGCCACCAATCGATAACCCCACGCCATGGATCGACAAGGGGTAATCGGCGCGGATGCGCTCCAGGTAATAATGAAACTGCCCGCCCGCCACCATATAGTTTTCGGCGTGGATCTCAAAAAAGCCGATGGCGGGACGGGTGTCCAGGATCGAGCGGAAATGTTCCGGCTTCAACCCGATACCGCCCGCCCTCGGCAGGACAAGCCCTGGCATGCTATGCATCCGCTCAGGCACGTTTTTCCTGGAAAGGCTCCAGTTGCCCCAAGCCAGTGGGTGAGGTTGGAGATGGGAGCTGGACGCAGGTCCCCTGGGGCACCAAGGACCAGGCATCCCCCTGATAATCCCGCACCGAGGTACCGGCACAGGTGGTGCCAGCGCCCGCCTTGCAGTCGTTCTTGCCCTTGAGGGCGACGCCGTAGCACTTTTCTTTCTCCATCACCTTGCTGCCATCGGCGGCGGTGGCAGGCGAAGCCGCCATCACCAAGGCTGCACCCACAGCGATAGCCAAAGAGGTAGATGTCATGGTCTTGTTCATCCTGTTTTCCTTCTCATGGGTGTAACGTATTGATAAACCAGACGACCGGCCAGCTGGCGCCTAGCGCTAGGTCGGCTGTCTGGCCACTAACGACTGATCAGATACTCCCTGACCAGCTCGCGTGCCCTATGCAGCCGACTCTTGATGGCGCCGGCCTGTTCGCCCAGTCGCTCGGCTATCTCGGCAATCGTCAGCTCCTCAAAGTCGCGCAATAACACCACCTCAAGATAGTGGGCCGGCAACGACTCCAGTGCATTGGCCAGATCGATACGCAACGACTCATCGCTGCGCGCGGCTAATTGCCGCTCCAGCACCTCCTCTTCGAGGGGCGCCTGCCGGAACATGATGCGTTCGAGCTTGCGACACTCCCGCTTAATCACGGTAAACAGCCAGGAGGAGAAAGCCGCCACCGATTTGAGCCCACCGACCTTGCGGGCAATGACCATCAAGGACTCCTGTACGGCATCATCAACGTCACTGGCGTGGCAATGGCGGCGGGCATAGCGACGGGCATCGGCCTGACACAGGGTCAACAGCCGGGCAATCGCCACCGCATCCCCCATCTGGGCCGAGGCAATCAGGTTCTCCTTCTCCATCCCGCGCTTTGTCATAGTTCAGCTACCTTGTGTTAATCCAGGGCCGCATTGACCCAGTTGAGAGCGGTGGTTCACCACCAGGGTGACGCCTTGCGCCTGCCTGTGTTGATTAAGAGGCCACCGGCAGCAAAAAGGGTTCGCCAGAGAATAAAAAAATTCTCAAGCGCTCAGCGCAGGACACACGGCGCACATCAGGACAAGGCGCCACCTCATGAGGCGTCGACCGCCGGCAGCCTGGCGGGCCGGTCCAGCTTCTCGATATACAGCAGCACCTCGCCCACCCGTATGCCCCACTTGCGGATCTCGGCCCGGTTGAGCAGGCGCTGCTCATCCAGCAGGTACATCCAGTCGTCAAAATCGACCTCGACCCGATCGCCGTCCGGCAGTTTGAGGTTCATGCGGTAGCGCCAGTTGAGGGCAAAGCCCTGGGTCTGCCCCTGCGCCTCGCCCAGCACATCGTCGGCCCGGCCACGCCAGCGACCATCCGGCGCCTGCTCCAACCACCAGATGCGGGTCTCCCGGCGCCCATCATCAAACAGGAACTCCTCGTGCAGCCGCCCCTTGCCGTCGTGCCACTCGCCCTGCAAGGTGGCGGTGAAACGGCTGCCCACCTTGCCGGCCCGATCCAGCACCAGACCATGGGCCACCAGGGGCCCGTCGAAGAAGGCGGCCAGATCCCAGGCCGGCGTCGTGCCCTGATACTCTTCGATGCGGTGGCCGCAGCCCCCCAACAGGAGCAGCAAGCCCAAGACAGTGATGATACGGATGCAGGGTTTCATGGCCTCACCTCACCACGCAGTTGCCGGCTCAAGGCCGGATCACGACTGCCCTCATCCAGCCAGATGGCCAAAAACGCCGGGGCAAAGGCCGGCTGCGCCACCCGCCCCAGGGCCCGCTCTCCCAGCCAGAATTCGCTGGCACCGCTGGGATCCACATAGAGGGTGAGGCGATCGCCGGCCCGGATGTCCGGCCAGATGGCCGCCAGCTGCGCCAGCCAGGCGCTCTGATGGTGTGCCGGCACCTGTCCCAGCCGTTGCCACTCCTCACGGGTGGCGGCCAGCAGGTCATCCCGGTCGATGTCGCGGGCATAGCGCAGGCTCAGGGCCAGGGGCCTGGCCGCCGGGTGATAGCGGCCATCGGCGCTGTAGAGGGTAGCGTCATAGAGCTTGAACCAGAGCCAGTGCATCTGCGCCTCACCCACAGGTCGCAATTGCGCCAGAGGCGGCGCCGCCATCACCGGCAGGGTGAGCAGGGTCAGGAGCCAGAACAGTTTCATCATGTCACCTCCAAAGGCGAACGAGCTCAGTGGTGCCATCGCCGGATGAGCCCCATGAGCAGCGGCAGCAGCAGCGCCCAGCTCAGTATTTTGCGCCCAGGAAAATCCCATGCAGTGACTGCCCACGCGCTGCCAACGCCAATCACGCCGACCATGACCGCGACACCTGCCAACAACAGTACAGTGTTTTTTAACGCAGAGGGCAACACCCAGGTGATGAGATTATCCCAGTGGGACAAATCAGCCTGTGTGGCCTGCCAGATGAGCGCCACAATAGGAGTCAGGACGCCGAGTGCAATACACAGGGCACCAAGATGTAACGGCGTTAATAATGACTGCGGCCCGGAAACCAGGCCGCGTAACGTCGGAAACTGCAGAGGTTTATTGATCGAATCCAACTTTATCTACCAGCAGACTAGCTTGTTTACGATATTTAACGATTTCGGTTAACGGCGTTTTATCGACGTCGATTTCACCAATAGTTGCACTGATAACCGGATCAAGCGTCACGCCTTTCAGTACCGGGTATTCGAAGTTCGCTTTCGCATACTGCTGCTGGGCAGGTGCGGAAACCAGATATTCCATCAGCTTAACGGCGTCGGCTTTATTGGGTGCGTAACGGGCTACGGCAGCACCGCTAATGTTGACGTGTGTACCGCCTTTCTCAAAGGTCGGTTTCACCACTTTAATGGCATCGCCCCACTGACGTGCATCGGTGCCTTCTTTGGCATTTTTCATATGACCGACGTAATAGGAGTTGGCGAGGCCAATATCACAAATCCCGCCGAGGATATCGCGGGCAACGTCACGATCGCCGCCGGTCGCTTTACGTGCCAGGTTCGCCTTCACGCCGCGCAGCCACTCTTCTGTTTTGGCCTCACCGTGGTGGGCAATCATGGCGGCAATCAATGCGGTGTTATACGGATGCTGCCCGGAACGGATACAGACTTTGCCTTTGTACTCCGGGCTTGCGAGCTGCTCATAATGCCAGTTATCGATAGGCATCGATTTCTCAGCGTAGAGCACGCGTGCACGCATGGAAAGCGCAAACCACTGATTATCTGCACCGCGCAGGTTAGCCGGAATGGCGGCTTTCAGCGCATCGGACTCTACCGGTTGCGTTACGCCCGCTTCGACTAAATCGATGAGGTTACCGGCATCGACGGTCATCAGCAGGTCGGCAGGGGAGTTCTTCCCTTCCGCTTTAACACGCTCAAGCATGCCATCCTTGATATACACCGTGCTCACTTTTATACCGCTGGTTTTTTGTCCAGCTATCGAGCAGGGGTTGGATCAGGCCTGGTTCACGGGTGGTATAAAGCGTTAACGTATCCTGTGCGAAAGCCGGCAGGCTGACGGAGAGGACCAGGGCAGATGCAAGCGTGATACGGCGCAGTCCGGTGCGAGGCAGAGCATTCATCGTTTATATCCCAGAGTAATTGGAACGTACAGTGACCCGAGCAGGCGCTCGTTCTTTTGGCCCGCGTACAATAAATGATAATCACTAGCACTTACAATAATGGCAAAGTTTAAACGATTTACATTTACATAACTTTAAACAACGGTGTGATGTGGGGTTTACTCGGCGAAAAGTGGCGGGTAGAGAGAGGGTGAGACTCCCTG
>JAJOIN010000012.1 GCA_021209335.1 Aeromonadaceae bacterium
CTGCTCCAGCGCTCGGGCCTGCTCCAGGGCCTGCTGCTGGCTCTCCAGCAGGTGGGGCTTGGCCGGGGCCGGCTGGTCGGGTTGGGCGGGGCCGCAGGCGGCCAGGGCCAGGGGGAGCAGCAGGAGTACTCTTTTCATTCGAACACCTCGGTCTTGCCTGTCGTCGTTTGCCTGGGGGCTTATGCCTGGGACTCTTGCCAAGGGGCCTATGCCTGGGGGCTTATGCCGGGGCCGGGGGCCCTGGCCGTGGATCGATGGCCAGCACCTGGATGCGGCCATCTTGTACCTGCCAGCGCACATTGTAGTCATACAGGTGCACGCCGTACTCCTTGGGGTCCTCGGCCAGCTGCTTGTAGGCGGGGCGGGGATCCTGGCTCAGCACCTGAATGAGGAAGGGCTTCAGCTCGGGATAGCGGTCGCGGGCCTGGGCCAGCTGGACCTGGGCGGCCGGGGTGAAGATCACCTCCCGGGTGGCGGGCGGCGCCGGGGCGAAGCCGCCGTCGGCCTGCGGCAGGCTGTCGGCGAAGGGCACATAGGGCTTAATGTCCACCACGGGCGTGCCGTCCACCAGATCGGCGCCTTCGAGCTCCAGCCAGAGGCCCTCGGCATCCTGGGTGACGCCCAGCAGGCGCACCACCGACAGCCCCAGGCCGTTGGGCCGGAAGGGGCTGCGGGTGGCGAACACCCCCACCTTCTGATTGCCGCCCAGGCGCGGCGGCCGCACCCGCGGCTGCCAGCCCTGCGCCAGACACTCATGGAACACGAAGATAAGCCAGAGATGGGAGAACTGGGTGATCCCCTCCAGGGTCAGGGGATCGTCAAAGGGCGGTAACAGTTGCAGCCGGCTGCGGGCTGCCGTCACCAGCCCCGGCTGGCGGGGCACGGAGAATTTCTCCTGGTAGGGGGAGTGGATTCGCCCCACCGCCTGCAGCTGGGGCAGGTCAGTCTGACTCACTGCGCCGGCTCCGCTACCTTGAGGGCCTGGCCGTAACACAGCAGGCTGGAGAGGCAATCGGCGGTCTGCTGCAGGGTGACACACTGGCCCATCAGCAGGGCGTTGCCGCCCATGTCCGCCACCTTGCGGCGGGCCTCGGTTCTGGCATCCCCCAGGTTGGGCAACGGCTGGTCGGCATCGGCCTGACAGGATTCAGCCTCCACCGTGCCCAGCACCTGGTAGTTAAGCGCTTCAAGCTGGGCCTTCTCCACCAGGGCGACCGTGCCGGGCTTGAAGTATTCGGTGAAGTTCGCTTTGTCGATGTTGGTGTGCACGCTGAAGTAGCTGCAACCGGCCAGCAGGCCGAGGGACAAGCAAAGGGGCAGGGCAAGCAGTGATCGAAACATGGGACATCCTGAGCATGGGGGAGGCGCCCATTATAGGGCCAGCCTCCCCTTAGGCTCCAGTCGGCTAGGCCAACTGCTGATGCAGGCGGCGATAGTGGTCGTCACTGACCAGCAGCTCGGCGTGGGGCGCCAGACGGCGCAGACGTCCGTCTTCCAGCAGGCCTATCTGATCCATCTGCGCCAGGCCGGTGAGCCTGTGGGTGATCATCAGCAGGCTCTTGTGCTGACAGTGGCGCAGTATCAGCGCCACAATGGCCTGCTCGGTGCCGGGATCCAGCCCCTCGGTGGCCTCATCCAGCAGCAGCAGGGGGGCGTCGTGCAGCAGGGCTCGGGCCAGCTCCAGCCGGCGCAGTTCGCCGCCGGAGAGTTGCCGGCCACCCTCACCCAGCCACAGGCCCAGGGCCTTGTGCGGGTCGGCCTCCGGCAGCAGGCGATCCAGCTCCACTGCCGCCAGCACCGCCAGCAGCTGGTCGTCGCTGGCGTCGGGCTTGGCCAGCCGCAGGTTGTCCGCCAGGGTGGCGCTGAACAGGTGAACCCGCTGGCTGACCACCGCCATGGAGGCGCGCAAGGCGCCTTCTGAGTAGTCGGCCAGGGGGCGGCCATCCAGCGTCATCTGGCCCGCCAAGGGCGCCAGCTCCCGGGTCAGCAGCCCCAGCAGGGTGGATTTGCCGCAGCCGGTGGGGCCCAATATTGCCACCTTCTGCCCGGGTTCCAGATCCAGCGACAGGCCATCCAGCACCCGGGGGCCGGTACCGTAGGCAAAGGCCAGATCGCGGATCTGCAGTCGCCCGCTCTGGGCGGGGGTGGCCTGCTCACCATAGGTCAGCCGCTCTCCGGGGGCCGTGATCTCGTTGAGACGGCGGGCGGCGGTGAGGGTGGTGGAGAGGTGGGTAAAGGCATTGGCCAAGGGCAGCACCAGCTCGAAGGCGGCCAGGCTGACGAATACCATCAAGGCGGTGAGGGGACCGGGCGGGGCGTCGCCTACCCCATCGGCGGCGAGCCAGAGCATCAATACCGTCACTATGCCCAGTAGGGACTGGAACAGGCCGGTGGCCAGGCCCCCGAGACTGGCCAGCCGGCGTTGCTGGGTCAGCAGTGCCGCCTCTTCGGCCAGTAGCCGGCTTCGCCAGGCCGGTTCGGCACCGCACAGCAGCAGCTCTGCCTGATTGTCCACATAATCCACCAGTTGGGTGCGCAGCTGGGCCCGGCTCAGGGCCAGGGCGCGGCCGGGTGCCTGACCCAGCCGGTAGAACAGCAGGGGCAGCATTACCACCAGCAGGCTCAGCACCCCGGTGAGCACGGCCGCCTGGCTGGGGTCGAACAGGCAGAGGAAGGCAAACAGCCCCAGCAGCATCAGCAGGGCGCTGAGCAGGGGGGTGATGAGCCGCAGGTAGAGGTGATCCAGCGCATCTATGTCCGCCACCAGACGGTTGAGCAGATCCGCCTGGCGAAAGCCTTGCAAGCGCGCCGCCGGTAGGGGCAGCAGTTGTTGCCAGAAGCGGCTGCGCAGGCTGGTGAGCAGGCGGAAGGTGGCATCGTGACTCACCACCCGTTCGGCCCAACGCCCGGCGGTGCGCACCATGGATAAGAACCGCACGCCGCCGGCAGGGAACATGTAGTTAAAGCTCTGCCGGGTGGCTAGCGTGAGCCCCGCCACCGCGCAGGCACTCAGAAACCAGCCGGAGAGGGAGAGCAGGCCGACGCCGGCGGCCAGGGTGAACAGGCTCAGCAGCAGGCCTAGCAGCAGGGGCAGGGCATGCTGGCGATACAGGCGCAGGTAGGGCCAGAGCTCCTTGAAGGCGGCTATCATGCTTGCTCCTCCTGAGGGTGAGTGGGTGCCAACAGGCGTCGATAGGCCGGATGGTTGGCCAGCTCAGCCGGGGTCCCATCCGCTACCAGCTGGCCTGACTCGATGAGCAGCCAGCGTTCGGCCTGTTGCAGCTGTTCGGGTCTGTGGCTGACCATCAGGCTGGTGGGACCGGCAAGCCGGGGCGTCAGGGCATCCATGATCTGCTGCTCGGTATGGCGATCCAGGCTGGCGGTGGGCTCATCCAACAGCCACAGACCGGCCGGCGACAGGGCCGAGTGCAGCAGGGTGCGGGCCAGGGCCAGGCGTTGGGCCTGGCCCACCGACAGGCCGCCGCCCTGCTCGCCGATCCGATACTCCCACCCCTTCTCCTGCTGCAATGCGAGGGCACCGGCCTGGCGCAGGGCCTCCAGCCTGGCCGCCTCGTCGACCTCGTCCAGCCCCAGACAGAGATTCTCCCGCAGGCTGCCGTGAATGAGGCGGGGGTTTTGTCCCAGCCAGGCCAGCTGACGGCGCCAACTGGTCATGGTCAGGCTGGCCAGCTCCTGGCCGTTCACCTTCAGGCTGCCGCGATAGGGAGCAAAGCCGAGCAGGGCCTGGATCAGGCTGCTTTTGCCGGCACCGGTGCGGCCGATCAGGGCGGTACGGCAACCGGCGGGCAGGCTGAAACTCAGCGGGCCCAGCAGGCGCTGGCCATCGGCGCTCAGCACCTCCAGATCCCGGGCTTCGATGCTGATGGCGCCGTCGGCGACAAACTCGGCCTCCCCTTGTTGTGGCTGCAACAGGCGTTGATTGAGGAAGGCCTCCAGCTGATCGGCGGCCCCAATCGCCTGGGCCTTGGCGTGATAATGGGTGCCCAGCTCTCGCAGGGGCAGAAAATAATCCGGTGCCAGCAGCAGCACGAACAGGCCGGCAAACAGAGAGACGCCCTGGCCGTAGTCACCGAAGTTGAGGTGTTCCAGAAAGGAGAAACCAAAGTAGACGGCCACCACGGCAATGGCCAAGGAGGCGAAGAACTCCAACACCGCCGAGCTTAAGAAAGCCATGCGCAACACCTCCATGGTGCGGGCGCGAAAGTCTTCCGAGGCGGCTGTGATGGCGTCACCCTCGGCCTGGGCCCTGTGATAGCGGCGCAGGGTGGCCAAGCCCTTGAGACGGTCGAGAAAATGGGCCGACAGACGGGAGAGGGCCAGGAAGTTACGTCGGCTGGCATCGGCTGCCCCTATGCCGGTAAGCATCATGAAGAAGGGGATCAGCGGGGCTGTGGTGAGCAGTATGAGGCCGGCGGCCCAGTTCACCGGGAACACCACCAGCAGGATCAGCAGGGGTTGGAGCACCGCCAACATGACCTGAGGTTGATAGCGAGCGTAGAAGTCATGCAGCTCCTCCACCTGTTCCAGCAGCAGGCTGGCCCAACTGCCGGCGGGCTTTTGCTGCAAATAGGCCGGGCCCAGCGCCTGCAGTCTCCCCAGCACCTGGTGGCGCACCGCTTGGCGCACCCGGGCGGCGCCGCGAAAGGCGCTCTGTTCCCTGCCCCAGGCCAGCAGGCCACGCAGCAGCGCCAGCAGCAGCAGGCCGCCGATCCCGCCCAGCAGGCTGTCGGGCGTCTGCCGGGCTATGATGATGCCGTGCAGCAGGCGTGCCAGCAGGTAGGCCTGGGCTAGGATGACCGAGGCTGACAGAACACCCAGCAGCACTGTGATGCCGGGCCAGGGGCGGGCCAGGCGGCTGGTTTGACGCAGCCAGCGACCCAGCGTGCGTTGACGCAATTTATCCATGGGGTGGGAATAGTGTGTGAAAAACGGCTGGGCCAAGCCTACCCCGCAGCCCCCCCCTTGGCAAATAGAAGTATTTTGTATGCTGGTTTCTCGGCGGATGCCTGACCCTGTGTGCTTGGCCTCAGTCATGCCGTTGTCCCTGGACTATGCTTGAAGAGCCCTGCTTCTGGGTGGACTGGCTTAATGCTTCATAATCAAGGAGGTAGGCGGCTTGATGACGCGACAGCTCTCTATCTGGCACAAGTTTTTGCTGCTTTGCCTGCTGTTCCTCGTGCTGCTGCAACTGCTGCTGATGGGGGAAGTACGGCTGTTTTTGCACCCGCTGGTGCTCTCCATGGAGAAACAGTTTGCCGACAGCCAGCAGCACAGGGTCACCATGGTCTTGCAACGGGAGCTGCACGACTTGCGGCGCATCAGCCGCGACTGGTCAGCCTGGGACAGCCTGTACGAGTATGCCAGTGCGCCCAATCCTGTCTTTGCCAAGGAGAACCTGATCCCGGAGACCATGGCCGGGCTGGAGCTGGATCTCTTCTTGCTCTACGACAAGGAGGGGCGCCTGATCAGCTCCCTGACCTCCCAGGACGAGGCGGGTATGCCCAGGGCCTTGACGCAGCTGATCCCGCCGGATCTGCAGCATCTGCAGCTGTTCCGCGCGCTGTTTTCCCGCCCCTCGGGTGATAAGACAGACAGTTTTGAAGGCATAGTGCCGACCCCCTCCGGCCTGATGGCCATCAGCCTGCAGCCGGTGCTGCATTCGGACAAACAGGGGCCGGTCAACGGTGCCCTGCTGATGGGACGGCTGTTGACCCCGGCTTATCTTGACCATTTGGCACAGATCGCCGGGGTGCCTTTTTCGTTGAGCCAGGTATCGGAGCCGCAGGATTTTTCCCGCTATCGCATCAAAGATCACCGGGTGACGCATGTGACCGAGCCTTGGCAGGAGCCTGGTGTGCCCAGCCTGCTGCTGACGGTGCAGGTGAGCAGTGAGCTGGGCCAACTGGCCGGAGAGACATTGGAGTACGCCTGGGTCTTCACGGCGGTGGCGCTGGGTGGCTTGACCCTGGTGTTCATCTACCTCATTCATCGGCTGGTGCTCAGGCCCTTGCGCCAGTTGGAGCAGTATGTCGGGCTGGTGTGGCGCAACGATCTGCAGGCCATTCCGGCACCGCCGACGCGCAACGATGAAATTGGCCGTCTGAGCAACAGCTTCGTCGGCCTGCTGGACGAGCTGGCCATCAAGCAGCAGATCCTGGCGCGTTACTCCTATGAGGACAGCCTCACCGGCATCGCCAACCGCCGCCGCTTTGAGGAAGTATTCACCCAGGCCTTTCTTCGGGCCAAGCAGAGTGGTAACTCCTTGGCACTGCTGATGATCGACGTGGATTACTTCAAACCCTACAACGACCATTATGGTCATCCGGCGGGCGACAAGGTACTACGGCAGGTAGCCACGGCCATCGCCCGCTCGGTGAACAAGGTGTCGGATCTGGTGGCCCGCTATGGGGGGGAGGAGTTTGTGGTGCTGCTGGATGAGGCTGACCTGCCGTTGGCCCGTCAGGTGGCCGAGCGGATCTGCCAAAATGTGGCCCAGCTGAACATTCCTCACGCGCGCAGCCACTGTGCCGAGCAGGTGACGGTCAGTTGCGGCTACACAGCCGGGGTGCCCGAAGGTAAAGACAACGGCCGTCGCTGGCACCTGGTGGCGGACGAGTCGCTTTATCAGGCCAAGAGGGCGGGGCGCAATTGTGCCCGGGGCCAGGCTTTGCCGCCCCTGCCCCCCGTGTAATGCTGGGCCGGTTTGTCTAAAGGCTGAGCAATCGGTGCGGCTGGGCCCCTAAAGCCCGGGTCTGCCCATTGCGTTGTGGCAAAAAATCCCTATAGTAGTGCGCACCGCAGCGGGTGTAGTTCAATGGTAGAATCAAACCTTTTGCGGATCACTTCGAGATAAACGACTGATTTTAAAGTTAAAAAATCAGGCTCTCCCCCCAGTAAAACCCCTGTTTTTTCATTCTGTGGCTTGTGTGTGGCTTGTTGGCGGTTGCTTAGGTCTGCTTTAGGGTGCCTTGATCTTCCATGCCTTGGCGGTGATCTGACAAAAAGAAAACCCGGCTGGTGCCGGGTTTATTGTCTGGAGTCGTGCAGCAATGCCTTGCTGGTTTCGGTCTCCCCCACTGGGTTTTCTCGCAGCGATCGCACCCAGTTGTGTACTAACTCGGCGTCGTACATGCTGGGGCGGCCATGGCCTGAAATGGATGGCTTGATCGGGAATAGCGGGGGTTGCCCGTCATGTGACTTTGACCAATCCAGCAAGGTGCGATCTGATATGCCGCACAGCTTTGCCACCGTCTTCTTCGGGATCAGCCCGGCGGTTGGAACCTCAATGATGCGAACTACATGGGCCATGGCGGTACTCCTCAGATTGCCAGCAACAGGCTGCGGTTGGTGATGCCGACCCAGCCGAACGGGATATCGTCGTCAAAGTCTGGCGGCGGGTTGTTGTAGCTACCAGCCCCTGACTGAGCTCCTGACTGGGCATCGGCGGGGTGGGGTGGACGGTTGCCGCCGGCACCGCGGCTGTCCAGCATCTGCATCTCGTTCACGACCACCTCGGTGGTGTAGCGTTTCTGGCCCTGCTGATCCTGCCAGTCGCGGGTTTGCAGCTTGCCTTCCAGGTAGACCTTGGCCCCCTTCTTCAGGTATTCCCCCGCGATCTCCGCCAGGCGGCCATAGACCACACAGCGGTGCCACTCGGTGCGCTCTTGCTGCTGACCCTGCTGGTCTTTCCAGACTTCACTGGTGGCCACGCTCAGGGTGGCAGCTGCTTTGCTGTTGGTCATGTAACGGACTTCCGGATCCTGCCCCAGGTGGCCGATCAGGATGACCTTGTTGACGCCTCGTTGTGCCATGTGTGCTCCTTGGTTCTATGCCTTAGGCGGCTTGTTCGTCTTCATCAGCCATTTCGGAATGAAGGCCAACGTCACTACTTGCAGCCAGGTTATCCACCGTTTCGGTGGGTTCGGCGGTGACCTGGTTGTGGATAGACGGCTGGGAGACCTCTAACAGCTGGACTGCGCGCAGGTGGATCATATGCAGGATGTCTTCACCAATGGTGATGAGGTGATCTCGGTCGAGGCGCTCTGCCGGGCGGCGTTCCCAGCGCCAGTCCCGGTCGAAGATGATCACTGCAGAGGCAAAGCCACTGGCACAAGGCTTGTCCTTCTTCGGGTCTCTGGGCTTGTACCAGGTCGGGGCCTCAAACCCGATGCGGCCGCTGATTAACTGGATGAAGTCTGCATCCTCTGGCCACCATCCTTCACTGGTAGCCGCTTTCACCAGCAGCATGATCTTGGCACCCTGGTCGCGCTGGGTCCGGCAGTAGTCCAGGATGTTCTCCATCCCGGTAATCGGGTTGCCATCATCGTCCAGCTCTTGGCGAGAGTAGGGCGGGTTGCCATAGCAGGCCCCGCCTTGGTGGCGGGCATCGGTGGCCCAGTCTTGGAGCAGGGCGTTCTCGGCGGCGGTGTAGTAGCAACCCACCAAGGCGTTGCCATGATCAGCAAACAGATCCAGCACGACAGGGCCGATCTTCGGGGTGAAGGTCCAGAACAGCCCCCAAGCCAAAGGCTTAGGTGTCTGCCACTGGTCGCCTATTTCCTTGAGGATATGAGTCGGCTGATCCTGCAAATTCAGCAGGCGCTGTGCGTAATGGTTCATTGCTTCACCTTGTATTTGACGATGTCTGCCTTGCGTTGGCCGCGCCGATCGAACCCGGGCACGATGCCTTTGGTCTTGCGTCGGGCGACCAGGCCGGCTTTGACCAGAGCCTCCAGGTGCGGGCGGACGTTGCGGCTATCAAAGCCCATCAGGCCCAGCCCCTGCTCCAGCGCCTCATTGATGGTCATGGCCGGCTTACCGGTCAGCCACGCCAGGATCTGCTGGCGTTTCTCGGTGGCACTCGCTTTATCGTGTCGCATGCTCATCTCCAAACTTGCTACCCGCTTCCCATCACGAAGGCCGCGCACGCACGGCCTTGATGCTGGGTTAGGGGGCGACGGCTTCCAGCACCATCAAATCGGGCATGGCCTTGCTGACTTCATCCACCACGGTGTTGAAGGCATGCTCAATGGTCACATCAGGCTCGATCAGCTCAACCCACAACTTCAGCTCACCGTCCCGCAGGCGATAGCGCACCCGGCACTCAACCAGGTAGTGCTTGCCGTTATGGAAAGGCTGGATGGAGAGCTTGATCTTCTCGGGTAGTGCCGCCTGGCCGCTGCCGTTATTCTGATCGGAAAAGGCAACGGAGAAGGTGCCGTCGTTCAGGCGGCGAACGCTCTTGAACTCCGACTTGCGGGTCTCTTGGAACACCAACACCATCTCCAACAACTCGGCACCAGACGGGCCGGCATACACCTCACCCACGGGGGCAATGTCAGCGATGCGGTTTTCCAGGAACTCGGCAAACTCCAGCTGGCCCATGGAGCGCTTGTCGACACTGGTCCAGGCCTTCCAGGCTTCAGACAAGGGGCAGTCGTACATGGCCTTGTGGCTGCACCATTCAGCCAGCGTTGCACTGTGGTAGTCGATGATGCCGGTGATCCGCTTATTGCTCACATCCGCGAAGATCACACTGTCATCGGTAGAGAACCGCTCCAGATAGCCAACCAAGGCTTGCTGAGTGAGCACCTTGACGGACGCCTTCACCCGGCTGGGGTTATCCCGGAGGGACTCCAGGTCACGCAGTTCGTAGCCATCAGGGACGATTGCATGGGCACGGATCCCATCGAGATCAGGTTTTTGGGTTGCAGTTACCAGGGCCTGCCACTGCGACAAGCCTTCATGTTGTTGTTCCATGGTGGTTCCTTTTGCTGTTGCTGTGTTGGTTGAGCCGTTACCGGCTGGCGGCTTGCAGGGGGGCACCCTTGCCCGTGTCGGTGGTTGGGACAACCTGCAGATCCAGGGTGTTCTGGTGCGGGTCGTTGCGGAGCAGATCACCATCAGCGGTGGACCACATAATGGTTTCTGCCCGATCCAGCTCCGGCTTGGTGGATTTGATGCTGGGGGTGATCTTCACGGCATCTTCATCCCGCTTGTTCAGCATGCTCACCTTGAGGGTCAGGGTGATCGTGCCTTGCTTGCCGGTCTCACGGACGGACTTCACCACATCGGCCATTGCCTCGGTGAGCTCGTCGTTCAATGAACCGCGGTTGAAAAAAGCCAGTTGCTGGTTGAATGGGGTTTGCGTCATTTCTGCCATGGTTGCCTCCTAAGGCCTCATCGGTGAAACCTGCGCCTCGTGGCGGCTAAACGCCTGTGGGCCGGTGACTGGCCCCGAGGTGGAGGGAATAGCTATCTCAAGAACGCCGCCGGGTTACTGCCGGCGGTCAGGTTGTGGCCCTGGTGCCTCCAGGTACCGATGACCAGTTGGCAATCATCGGCGGCATCATCCCCACGAAGGAGCTTCCAACTGTCCGCGGCGCTGAGCCGCATTGCCACAACGGCGGATTGCACTGCAGTGGCCGCACCGCAAGCTTTCCTTTAAACTCCAATGCAATCCCGGTTGTGTGCTCCGTTTCGTGGAGCGGGCGGCCCGGGGAGGGCACCTGTCGGCGTCTCTTGGGCTCTGCCGTTGCCCGTGCTTGCGTGAAGTTCACCCCGTCACGCTGGGGGCTCTCTGCATTACTGGCAGCCGCAGGGCTGCATGTGCTTGGCGACTTCATCCGGGTCACCGCCGGCGGCGATAGGGGTGGCCACCTGGTAGCCAAGACGGAAGATCAACTCGCCGATCTCCCAGCCCATATCCCGGGCCAGGCGGTATTGGATGATCAGTTCTTCGGCCATGGTGGTGCTCCTATCCGTTACGCCTGGTTCTAAAGGCCACTGCGTCAGCTACCGTGTGGCGAGACACGTCAAACTTTTCCGCAATGACTGACGCAGACAATCCGTGGTCACAGTGGAGTTGTCGCCATAAGTCCACATCTGCGTTACTGTGCTTCGCGCCTGTGGCATGCTCGCCAAATCGAGTTAACGTGAGCCCGATGGCATTGGCCTTGCGTTTAACTGAGGTGGGCGTCCTTGCTAACTCTCGAGCTATCTGCTCAAGCGGAACTACCCCTGCCAGTTGCTCAAGCATCCGTTCTTCCGTGACGCTCCATACTTTATGCGCCTTCGGAATTGGTCCAACTGACCGCTTGGCTCTGGAGGCAATGCAGCGCAAATTGCCGTAACTGATGCCGTACTTGTGCGCCAACTCAATGGCTGGCACCTGGCCAAGTTCCTGCAGTAATTGCCGCTTTATGTTTGCGTCCATCACTTACCCTCTTCCGTGGTGCTTGTTCTGCATTGCTGCTGCAGCCAGGTGGCGACCTTTGGTGTCTATCTCCGTAAGTCCAACTAGCGTGCAATACCTAAAATTGCGCTTTACCTTCCCTCACACCCATAAGAAAAAGGCGCAGTTGTTAAATGCCATCTAGCTGCAGCGCAATGCAGACCGGCTCTCACCGGTTGCGAGTTCGGCGCCCTATAAGCACCGCCCCCTCTTCTGTCTTTCCAGCGCCAGCCGGTCACCAGTCATTTTTCGGATTGCACCCTGGTCGGCGAGAGCCTTGCCAGGGGAGCGCCGCGGAGGATGCTGGCCCGGTTGCCGGTGTTATGTCCCAAGGGTGGCTTCCACACCCTGCCCGTGTTGTGCGGGCCCTCCGGCTGGGGTGACACACAAAAACTAACTAACGGTTATCATAACTAAGGTTTTCACCATGTCAATAACCAATAGTTACTTCATTGTCTTGGGAATTGCGGATTGCTTTGAAGTGGATATTCTTGGTGAGCGCCAATTGCATCCTAAGGAGAGGGAGAATGAGTCTTGTCGAGTGTCAGAGCTGTCATAACCTGATAGAGCATGGAACTGAGGTGTGTGATAGCTGCGGGAAGCGGATTGATGGTGGCGGCTCGGTTGCTCCAGCCCAGTCGTCAATCCCTCACATCGCCAGAAGCGCTAGTGGCAGATCCAGCAGTAAGGAGGACTTAATTCGTAGCATGCAGCAGGGGAAGCCAACCACAGCGATGGATCTTCTTGGCATAGTCTTGGCTGCGGCTGCATTAGTGCTTGCAGGTGTGGGGGCAGGAATGATCAACCCCGCCTTGCCCTACATCTTGTTTGGTGTTGTTTTCCCCTTGGGGGTGGCGGGCTTCTATGTTGGGCGCAGAACAGGAAATGCAGCAAGTGGTGCGCTGTGGGCCAGTCTGCTTGGCCCGGCAGGTTTAGTGGTCGCGTTTGTCTTGCCGGACAGAACAAGGGTGCCTTGTCTTCACTGCAAAGAGCTAATTAAGCTGGATGCGAAGATTTGCCCTCACTGCCAGCGAGAGAGTTGACCTATTCCTTGAAAACCATGCAGCGCACCACCCCACAGATGCAGACAGTTTCATCAACGGGGCGCGTTGGGTATTGGGGATTTAGCGGCTTCAGGTACCAGGCGCCGGCATCGTCGACCAACTCTTTGAATGTGGTTTCGCTGCCGACTCTGGCGACAACACGGCAAGGTGGCTTAGGTTCAACGTCAGGGTCAACGATGATGATCGAACCATCAGGGTAGCTAACCCTGCCGGTGGGCGATGTCATCGAATCACCGCGCACGACTACTGCATATGAGCTAGACCCAACCCGCACCGGGCTGGGGATGTACTCCTCTGCCATCTCTACGGAAGGCACATCACCCGAATCACACAACATTCCTGCTGATACCCATGAAATCAAAGGCACATGCCAGACGGGTACCTGGGCAATTTCAATGTTCTGATCGCCCTGGTCACTTCCTGTCAGAAGCCATTGAACAGTCTTTCCCGTGATTTTCGACAGCTCGCCCATGCGCTTCAGCTCGGGCAGACCATCCCCGACTAGCCATTTGCGGATTGCGACGAGTGATATGTCATCTCGCAAACTGCTTTTCAACTTGGGAGCTCGGCCGCGTACCGGCCAGCCCAGCTCATCCAACGCTGCATTAAGTCGCTTTGCGAATGCTTCCTTATCGGCCTCAAATCGAGCCATTTCTTCTGATGTCCGGTTCATAAGTTAACACTCAGTTATTTTTGACGCAATCGAAGATAACTTTAAGTAGTTGCATTTAAAGCTAACCGATAGTTATGATTAGTGGCGCAACAAAACACAGGACGCCATATGGACGAGCTGCTTAAGCGATTCAAGACCAAGGCTGCGATTGCCAAAGCCTTGGGAGTTTCTGGCCCTGCTGTATCACGAGCATTCCGCAGGCAGAAGGTACCTGCCACCTGGGTGCCAAAACTGATGGAGCAAGGAATGAGCCACAAAGTGCTCACTTCGTTGCCGCTCGACAAAAAGGCGGCAGACATTCTAGCAGCCCTGCCAAAGCGGGGCTAACCAAAGGTTATTTAAATCATGGCAGCCATTAACGAACACAGCACGAAGCGTGGGTTTCGGCCCCAGAGCACCGCCTTCATTTTGGAGGCGGCACTCAGCGAGTGGCAGCGGGTGGACCATCGCTCCTTCCAGGCCTGCATCCAGAACGTCCGCGAGCTCTACCACGCCAACCACTGGGATGCAGTGCTGGACATCGACTGGCCGAGCCATGACGACCCCGCCGAGCAGATGAAGCTTGGCGCCCAGAAGGTGCGCCGCTGGCTGCGGCTGGAACACAAGATCCCCGGTGACATGTGGTGCGACCTGATCCGGCTGATTGCTGGCGCCATGCCGACCTCGGTGCGAATGGGGCTGGTGAACGGGCTGTTCGGCCATACCGGCGGCGTGTTTATCGAAGACAAACCTGCATCGGCAGAGGTGGGGCATGTGCGGGCCGCCAGTGACATGGCCAAGGAGAGCGGAGAGGCCATCGCCGCCGCGTTGAATCTATCTGGCAACCCGAGTCTGGATGAGCTGCTGGTCGCCAAAAAGGAGCTGCTGGAGTCGCGGCAAAGCAATGACCGGCTTATCGGCTCGATCGACTCATTGATCGCCTTGAAGCAGTCGGGCTGCGCCGCGGTACCGGGCGAGGGTGATCAGGGATGACCAACTACCCCTTTACCTACGCATCCCTTACTGCAGGGGTTCGTGAGCCGGAGCTCTTTGAGCACCATGCGACGCCAGCTTCTGAGCTTCCCGCAATAAGGCGTGTGCCAGCTCTACAGCCTGCTCTTCGGTTAACGCATAGAGCTTCCCAGGGTGAGGTTGATCGACTGGTTGCATTGCTGACGACAGGTAGTCCGCTGTGAGCAGAATGCATTGGTGAGAAGGGATGGCTTGGATGTCCCATCCAGCAAGCGGGAACACCGGATCATCAGCGTTGAAAGACATATCGGCTCCTGTGCTGTTGGTTGAGAACTAGGCAGCTGAACCATAGCACGGAAGGGAACCTGACCCAAACAGGTCGCTGGCCCGGCGTTAAGGGCACCGAATTGGGCATATAGGGCTGAGCCAATTGGGCTGTTCGAATGGAGAGAAACGATGGAGCAAGTGACTGATAGCGAAGCCATGTCGAAGCTGAAGCATGGCCTGTTACGACAGCGTATATACAGCGCTCTGGCTGTGATCGCAGAGGGACCAGACTGCGGGCAGGCTTGGATGCTGTGTGAGCCATTCAACCCTGGAAATGAATCCAACGTCACCCATTTAGCGCTGAGAGTTGTTAGTTCATTACTGTCCCTGCTCTTGCAGTCATTGCCAGAAGATCAGGTCAATCAGCTCATCCAGGATATCGAAGAAGAGGTGACTCGTCAGGGGACCCGGAATCTGGGGCGCGAACGCCGCGAGCAGATAAATGTCGCAACGTTTGGCCCCCTCCAGGATCACGTGCCGGATAAGCGCGATTAGGCATTTGCGATTCGTATGAACCCGCTAATCGATTCCAGCAATTGTGATTTGTCGTTGGCAAGTAGCTGGCATTCCAGAGCGGATTGGAAGGATTCGCCAAGCCAGAGAGTCGATCGATGTTTGGAGTGCTCTACAGCCATGACCAAGAAGTAGTCAGAGCCGAGGTTAAGCGTGTCGTGGCAATTGACTGGGTTATGGGTGTCTATCTCGCTAACAGTCTCATGTGAGCCAGCGAGGTAACGGATGTTGTAGCGGTAGGTCATGGCTTGCTCCTGGTGAAGCGGCTGCTTGTGAGAGAGCCAATCGTATCAGGCGGCAGGCCGCCAATAAAAGAATGCCCCGCACTGCGGGAACAGTCGGGGCGCGGATCACGACGTCTGAGGAGACCGTGAACATGAATGAGCGTAACAGGGATAAAGCGATTTTTCTACTGCGAGGTCAGTTGGTTAGCTGGGACGAAATCCTCCTGGCGTTCCAAGCCGGTTGGCGGACGTGGCAGGGCAGGGAGGTGAGCCATGGGTAACGTAGTTCGGGCCGAGTTTGGGCGGCTGCATGTCGCCGAATCCCATGCGGCGGCCAAGGGGGAGCGTGTGGCGGATTGTGATGATGGCTATACCAGGTTGGCCAATGAGCTGCTTGACGCTCTGATAGAGGCTGACCTGACCAAGCATCAGTACAAGGTGGCCTTGGCTGTGATCCGCAAGACCTACGGGTTCAACAATTCGTTTGATCGCATCACCAACAGCCAGATTGCTGAGCTTGCCAAGATCCCAGAAACCCGGGTAAGCACGGCCAAGAATCAGTTGCTGGACATGGGGATCATCGTTACCAGTGGTCGCAAGATCGGCCCCAATAAAGTCCTTTCTGAGTGGTCTACAAACCTTCCCCAAAACGGGGAAAGTTTCCCCGAAAGCGGGAAGGAAAGTTTCCCCGAAACAGGGAAAGAACCTTCCCCGAAACAGGGAAACACAAAAGACACTATTCAAAAGACAAGAAAGACAAAGAGCAAAAGCATTTGCGCGGAGCCCGCTGTCGCGGCCTCTGCGCCGGTGGTGGTTGACGGCGTTCTCGTTGACGAGGGGGTCTGCCATGCCGAACCCGAGCAGACCTCCCAAGTTGCCATCCAGCCCAACCCAACCACGCCAGCACCAACGCCTGATGCCAACGAGCCGGTGGTTATCCTGCTGCCGCTCAACACCGGTGAGGGTTACCCCCGTCACGGTGGCGTTCGCCGACCAGATGCGGAGCCTGTACCCGGCGGTGGACGTGGCCCAGGAGCTGCGGGCCATGTGCGGTTGGCTGATTGGCAACCCCACCAAGCGAAAGACCAAGCGTGGTGTCGTCCGGTTTATCACGTCCTGGCTGGCTCGTTGCCAAGATCGCGGTGGCAGTTCTGGCATGGCACCGGCCTACCAGCAACCGGCGGGGACGCTGGATGTGAACGACACCAGCTGGACCAAGTACTTGCAGGAGGGTTTCTGATGACTCAGCCCATGCCATTGGCTGCCCTGATGCAACGGGGTATGCCGACCACGGCCAGTGAGCCGGTGCGCCAGGCACCCATCAGCGATAACGATGCCCGCACGGTGGCGATGATGTTCGAGCAGCTAAAAATCGTCTTCCCGGCCTGGAAGCATGCCTTCCCGACCGAGCAGGCTCAGCGCCGGGCCCTTGCCGAGTGGACCCGGGCACTGGTGGACGCTGGGTGTACCAGCCGCGAGCAGCTGCAGCTGGGCATGCAGGTCGCCAGGCAGCAGACGATCCCCTTCTTCCCGGCCCCTGGCATGTTCATCCAGTGGTGCGAGATGACCCCGGAAGCCCTGGGCCTGCCGACGGTGGATCAGGCGCTGGCGGATATCGCCCGTCACCGCAAGACGCATCCGGCCGTGGTGCTGGCTGCCCGTGCCACCAAGTGGGAGCGGCAGACCCTGAGTGCGGACAAGTACCGCGAGGTATTCGCCCAGGCCTATGAGCAGCTGCTGCGTCGGGTGGTGAAGGGTGAAGACCTGGCGGCCGAGGTGCTCAAGGGGCTGCCGACCCAATCCCAGATCCAGCACAGCCCGGAGTTTTACCAGCAGGCGGGGCAGCGTGGGGTGGCGTCGTTGAAGGCGCTGCTGCGTGGGCGGTCAGTCAACGGGGAGGGCGTGTGATGGTGTGGGTTGGCGGTTTTTCTGGTGGGTTTCTTGTGGGCGTTTTCGTCACGCTGGCGGTGGTGCTGGCGGTATTGGTGCTGACGCTGCTCTGCACCAGCACCCCCACGCTGGACCCGAGGGAGTTTGGTGATCGCCTGGACCCGGCGTTGAACCGCCAGGCCGAGGTGGAGGAGTTGGTTGAGCTGGCCGCGCAGGCCAGAAAGGAGATCAAGCATGGGTAAGGCAATTTTCTGGAGCCTGATGGCGTTTGTGATGCTGTTCTGCGCCTCGGCGCTGACGCTGGTGAGTGCGGCTAACTGGCTGCCTGGCAGTGGTGAGACGGCGGATCTGGCCTGGTTGGTGGTGGCCGCCGCCCTGTTCGGGGTGCTGTTGCTGCCCAAGGTATACGGGGCCGTGGTCGTGTTCGCGCTGCAACTGCTGATCAACTTGATCGCCGGTGCGCTTGGCCTGCTGGCGATGGGGATGAAGTGGATCCTGCGCTATCTGACGGCCTGGGACACCCGGCTGACCCGCTGGCAGCGTGAGATGAGGGGGTAAGCATGGATCTGATGCGTTTTGACAGTGAGCAGTTCGGCCCGGTGCGGATTGTGACAGACGAGCTGGGTGAGCCCTGGTTCTGTGCTGCGGATGTGTGCCGGGCGCTGGGGTATGCAACACCCCGAGATGCAGTGCGGCGGCATGTTGATGAGGGGGATGTCGTGAAACGCGACACCCCCACCGCAAGCGGCGTTCAGAGCATCACCTATATCAACGAGGCGGGACTTTATTCCCTGATCTTCGGCAGCAAGTTGCCGACGGCCAAGGCGTTCAAGCGTTGGGTGACCGGCGAAGTGCTACCGACCATCCGCAAGACGGGGGGCTTTGGGGTGCCGGCCATTCCGGATGTGGCGGCGGTGCAGCGTGACCTGCTGTTTGCCGAGGTGTCGGC
>JAJOIN010000109.1 GCA_021209335.1 Aeromonadaceae bacterium
GCAGGCGCGCCGGTACAGGCGCACGGCTAGGGCCTCGGGCACCGGCCGACGTTCCCACCAAAGGCTCAGGCTCACCAGTGCCGCCAACAGCAGGCCACCGCCCAGAAGCCAGGCGGCCCGAGCCCAGAGCGCCTCGCTGCCCAGCCAGCTCAATAACCGCTGCTGCCGGCTCCCGTCGTAGTTCACCACCCAGAGGGTCCAGCGGTAGTCCAGCTCGGCCAGCCAGAGGCGCAGCTCGTTGAGCAGCGGCACCTGGCGGTAGCGCTGCAGGCTGAAGGGGTCGGCGGCGAGAAACTCGTCCGCCCCTACCAGCTGCTCCAGCCCTTGCTCCACCCGCTCCGGTGCCACCATGGCGGTGGGGTCCAGCCGATGCCACCGGCCGTCCCACCAGGCCTCCACCCAGGCGTGGGCATCGAATTGATACAGGCTCAGATAGCCGGCGTCGGCCTGGTATTCGCCGCCCAGGTAGCCGGTCACCAGGCGCGCCGGTATGCCGGCGGCGCGCAGCAAGAAGGCCAGCGCACTGGCGTAATGGGCGCAGAAGCCCCGCCGGCTGTCGAACACGAAGGCGTCCACCTGATCGCCGCTCAAGGGCGGCGGGCTCAGGGTATAGGCGAAAGGCGCTTGGCGAAAATAGGCCATGGCCACCTGTACCAAGCCGCCGTCATCGACCGCCTGGCGGCGCCAGGATGCGACCAGGGCGCGGCTGCGGGGGTTGCCGGGGGGCAGGGCCAGTTGAGGCGGCGGCTCGGTCTCGCTCAGGCGATGGTGGGCGGCCAGGCTGGCGCCAGAAAAGCGGATCTGGCGGGGTTGGGTCACAGCTTGCTGCAGGGCCCAGCCGCCCCAGGGGCTCAGGCGCAGATCCGGGGCCTGACTGGTGGCGGGCCAGAGCACCGGCAGCTGCTGGTGGATGCCCGGCTCCAGCAGGAGATCGTAACCCGGCCCCTGGGCCGGCGGCCTAGGGGTATCGGGCAGCCGTGCCAGCTGGGCCTGCCAGTTTTTGTGTTCGGCCCGTCGCTGCCAGGCCTGGCCATCAAAGATCTCGTGCACCCAGACCCGCCAGTAGCGCTGAGCGGGGGGCGGGCCATCGAAGTGCACCCGCAGCACCAGGCGGCTGTCCCGGGTGAGCTGGCTGAAGGCCCCCGGTGCCACCGACTCCGACAGCCCGGTACTGGCCACCCGGGGATCCGGCATCTTCCACAAGGGCCCCAGCCGCGGCAGCAGCACAAACAGTAAGAGCATCAGCGGCAGGCTCTGCAGTAGCAGCAACAGGGCCAGGCGCCCCTGCTGGGGCCAGGGGGCGACGCGGTAGAGGCTGAGCAGGGCGCCCAGCCCCAGCAGGCACAACAGCAGCAGGTAGCCGCCCATAAGCGGGCCCGTGTGGTAGAGCAGGGTGAGCCCGCCCATGAAGAAGAGCGCCAGGGCATGAAAGCCCAGATCCCGGCGATGACGAAACTCCAGAAACTTGAAGGCACAGCCCAGCACCAGCAGACCCAGCAGGGCTCCCAGCAGCCCCTGTCCCCGGGCCTGCAGCGCCAAGGGCAGGGCACAGACCAGGGCCAGCAGGCCCGGCCAGGGACTGGCCAGGGGTTTTAGGCGATCCAGCGCCATCAGCAGCCGGGCCAGGATGGCGGCACCGGCGGGCAGCAACAGCCAGAGGCTCAGCTTATCCAGCAGGGGTAGCAGGCCCAGCAGGTAGGCGGCGGCGAGCCAAGGCAGGGCGGGATGGCGGTTCATGGTCTGAGCCCGAAGCGGGCCAGGGCACTCAAGGCCTGGCGGGTCTGCTCAGGCCCGGAGTCCGGCGGCAGCTGCCAGTTGGCCAGCTTCAGGCCGAAGGGGTGCTGGCGTTGGCTCAGCTGCAGCACCTGATGGCACAGCTGGCCCAGACGCAGGTCCAGATCCGCGCCGGGTGTCTGGTCCAGATCCAGCCATTGGGCCGGCCCTGGGGGGCATCAAACACCTTGGTCAGTTTGCCGCGCCCCTGGGCTAGCTGGCGCCAGGCCAGCCGGGAGAGGGGCTCACCGGGGCGGTAGGGCCGCAGCTCCGCCAGCTCCTCGGGCGGAGCATGGAGCGCCTGCTGAGCGTGCTGTCCCTGGCCAGCCAGACCGGTCAGCGGCAGGGCACAGGGCACGGGGCGGGGGGCCACCAGGGTCTGCTGCGCCAGATCGAGGTGGGTCCAGCAGCGCAGCAGCCCCAGAGGGTAATGACTCTGCAGGGTGATGCGGCCGGGCGCAAAGGGGCCGCGGCGACAGGGGGTGAACAGCAGGGTCAGGCGTTCGCTGTGGGCCAGCCGCGCCAGCTGGCTGCCCAGCGCCTGGGGATGGTCGAGCCGCAGGCTCTGTACTGGATGGGGGGGCCGTCACTCTCAGGCTCACCGGCAGGGGGCTGTCCACCTGGCCCAGGGCCAGGGGCTCGGCGCTGACCGTCAGCCCCGCCAGGTTGAAGTAGGCGTGCCAGATGCTGGTGACAAACAGGCTCAGTAGCAGCAGGGTCAGGGCCAGGATCAGGTTGTTCTGGTAGTTGGTGCCCAGCACAAACAGCGCCAGGCACAATAGCAGGTAGCCCAGGCCGAAGCGGCTGGGCAGGATGAAGAGGTTGCCCCTGTGCAGGCGGATCTCGGGCGCCGGCGGGATGCGGCGTGCCAGCCAGCGCTGTCGCCAGGCGGCGATCCACTGCCTCATTGAACCGGATCCACCCGTTCCAGCAGCCGCTGGCTGAGACTGGCTTCTGCCTGCCGGCTGCCGCCGTGAGCGCCGCGCAACCTGTGTTCCGCCACGGCGGGAAACACCGCCTGCAGATCATCCGGCAGCAGATAGTCCCGGCCGGCCAGCAGGGCCCAGGCACGGCCTGCCGCCAGCAGGCCGCGGCTGGCCCGGGGGGAGAGGGCGTGGGGCAGTTGGGGATCCTCCCGGCTGGCCTGCACCAGGGCCAGCAGATAATCCAGCGCCGCCGGGCTGGCATGCACCTGGCTGGCCAGGGTTTGCAGCCGGCGCAGCCCCTCGTCATCCAGGCGGGGCGGCAGCTGGCTCCTGGGCGGCTGCAGCAGCATCTGCCGCTCGGCCTGGGCATCCGGGTAACCCAGGGTCAGGCACATCAGGAAGCGATCCAGCTGGGATTCGGGCAGGGGGAAGGTGCCGGTCTGCTCCTGAGGATTTTGGGTGGCGATGACGAAATAGGGATCCGGCAGGGGGCGGGTCACGCCGTCCTGGCTGATCTGCCCCTCGGCCATGGCTTCCAGCAGGGCGCTCTGGGTGCGGGGGCTGCCACGGTTGATTTCATCCGCCAGCAGCACCTGGGTGAAGAGGGGGCCGGGGTGAAACACGAAGGCCTGCTGCTGGGGATCGAAGATGGACAGGCCCAGCAGGTCGGCCGGCAGCAGATCCGCGGTGAACTGCACCCGGGCGAAACTCAGGCCCAGCACGCAAGCCAGGGCCTGGCTCAGGGAGGTCTTGCCCATGCCGGGCAGATCCTCGAGCAGCAGATGGCCGCGGGCCAGCAGGCAGCACAGGGCCAGGCGCAGCACCCGGGGTTTGCCGAGGATGACGGTGTCCAGATCGTTGAGTATCTGGTCAAGGGGGGGCGTGAGGCATGGGGCGCTCCGGCAGGGGATACAGTCTCTAGTATCGCCCAGAGCGCCCCGGCTTGTCAGGGGATGATAGGCTGGGCCAGCTGCTGGGCGGCCTGTTGCAGGCTGCCCAGGTTCTCTACCTGGGAAAACCCGGCGGCCTGCAGGGCCTGGCGGGCCAGCTCAGCGCGTCGGCCGGAGCGGCAGTAGAGGGTGATGGGGGTGCTCTTGTCCAGTTGCTGCTGGGTCAGGCGGTCCGTCACCGTTTGATAGTCGATCTGTTGTGCGCCCTCTATGTGCCCCTGGGCGTATTCCGCCGGGGTGCGCACATCGATCACCAGCGGGCTGGCCCACAGGGCGCCGGCCCAGCACAGCAGGGGGAAGAGCAACAGGGTACGCAACAGCCTGGTCATGGTATTTCCTCGTGGCTCAGATCTGGTCTTCGAGACCATCACGCAGGTACTTGAACAGCTCGCGAAAGGCGCTGGGGGCCTTGCCCTGCTCCTGCTCCTTCTTGGCCTGCCGTACCAGCTGGCGCAGCTTCTGCCGATCCAGCTCGTGGTTCAGGGCCAGCAGCTCGTTGATCACCTCGTCCCCTTCGGCCAGCAGGCGATCCCGCCACTGCTCCAGCTTGTGGTGGCGCAGGTTGGCCCCGCTGTGGCGGCTGCGGATCTCATCCATGGCCGCCTCGATGGCGGCGATGTCGCGGTTGCGCATCAGGCGGCCGATAAACTGCAGGTGGCGGCGCTTGGCCTCCCGCTTGCTTTCCAGCCGGTGGGCCAGGTCGATGGCATCGGCCAGCTCTTCGTCCAGAGGCACCTTGGCCAGCTCGCTGGGGCGCAGGGCTACCAGCTCCTCGCCGAGTTTCTGCAGGGCGGTGGACTCCCGTTTGAGTTGGTTTTTGCTGACGTAATCTTCGTCGTCCCAGGCATCGTCCTGGGATTGGTCAAAATCTTGATTCATATGACGCTCGTGTCGCTAAGTATGGCGGATATATTACCAGCTTCTCCCGCTGTTGGGTGGCCTGTGGTAGGCTTGGCGGCTACCACCCGGGGCGGTTCCCCGGCAACCCTAGCGGCCGGGCGCGCTGCGCCCCACACTGGATACGCAGACTACTATGACCCTTGAGCAACAGATCCGCCAGGAACAGGCGCAATTGGAAACCGTGGTGGCCGATGCCCTGGCCTTGGCCCAATCCCTGGGGGCGGACAGCGCCGAGATCTCCATCAGCAAGCAGACCGGCATCTCGGTGAATACCCGGGGTGGTGAGGTGGAGAACATCGAATTTAACAAGGATGGTGCCCTGGGCATCGCCGTCTACCGACAGGGGCGCAAGGGCTCCTCATCCACCACGGATCTGAGCCCGGCGGCGCTGCGCCGCTGCGTGGAGGCGGCGCTGGAGATCGCCCGTCACACCGCCTGCGATCCCTTCGCCGGCCTGGCGGAGGCCGACTGGATGGCCTGGGAGGCCCCCCAGCTGGACTTGCTCTATCCCGCCGCGCTGGATCCGGCCCAGGGGATTGCACTGGCCACGGCCTGCGAGCATCACGCCCTGGGGCGGGATCCCCGCATCAAACACTCCGACGGCGCCAGCTTCAGCAGCCACACCGGCATCAAGGTCTATGGCAATACCCATGGCTTCGTCAAAGGCTACGCCGGTAGCCGCCACAGCCTCAGCTGCGTGCTGATCGGCGAGCAGGACGGCGAGATGGAGCGGGACTACAGCTACTCCTCCTGCCGGGATCTGCAGGATCTCTGGTCACCGGAGCGTATCGCCGAGGAGGCGGTACAGCGTACCGTCAGCCGCCTGGGCGGGCGCAAGGTGAAGACCTGTCAGGTGCCGGTGCTGTTTGCCCCCGAGGCGGCTACCAGCCTGTTTGGTCACCTGGTCTCCGCCATCAGCGGCGGCAACCTGTATCGCAAGTCCTCCTTCCTGCTGGAGGCTCTGGGCGAGCCGATCTTCCCCGCCTGGCTCAATGTGTCCGAGCAGGCTCATCTGGCCAAGGGGCTGGCCAGCTCGCCCTTTGATGCCGAAGGGGTGCGCACCTGCGACCGGGCCATCATAGAGCAGGGCCGGCTGGCCACCTACCTGCTGACCAGCTATTCCGGTCGCAAGCTGGGGCTGGCGTCCACCGGCCACGCCGGCGGCATCCATAACTGGCAGGTGCAGGGGCGTGGCGAGTCACAGGCGCAATTGCTCAAGCAGATGGGTACCGGCCTGCTGGTGACCGAGCTGATGGGGCAGGGGGTGAATATTGTCACCGGGGATTACTCCCGGGGGGCGGCGGGCTTCTGGGTGGAGAATGGCGAGATAGCCTATCCGGTGCAGGAGATCACCATCGCCGGCAACCTCAAGCAGCTGTTTGCCAGCCTGCTGGCGGTGGGCAACGACGTGGACACCCGCTCCAGCCTGCGCACCGGCTCAGTGCTGGTGGAGAGCATGAAGCTGGCGGGCAGTTAGGCCCCAAGGGCCGGCCCTATTCGTGCTCGTCGAAGCGGTCGGCCACCAGTTGTTCCACCGCCGCCATCAGGGCGGCGGCATCCTCCCCCTCACAGATCACCCGTATGGTCTCCCCCTGGGCGGCCTCCAGCATCAGCAGGCCTATCACAGAGTCGGCATCTGCCTGACGCTCCCCGTTGCAGACCGTCACAGTGGCCGCAAAGCTGGCGGTCAGCTGCACCAGCTTGACGGCGGCGCGGGCATGCAGCCCCAACTTGTTGACGATGGGCAGGCGCTTCTCAATGCGCGGCATGGGATTTCTCCAGGCTGTGATGGCGGATCTGCACCGTCTTGCCGGCGGCGGTGAAGCGGGCGGCCAGCTGCTCGACGATGAACACGGATCTGTGTTGCCCGCCGGTGCAACCCACCGCCAGGGTCACGTAGCTGCGGTTGTTGCGTTCCAGGTGGGGCAGCCAGTTGCTCAGCAGGGTCTCGATCTGCTGGATGTACTGCATCACATCGGCATGGCTGCGCAGGTAGCGGCGTACCGGTTCATCCTTGCCGGTGAGGGGGCGCAGCTCGGCAATCCAGTGGGGATTGGGCAGGAAGCGGGCATCGAACACGAAGTCGGCATCCTTGGCGATGCCGTACTTGAAGCCGAAGGACTCAAACACCAGCACCAGTTCCTTTTCCTTCTTGCCCAGCACCCGTTCGCGGATCTGTTCGCTGAGATCGTGAATGCTCAGGTGGCTGGTGTCGATGCGCAGATCGGCGCTGGTGGACAGGGGCGAGAGCAGGGTGGTCTCGTGCTGGATGGCCTGCTCCAGGGTCAGCTGCTTGCGCGACAGGGGGTGCAGCCGCCGGGTCTCGCTGTAGCGGCGGATGAGGATGGGGTTGTCGGCGTCGATGAAGAAGCTGGTGAACTCCAGATCCGAGGCCTGGCGCAACAGCCCCAGGATCCGCTCCAGATCCTCGCTCTGCTCCGGCAGGTTGCGCACGTCTATGCTGACCGCCATCTCCTCGTACTTGCCGCGCAGCTCGGCCACCAGTTGTGGCAGCAGGGCCACCGGCAGGTTGTCCACGCAGTAGTAACCCAGATCCTCCAGTACCCGCAGGGCTATGGTCTTGCCGGAGCCGGACCGGCCGCTGACGACGATGAGTTTCATGGGCTCCTCAGGGGGCGGTGATCAGTTGGTAGAGCATTTCATCTGTCTCGGCCAGGCGCAATTGCCGACAGAGGTTTTTATCACTGAGTTTCTTGGCAATCAGCCCCAGGGTTTGCAGGTGCTGCTTGCACTGGCTCTCGGGTACCAGCAGGGCGAACAGGATATCCACCGGCTGGTTGTCGATGGCATCGAAGGGGATGGGTTGCTCCAGGGTCAACAGCACACCGGTCACCGGCAGCTCGTCCGGGATCCGGCCGTGGGGGATGGCGATGGCGCCGCCGATGCCGGTGCTGCCCAGCTTCTCCCGGGCCAGCAGGCATTCGAACAGCTCCTGGCTGTCGATGCCCAGCTGTGCAGCGGCAAGTTCACTGATGATTTCGATGGCGCGTTTTTTACTGGAGCAGGGAACTGCACTCCTGGTGCAGTTCCCGCTGAGCAGGTCGGAGAGTTGCATGGTTATTTGCTGGAGATCTTTTCTTTGTGTTTGATGAGTTGCCGATCCAGCTTATCGATCAGGGCATCGATGGCGGCGTACATGTCCGCATCCTGGGCATTGGCAAAGATTTCGCCGCCGTTGACGTTCAACTTGGCTTCGGCGATTTGATTAAGCTTCTCCACGTTCAGGATCACCTGGACGTTGTTGATCTGTTCGAAGTGACGCTCCAGCTTGGCAAACTTGGTGGTGACAAAATCGCGCAGGGGATCGGTGAGTTCGATGTGATGACCTGAGAGATTAATTTGCATAACGTCGTCCTTAAGTAGGGCCCCGTAAGTGTGACTTACAGTAGGCGTTTGCGCTGACTAGACGGGGGAATCGACAAGGACTCGCGGTACTTGGCGATGGTCCGTCTGGCAACCATGATACCTTGCTCGGTGAGTAAATCCGCGATCTTGCTATCGCTTAACGGTTTTGCCGGGTTTTCCGCCGCCACCAGCTTCTTGATCAGGGCGCGGATGGCGGTGGAAGAGCACTCCCCTCCACTCTCAGTATTGACGTGACTGGAGAAAAAGTACTTCAGCTCGAAGATACCCCGCGGGGTGTGCATAAATTTTTGCGTGGTGACCCGGGAGATGGTGGACTCGTGCATCTCCACCGCCTCGGCCACGTCGTTGAGCACCATGGGCTTCATGGCCTCTTCGCCATATTCGAAGAAGTCCTGCTGCTGCTTGACGATGCAGTTGGCCACCTTGAGCAGGGTCTCGTTGCGGCTCTCCAGGCTCTTGATGAACCACTTGGCCTCCTGCAGGTGCGAGCGAATGAACTGGGTATCGCTGCTGTTGCGGGCGTGGCGTGCCATGGAGGCATAGGTTTCGTTGATGCGGATCTTGGGCATGGCATCGGGATTAAGCTCCACCACCCACTTGCCCTGCTTCTTGGTTACCGCCACATCCGGGATCACATACTGGGAGTCGGTTTGTACCACCCGATTGCCGGGTCTGGGCTCCAGCTGCTGAATGAGATCCAGCACCTCCTTGAGCTCGGCCTCCTTGAGCTGCATCTTGCGGGCCAGGGTGCGATAGTCCCGGTTGCCCAGCAGATCCATGTGGTCGGCCAGCACCTGCCGGGCCTCGGTCAGCCAGGGGGTGTGGGGGGCGTATTGTGCCAACTGGATCTGCAGGCACTCCTGCACCGAGCGGGCGGCCACGCCGATGGGATCGAAGTGCTGCACCCGTTTGAGCACCGCCATCACCTCGTCCAGTTCCACCTGAATGTCTTCATCGCTCACCGCCTGGACGATATCGTCTAGGTCGATGGTGAGGTAACCCGAGTCGTCGATGGCGTCTATGATGGCCAGGGCGATGGCCTGATCCACCTCGCTAAAGGGGGTGAGCTGCATCTGCCACAACAGGTAATCCTGCAGCGTCTCTGTGGTTTCACCCTGATAGAGAAAATCCTCGTCGCCGCTTAAGGGGCTGCTGGATTGGCCGGAGCCGGCGGCGGTGTAAACCTCGTCCCAGGAGGTGTCCATGGGCAGCTCATCCGGCAGCTTGTCCTGCTCCATGGCCTCGCCGGTGTCCAACTGGCTGCTGTCTTGTGCTTGCTCGCTGGCTTGCTCTGACTCCTGGGTCTCGCTCTCCTCCTGCTCCAGCAGCGGATTGGCATCCAGCGCTTGTTGGATTTCCTGCTGCAGCTCCAGTGTGGAGAGCTGCAGCAGACGAATCGCCTGCTGTAGTTGTGGCGTCATGGCCAGAGACTGACCCAGTCGCAACTGTAAGGATGGCTTCATCTATTTACGTATGTCCTTGTTAATGCAATAGCGGTGACGAGAAGATCAAATGCTGAAGGCGTCACCCAGGTAAACCCGCTTCACCTGTTCATTGGCCAAAATCTCGCTGGGCGTCCCTTCCGCGATCAGATGTCCATGGCTGACGATATAGGCTTTCTCACAGACATCAAGTGTTTCCCTCACGTTGTGGTCTGTGATGAGCACCCCCAGTCCCCGATCCCGCAGGTGCTCTATGATGCGTTTGATGTCGTTCACCGAGATGGGATCCACGCCGGCGAAGGGCTCATCCAGCAGGATGAAACGGGGCTCGGCGGCCAGGGCGCGGGCGATCTCCACCCGGCGACGCTCGCCACCGGACAGGCTTTGGCCCAGATTCTGCCGGATATGGGTGATGTGAAACTCCTCCAGCAGGGACTCCATCTTCTGTCGACGCTCCTCCTGGGTGAGTTCAGGGCGGATCTGCAGCACGCCCAGCAGGTTCTCCTCCACCGTCAGACGGCGAAAAATCGAGGCCTCCTGGGGCAGGTAGCCGATGCCGTTGCGGGCCCGCAGGTGCATGGGCATGGCGCTGATGTCCAGCTCGTCGATGCAGACCTGGCCACCGTCCTGCTGCACCAGGCCGACGATCATGTAGAAGGAGGTGGTCTTGCCGGCGCCGTTGGGGCCCAGCAGTCCCACCACTTGGCCGGCGGCGACCTGGAGGGAGACGTCGCTCACCACCTGGCGACCCTTGTAGCTCTTTTTCAGATTGGCGGCGTGTAACAGGGCCATGACTTAGGGTTTCTCCTGGGCCGGTTGATCGAAACTACTTATCTCTTCGGGCAGGAAGATGGTCTTGACCCGGGAGCCTGCGCTGCTTTCGGCCATCATCTGCTGTTTCTGGATGTCGTAGCGGATCTGGTCACCGCTGATCTGGTTGTCCGATTGCTGGATACGGGCGTTGCCGCTGAGCACCACCAGCCGCTCCTTGAGCTTGTAGCTCAGGCGGTTGGCCTGGGCGTCCACCGGCTTGCCATTGTCCAGCACCTGGTGAAAACGGGCGGGCCGCCCGGTGGCTATCATCTCGTCGGCCCCCTTGTCGCCATGGCGGATCACCTCCACCTTGTCGGCGCGGATTTCGATGGTGCCCTGGCGGATCACCACATCTTCCAAAAAGGTCAGCTTGTTATCGTTGAGCTCGGCCACCTGGCGGACTGAGTCCACGTAGACCTTCTGCTGGTAGTCGCTTTGTTTGGCCAGCGCCGGTTGCAGGCAGAGGGCCAGCAGGCACCACTTAAGGCTGGTTGAAGTAGATACCATGACTCTTGTCCAGAATGTGATAAATGCGTTGATCCAATTGTCCCAGCAATCCCGTGCCTTGCAGGTGGAAACGGCGGCCCTCCATGGTCACAGGGTGATGATTGCGCACCTCGTGACGGAGCAGATCCATCTCCAGATAGGGAGTCTCGAGCCACTCCAGGGTATCGTTGGGGGTCAGGGCCTGAACGCGCACCTTATCCCGCAGGATGGCGTTGTCGCCCAGGTTGAGGATGCCCTGCTGGGCACTGATGCGCCACTGGGCCTGGCCCTGCTCGTCGTGGGCAATGATAACGGGGTTGAACAGCTCCGTCTGCTCCAGCTGATTGTAATATTCGGTGTAATCCGCCGAAACCTGGTTTCGCAGCAGGCCGTTGTCACCAAAGCTCAGGTAGGTGAGCTGATTGGCGGTGAAGGTGGGCTGATAATACTCTTCCGGGTCGGTCAGCGGACCGGTCTGACGGTCGGCCTCAAACCAGCGCCAGCTCAGCAGGCTGAACAGGAAGAGGGCGCCGATGAGCAGGTTCTGCCGGCTCATATAGAGGGCCCCTGTGCCGAGTCCAAGGCGCCCAGGGCCTGCAGTATCAGATCGCAGACCTCTCGCACGGCGCCTTCGCCCCCCTTGAGGCGGCAGACGAAGTCGGCACCCTGCTGCACCAGCGGGTGGGCATCCGCCACCGCCACTCCCAGTCCGCAGGCGCGCATCACCGGCAGGTCGATGACATCATCGCCTATGTAGGCCACCTGGTCGGCGGTCAAGTCGAGCTTCTGCAACAGCTGCTGATAGACGGGCAACTTATTCCCCTGTCCCTGATAGACATGACGCACGCCCAAGGAGAGCATGCGATCGCTGACGATGCGCGAGGAGCGTCCTGTGATGATGGCCACCTCGATGTCCTGCGCCATCACGGCCTTGAGGCCGAACCCATCCTTAGTATGGAAGCTCTTGAGCTCTTCGCCTTGGTTACCCAGGTAAATCTTGCCGTCAGACAGCACGCCATCCACATCGCAGATCAGCAAACGGATGCGGCGGGCCGCCGCCAATGCCGCCGAGGGAACAGGGCCGTAGGGCGTATCCGCCATCTGACTCATACCACCCCCGCCTTGAGTACGTCATGCATGTTGAAGGCCCCCACCGGCTTGTGGTCGCCGTCCACCACCACCAGGCCGTTGATCTTGCGCGACTGCATCAGCTGCACCGCCTCGGCGGCCAGCATGTCCGGACCGACCGTGATGCAGTTGGCGGTCATCACCCGGGCGATGGGGGTCTGATGAATGTCGATCTGCTGATCCAGGATGCGGCGCAGATCCCCGTCGGTGAACAGCCCGGCCAGCCGGCCATCGGCCGCCACCACGGCGGTCATGCCCAGCCCCTTGCGGCTCACCTCCAGCAGGGCCTGGCTGATGCTGGCCTCCTGGGGCACCTGGGGCAGCTCGTCGCCGCCATGCATCAGATCGCCGGTGCGCAGCAGCAGGCGGCGGCCCAGAGTACCGCCGGGGTGGGAGAGGGCAAAGTCATCGGCGGTGAAGCCCTTGGCTTCCAGCAGCGCCACGGCCAGGGCATCCCCCAGCACCAGGGTGGCTGTGGTGCTGGAGGTGGGTGCCAGCCCCAGCGGACAGGCCTCCTGCTCCACCCGGGTGTTCAGGTGCACCACGGCTTCCCGGGCCATGGTGGAGCTGGGGCGGGCTGTCATGGCGATCATGGGCACCCCCCAGCGCTTGAGCACCGGCAGCAGGGCGATAATCTCGTCACTTTCACCCGAGTTGGAGATGGCGATCACCAGATCCTTGGGGCCCACCATGCCCAGATCGCCGTGGCTGGCCTCACCGGGGTGGACGAAGAAGGCGGCGGTGCCGGTGCTGGCCAGGGTGGCGGCTATCTTGCGGCCTATGTGACCTGACTTGCCCATGCCCATGACAATCACCTTGCCCTGACAGGCAGACAGCCGCTGGCAGGCATCATCGAAGGCGTCATCCAGGGTGGCGTAGAGGTTGTCGATGGCTTGTTTTTCGATATCCAGCACCCGTCGGGCGACCCGACGAAAATCGAATTGATCCGGCATCAAGGCAGGCTCCAGCAGAAAAATAATCGGCCGATTATATGAAACCTCAAGGTCATATGCGACCTCCGTGCCAAGGCTTGGTTGCGGTGGTCAAGCGGCAACCGGTACAATCCGTTTTTCGTTTGTACCCATTATCCTGCCTACCCAGGGGGGGAGTGTCGTTTGACAGATTCATTGGTTCAGATAAACAACCTGAGCTTCAGCCATGGCGATCGCCTGCTGTACGACAACATCAGCCTGAGTATTCCCAGGGGCAAGGTCACCGCCCTGATGGGCCCCAGTGGCATCGGCAAGACCACACTGCTGCGCCTGATCGGTGGCCAGCTCAAGCCCGATAGCGGCCAGGTGCTGTTTGATGGCCACGACGTGCCGACCCTCTCCCGCCGCGCCCTGTATGAACTGCGCAAGCGCATGAGCATGCTGTTTCAAAGCGGTGCCCTGTTCACCGGCATGACGGTATTTGACAACGTGGCCTATCCGCTGCGCGAACACACCCGGCTGCCTGAGGAACTGATCCGCACCCTGGTGCTGATGAAGCTCGAAAGTGTCGGCCTGCGGGGGGCCGCTGAGCTGATGCCCTCTGAATTGTCTGGTGGCATGGCGCGCCGGGCCGCCCTGGCCCGGGCCATCGCTCTGGACCCTGAGCTCATCCTCTATGACGAGCCCTTCGTCGGTCAGGATCCCATCACCATGGCAGTGCTGGTGAAGCTCATCCGCCAGCTCAACCAGACCATGGGCATCACCTCGGTGATCGTCTCCCACGATGTGCCCGAGGTGATGAGCATCGCCGACTATGTCTACCTCATCGCCAACCAGCGGGTGGTGGCGGCCGGCACCCCCGAGGCGCTGCGCCGGGAGGGCAATCCGGAGGTGGTGCAGTTTGTGCAGGGTCTGCCCGACGGGCCCGTGCCCTTTCATTATCCTGCCGGCAACTACCTGGAGGCACTGTGATACTGGTTGCGAAAATTTCGGCGCTGGGCCGGCAGGGGGTGCGCTTGCTCAGCGGCCTGGGCCGGGCCGGTGTCATGCTGTTTCACGCCCTGGTGGGCAAACCCGAACCCCTCAAGCACTTCCCGCTGCTGGTGCGCCAGCTGTATGTGGTAGGGGTGCAGTCGGTGCTGATCATCTTGGTGTCCGGTCTGTTTATCGGTATGGTGCTGGGGCTGCAAGGCTACAACGTGCTGGTGGATTTTGGCGCCGAAGGCTCCCTGGGACCCCTGGTTTCCCTCTCCTTGCTGCGGGAGCTGGGCCCAGTGGTGACCGCGCTGTTGTTTGCCGGCCGCGCCGGCTCGGCCCTGACCGCCGAGATTGGCCTGATGAAGGCCACCGAGCAGCTCTCCAGCCTGGAGATGATGGCGGTGGATCCGCTGCGGCGCATCGTCTCGCCGCGTTTCTGGGCCGGGGTCATCAGCCTGCCGCTGCTGGCGCTGATGTTCAGCCTGATCGGCATCTACGGCGGCAAGCTTGTCGGGGTCGATTGGTTGGGGGTCGATGCCGGCAGTTTCTGGTCCGGCATGCAGGCGGCGGTGGATCTGGAGGAGGACATAATGCAAGGCTTCATCAAGAGCCTGCTGTTTGCTCTGGTGGTCACCTGGATTGCCCTGTTTAACGGTTATGATGCCAAGCCGACGGCGGCGGGCATCAGTCAGGCCACCACCCGTACCGTGGTGCACTCCTCCCTGGCGGTGCTGGGGCTCGACTTTGTGCTCACCGCAGTCATGTTTGGATGAAAATCATGAAATTTAGCAAAATTGAATTTACCGTCGGCCTGTTCATGTTGGCCGGCATACTGGCGGGTATAGTGCTTGCGCTGCAGGTGGCCGGGCTGGCCCTGGATACCCGTGGCAGCAGCTATACAGTCTTTGCCAAGTTTGACAACATCGGCGGCCTCAAGGTGCGTTCCCCGGTGAAGATCGGTGGCGTGGTGGTGGGCCGGGTGGCCAGCATCCATATCGATGCCAAGAGCTTTACCCCGGTCGTTGAGCTGCAGATCCAAAGTCAATATGATGACCTGCCCAGCACCTCCAGCGCATCCATCCTGACCGCCGGTCTGCTGGGCGAACAGTACATCGGGATCACTCCCGGTTTCATGGACGAGGAGATGGGCACCGAGTTGCTCAAACAGGGCGACTTCATTGAGGACACCAAGCCGGCCATAGTGCTGGAGGACCTCATTGGCAAGTTCCTCTACAGCCAATCCAAACAGTAAGGAGTTGTTCCATGCTGCGCATGTTTTCGCGTTTCTTGTGCCTGCTGGCCTTGGTCGGCCTGCTGCCTGCGGCCCTGGCGGCGCCCCAGGATCCCTACCAGCTGATTGATGTGGTGGCTCAAAACACCTTCCAGCGCATGAACAAGGAACAGGCCCGCATCCATCAGGAGCCTGGCTATCTGCGCCAACTGATCCGCGAGGAGCTGTTGCCCTACGTGGACAACAAGTTTGCCGCCTACAAGGTGATCGGCAGCAACATCAAAAACACCTCACCGGAGCAGCGGGACCGCTTCACCCAGGCCTTTACCGACTATATCGTCGCCACCTACGCCGATGCGCTGGGCAAGTACGATAACCAGACCATACAGGTGGAGCCGTCCAAGCCGTTGGGTGAGCAGAAGGTCGCCTCCGTCAGCGTCAAGGTGCTGGAACCCGGCGCGCCGGAAATCACCGTCATCTTCAAGTTGCGGCAAAACAGCAAGACCGGCGAGTGGAAGGCCTATGACATGGTGGCAGAGGGTATCAGCCTGCTGGCGGCCAAACAGTCCGAATTGGGTGGCATGATCCGTCAGCAGGGCATCGACAAGGTCAGTGCCATGCTCGAAGAGCACAACAGCAAGCCCGCCAGCCTGCCGAGCAAGAACTCATGAGGCTGACTGGCACGCTGGATGCTGCCTGGGCCGCCAGCCAGTGGGGGCAGCAGGCGATCTTGTTCGCTCAGGATGCGGCCGATCTGACCGAGGTCAGCCGGCTGGATTCCGCTGGGCTGGCCCTGCTGGTGAAGTGGGGACAGGCCTGCCTGGCGCGCGGCAAGCGATTGCAGATCCAGGGCGCCGATGAGAACTTTCTTAAGCTGGCCAACCTCTACGGGCTGGCCGAGCTGTTTGACCTGACGCCGCCTCACTAATCGAGAGTTTACCTATGCAACCTAGCGAAATTGAGAGTATCCTGCGCTCCGCACTGGCATTGGACGAAGTTCATGTCAGCGGGGAGGGCGGTCATTATCAGGTGATTGCCGTGGCGTCCCTGTTCGACGGTATGAGCCGGGTGAAGAAGCAGCAGGTTATCTATGCCCCCCTGATGGAGCAGATCGCCAGCAATGCCATCCATGCCCTGAGCATCAAGGCCTTCACCCCCGCCGAGTGGCAACGCGATAAGAAACTCATCATGCCTTCTTGAGGTCGGCACTATTCATGGACAAATTCAAAATCAACGGCGGCTGCACCCTCAAGGGTGAGGTCTCCATCTCTGGGGCGAAAAATGCCGCCCTGCCCATACTGTTCGGTTCCCTGCTGTGTGATGAAGAGATCCAGCTGAGCAATGTGCCTCATCTGAAAGATGTCACCACCACCTTGAAGCTCTTGGAGCTGCTGGGTGCCAGCGTCAAGCAAAATGGCAGCGTGACCGTGTTGGCCGGCGCCGTGAACAACCATGTGGCGCCCTATGAGCTGGTGAAGACCATGCGCGCCTCCATTCTGGCCCTGGGCCCCTTGGTGGCCCGCTTCGGCAAGGCGGATGTGTCGCTGCCCGGCGGCTGTGCCATCGGTGCCCGCCCGGTCAACCTGCATATCCACGGCCTGGAGCTGATGGGCGCCAAGGTGGTGGTGGAAGACGGCTACATCAAGGCCCGGGTGGATGGTCGCCTCAAGGGCGCCCATATCCTGATGGACATGGTCTCTGTCACCGGCACCGAAAACCTGATGATGGCCGCCGTGTTGGCGGACGGTCAAACCATCATAGACAACGCCGCCCGGGAGCCCGAGGTGGTGGATCTGGCCCACTTCCTCAATGCCCTGGGTGCCAAGATCAGCGGTATCGGCTCGGATCGCCTGGTGATTGACGGGGTAGAACGGCTGCATGGCGGCAGCTATCGGGTGCAACCGGATCGCATCGAGACCGGCACCTTCCTGGTTGGCGCGGCCATCACAGGTGGTACCATTGTCTGCCGGCAGACCGATCCCAGCCTGCTGGAGGCCGTGCTGGTCAAGCTGGAAGAGGCGGGCGCCCGGATCGAAAAGGGTCCCGACTGGATTAAGCTGGACATGGCGGGGCGCACCCTCAAGCCGGTGAACATCACCACAGCGCCTTACCCGGCCTTTCCTACCGACATGCAGGCCCAGTTCACCGTGTTGAACGCCGTGGCCAAGGGCACCGGCATGGTGACCGAGACCATCTTCGAAAACCGCTTCATGCACGTGCCCGAGCTCAATCGCATGGGCGCCAATATCGAGCTGCAAGGCAATCTGGCCATCTGCCGGGATACCGAGCAGCTCAGCGGTGCTCAGGTGATGGCCACCGATCTGCGGGCCTCTGCCAGCCTGGTGCTGGCCGGTTTTGTCGCCCAGGGCGTGACAGTGGTAGATCGCATCTATCACATCGACCGTGGCTATGAGCACATCGAAGAGAAGCTGCGTGGCCTGGGCGGGGATATCACCCGCATCAAGGGCGAATAACCCCCCGGCCCCATTGAAAAAGCCCTGCAGATGCAGTAATGCCAGTCAGTTAAGCCTGACTGGCATTGTTTCTACTCGGTTTTCTCGTCGCATACTTCTGTGGTTTGGCTTTGATGCACCTTGGGTAACTTCGTTCTCGGCGGGCGGGTAACTTGAACTGCTCCGCCTGTTTGTCCAACTCGGCGACACGCCCCGGAACCATGC
>JAJOIN010000008.1 GCA_021209335.1 Aeromonadaceae bacterium
GCCGGCAAAGTAGGCCTCGTCCCAGTACTGCAGCTCGCCGGCCAGCATCTCTTCCCGGTAGCGGCTCGCCAGCGCATCGCCGAAGCAGCCGTTGTCCTGGCCGCTTGAAAGCAACTGCTTGAGCAGGCGGGCGGAGTAGGTCTGCTCGGGGTCGAGCAGCTTCTCACGGTGCATCGCCAGCGTCTCGCGATTAGCGGTTGCGGCCGCAGCAGCGATCCAGCAGCGCTGCGACCTCGGCCAGCTCGTCGAACAGCTTGAGGCCGTACTCCTTGAGGCCGATGGCATTGCCCTGCTCATCTTCAAGCGTCAGGCCGGGGCGACGCCCCTCCAGCACCACCTTGTTCTGGTTGCGGCGGTTGCGGGCAACCTCGTCATCCGAGAGCACGGGGGAAGGGCGCAACAGGCACCAGACCAGGAAGAGATCGAAGAAGCGGATCTGATCCACCTCGATACCGAACGGGGTGAAAGGATTGACGTCCACCGTGCGCAGTTCGATGTATTCGATACCGCGCTGCTCCAGCGCATCCGAGGGCTTCTCGCCGCTGCGGGGGGTGCGCTTGGGGCGGATCGGCGCGTAGAGCTCGTTCTCCAGCCGCAGCACGTTGTCGTTGAGCTGGCGGTACTCGCCGTTCACCTTGACCCCTATCCTGGCGAAGTCGGGATCATGGGTGTTGATGGCCCGGCGCAGACTGCTCACATAGGCGGGCAGGCTGTCATGACTGATCTTGAGCCCCGCCTGGGCGCTGTTGGTGTAACCGAGATCGGACAGGCGCAGAGCCGTGGCATAGGGCAGGTAAAGGGTGCCCTTGCCGGTTTCTGGAACGGCAGGCTGCTCTTGCGCCCCTTGAGGAAGGAGTCGCAGATGGCAGGAGACGCGCCGAACAGATAGGGCACCAGCCAGCCGAAGCGGTAGACGTTGCGAATAAGCCCCATGTACTTGTCGGAGATGAAGCGCTGGCTGCAGCAGCCCTCTCCCACCAGATCCTGCCACTCGCACCAGAAGCTGTCCGGCATGGAGAAGTTGAAGTGCACCCCGGCGATCACCTGCATCAGGCTGCCGTAGCGGTTCTTCAGCCTTGGCGATAGAGGGTCTTCATCCGCCCGATGTTGGAGCTGCCGTACTGGGCCAGGCGGATGCTCTCCTCGTCACCGACGAAGCAGGGCATGGAGAGGGGCCAGATCCGCTCCTCTCCCAGATGATGAATGGTGTGGCGGTGAATGTCGCCGAGCTGCTCGATCAGGCTCTCGATGGAGTCGGTGGCCGGCGTGATGAACTCCAGCAGGCTCTCGGAGTAATCGGTGGTGATGTTGGCATGGGTCAGGGCCGACCCCAGGCTTCTGGGGTGATCGGTCTGGGCCAGGGTCCCTTCGGGGGTGATGCGCAGACATTCGCGCTCGATCCCGCGCCGGATCCCCTTGAGGGCGGTCACCCGTTCCGGGGTGCCCAGCGCAGCCAGCAACTCGGTGAGCGACAAGCTAGTAGTAGTCATATTCACGGCTCATGTGTGGCCGCCCCACCCGGGGCGGCACTTATTGTTGCGACGCCCCTCAGGGCAGTTGCAGTGGATAGATGGGAAGATGAAGCTCGCTCAGGGGTTTTTCAAGCTTTTGCTTGTCTCCCACCACCACAATCACCATCTCGGCCGGATCCAGCCAGCGGGCTGCACTGGCCTTCAGCGTCTCGGGTGACACCGTTTTGATCAGGTTGTTCTGGGCCTGCACATAGTCCGGCTTCAGGTCGTACATGATCATCTGCAGCAGGAAGCCAGCCTTCTGCCCCAGGGTCTCGTAGGCCATCGCATCCTGCAGCGGCAGAGCCTGCTGCATCTGCTTGAGCTCCGCCTCAGTGGGCCCCTTGGCCGCATACTCTTGCAACAGCCGCAGCGCCTCTTTGATGGCTGGAGCTGTGGCATCCTGCCGCACCTGGGTACTCAGCACATACTCACCGCCGTGGCGATCGCTGCCAAAGCCGGCACTCACCCCATAGGTGTAGCCCAACTGCTCGCGCAGCCGCAGGTTCAGCCGGGAGTTGAAGGCGCCGCCCAAGGGATAGTTGGCCAGGCGGTTGAGAAAGTCCGCCCCCAGGGCATCAAACGGCAGGGCGGTACGGCCGATGCGGATCACCGATTGCGGTGAATCCGGCTGATCCAGCAGATAGATGCCGGGCTTGGCCACGCTGTGGCTCGGCTGCGGTTTGGCCGCGCCACGGCCGCCAGCCAGCGGGCCCTGACCTAAAAAGGCCAACTTGGGCAGCAGCTCGGCTTGGGTGATGTCCCCCACCACCACCAGCTTGGCCTGGCGGGCGCCGTAGTGGGCGCGATAGAAGGCCTGCACGTCCGCCAGACTGTAGCCGGCCAGCTGTGCCGGGCTACCCAGGTCGGGCTGCCCCTGGCGCTGCGCCGTACCATACAGGGTGCGGGCCAGGGTCTGATCCGCCAGCCACACCGGGTCACGCTGGGCCTGCGCCTGGGCCTGCAACAGCTGGGCCTTCACCCGGGCAAAGTCCGCCTCGCGAAAGCCCGGCTGCTGCCAGATATCCTGCAGCAGGGCCAGGGACTCATCCAGATGGGTTCTCAGGCAGCTCAACTGCACCAGGGTGTAATCCTGCCCCACCGACAGGCTGAGGCTGGAACCCAAGCGCTGCAACCGGTCACTGAGCTGCTCGCTATCGAAGGTCACACTGCCCTGACTCACCACCCGGGCGGTCAGCTCCGCCAGCCCCAGGGTTTGCGGCGTCTCCGCCTGCCGCCCACCGGGCAGGGCCAGCAACAAGGAAATCGCCGGAATCTCGTGCTGCTCGCTGCCCAGCAAGGTGATCTCCTGCCCCAGGCTGGCGCGCCACAGGGTCGGTGGTGGGTTGCCCTTCCAAGCACCGGCCGCCGGCGGCTGGGCCGGCTGGCCGTCCGGCACGGGCCGTTGCGGCAAGGGTTCGCCTTGGGCCCGCGGCCAGACCATCACAGGCGGGAGGAGATAGTCTGCCGGCGCCGCCGCCAGGCCCGTCTCCCCGTGAGGCACCACGCTCAGCACCACGGCAGGCGCCTGCCGCACATAGCGTCGATAGGCCTGCTGCACCGCTGCGGGCGTCACCTGTCCCATGGCCTGCAAGGCCTTAAGCTCATAACGGGGATCGCCGTGCAGCACCTGGCCGCTGGAAAGCACCGAGATACGGCCCGCCACGCTCTCCAGCCCCCAGACGGCGGAAGCCTGCAGGCGGCCCTGGATGCGGGCCAGTCCATCGGCACTCACCTGCCCCAGCTGGGGATCGGCCAAGATCTGCTGGATCTGCCGATACAGGGGCGCCAGGCTGGGATCCTGCTGGGGATTGGCATAGGCCCAGATCTCCAGGCTGCAAGCCAGCTCGCCGCAGTTGTGCTGTGCCCCAGCACTCACCGCCAAGCCGGTCTTGACCAGTTGCTGGTACAGCAAGGAGGTACGCGAACCGCCCAAGCGGTCCGTCAGCACGTCCAGCGCCGCCTCGTCCGCCTGCCCGGACCAGACGGTGGGGATCGCCAGGTAGAGCAGCGGCAGGTGGACATCGTCCTCCTGCGTCAGATGCCGGGTGCGGGGCAGCCAGGCCGGCTGCGGCGCCAGCCGGGCAGGTTCCGGCCCGGGCTGAATATCGCCGAAGTAGCGCTGCACCCAGGCCAGGGTCTGGGGCACATCAATGTCGCCGCCGATGGCCAGGGTGGCGTTGCTCGGGCCATACCAGCGCAGAAAGAACTGCTGCACATCCCCCAGGGTGGCGCTATCCAGATCCGCTATTCGACCTATGGGTTGCCAGGCATACGGATGGGACGGCGGATAGAGGGCCGCGGAGAGCTGCTCGCGCACCCGGCCGTAGGGCTGGTTGTCGTAGTTCTGCCCCTTCTCGTTCTTGACGGTGGCCCGCTGGATATCAAACTTGTGCTGGCTCAGGGCCGGCAGCAAGAAGCCCATGCGATCCGATTCCAGCCAGAGCACCCGCTCCAGCTGATTGGCCGGTACCGTCTCGTAGTAACGGGTCAGATCCCGGCCTGTCTCCCCGTTGGCATCCCCGCCCGCCCCCTGTATCAGGGCGAAGTGCTGGCCATTGTCCACATGGGCCGAGCCCTGGAACATCATGTGTTCGAACAGGTGGGCAAAGCCGGTCATGCCGGGCACCTCACGGGCCGAGCCCACGTGGTAGGTCACCTCCACATGCACCAGGGGATCGGAGTGGTCCACATGCAGCAACAGGGTCAAGCCGTTCTCCAGCCGATAGCGCTGGTAGCTGATGTCCTGACTGCCCGGTGCCGCCTTGTGCTCATCCAGCAGGCGGATGTCCGCCCAGGCCAGCGAAGCCCACAACCAACCCAGCCCCAGCAGCCACAGCCGTACCACGCCCTTGTTCCCCACACTCATGCTCACGCCATCCTTCATATCAGACTCATGATCCCCGCCACCACCAGGTAACGGCTGCCCTTGCCCAGAGCGATCAACACGCAGGCCAGGGGCCAGCCGCAGCGCAGCCAGCCGGCCAGCAGACAGAGGCCATCCCCCACCAGCGGCAACCAGGCCAGCAGCAGACTCCAGGGGCCGAAACGCCGCAGCCAGGCCAGTGCCCGTTGCTGGCCCCGCTTATCAAACCGCTCCGCTCCCCAACGGCCCGACAACCAGCCCCCCAGCGCGAAGGTGGTGAGCGAGCCCAGGGTGTTACCCAGGGTGGCCAGACTCCACCAGTACCACAACCGCTCCGGCTGCTGCTGCACCAGGGCCGCCAACCACAGTTCGGAGCCGCCCGGCAGCAGGGTGGCCGAGGCAAAGGCGGCGACAAACAGGCCGCTGCCGGCGCCCAGCTCAAGCATGGCCAAGCCCCCGGGCTAGCCACAATGGCGCTATGACACAGCCACAGGGAAGGAAGATCATGCTCTGGCGCTCACACTAGACTCAGCTCAGAATAAGAGGGCGAAGAATAACAAGGGATTAACGAGGACGCGATGAGTCGTTTGTTTCTATTGCCGCTGCTGCTGGCCCTGCTGTGGTGGGCCTTCTTGTACTATTTCCAAATCCCCTGGCGAAAGGGGCTCACCGGCTTTTACTGGATCATCGGCCTGGGTGGCGGCCTGGCCGCCTTCCTGAGCCTGATGATTTGGCTCACCCACTAGCCGGACTCCAATAGTTTTCCATCAGCACCTGGCCCGGTTCGCGGCGGCGATGGCGGGCGAAACCCAGTGTCTCCAGTGTGGCCAGGCTATCGGCCACCATGTCCGGATTACCACACAGCAGAACCCGATCCTGCACCGGATCCAGTGTCACACCCAGCTGCCGGCACAGGGTGCCCTCGGCCAAGGCCTGGGGAATGCGCATCGGTAGGGCGTCGGGCCAGGGCTCGCGGGTCACCAGGGGCAGATAGGCAAATTGCTCGCCCCACTGGCGGGCATATTGGGCAATCAACTCGGGATAGACCAGCTCGGCCCCCTCCCGCACGCCGTGCACCAGAACTAGCCGCTCAAAGCGACGGGCCACGGCGCCGTCGCTGAGCAGGGAGAGAAAGGGCCCTATGCCGGTGCCGGTGGCCAGCAGCCAGAGCCGGCCACCGACGGGGATTTCGGACTCGGTGAGAAAGCCGCTGGCCTGAGGCGCCAGCCAGAGGGTGTCCCCCGCCGCCAGTTGCCCCAGCGCCGGGCTGAGCCGCCCGCCCTGCACCCGCACCAGCAGGAACTCATGATGATCACAACTGGGGGGATTGACGAAGGAGTAAGCCCGCGCCAGCCGCTCGCCGGCCAGGTCGAGAGCCAAGCGGGTAAACTGACCCGCCTGGTAGGCCGGCAGATCCGCCTGCACCTGCAAGGAGAACAGCTTGTCGCTCCAATCTCGCCGGTCGATCACCCGCCCCTGGATCCACTCTGCCATGGCTCACCCCCCTGTTTTTTCACAGGGTAGATGGATTTCGGGCAATAAAAAACCCGCGACAAGCGCGGGTTCTTTATCAGCAGTGCACGATTACTCGGCAACCACTTCCACCTTAACGGTGGTCTTAACGTCAGCGTGCAGCTGCAGGGCGATGTCGTATTCGCCGGTGTAGCGCAGGGCGCCTTCGGGCATACGAACTTCGCTCTTGTTCACAGCCACACCGGCGGCGGTGACGGCATCAGCCACGTCACGGTTGCCGATGGAGCCGAACAGCTTGCCTTCGTCGCCAGACTTGGAGGCGATAACCACCTTCTCCAGGGCTTCGATTTGGGCAGCACGAGCCTGGGCAGCCGCCAGTTGGTCAGCCAGCTTGGCTTCCAGCTCGGCGCGACGGGCTTCGAACATTTCCAGGTTAGCCTTGGTGGCCATAACAGCCTTCCCTTGCGGGATCAGGTAGTTACGGGCAAAACCAGACTTAACGGTGACCTTGTCACCCAGACCGCCCAGACGAGCGATCTTATCGAGCAGAATAACTTCCATTACCTTTCCTCGGTATGTGTTGAGTTAGGCCCAGACGCCGATTACTTGTTGTGCAGATCGGTGTACGGCAGCAGAGCCAGGTAACGAGCACGCTTGATGGCGCGTGCCAGTTGACGCTGATACTTGGCGCGGGTACCGGTGATACGGCTCGGTACGATCTTGCCAGATTCAGTGATGTAATTCTTCAGGGTAGCGATATCTTTGTAATCGATCTCGGTTACGCCTTCAGCGGTGAAGCGGCAGAACTTGCGACGACGGAAATAACGTGCCATTTGCAGTGATCCTCTTAAGTACTCTGTAATTACTCAGCAGCGGCTTCAGCAGCAGCACCTTCTTCCGCGCGATCGTCGCGGCGGCCTTGGCGCTCTTCGCGTGCCTTGGCCATCGGAGAGGCTTCGGTCACAGCTTGCTTGGTACGCATGATCATGTTGCGGATAACGGCATCGTTGAAGCGGAAGTTGTTTTCCAGCTCGTCGATCACAGCCTGTTCGGCCTCTACGTTCATCAGCACATAGTGAGCCTTGTGCAGCTTGTCGATGGGGTAAGCCAGTTGACGACGGCCCCAGTCTTCCAGGCGATGGATCTTGCCACCGGACGTTTCGATCGCGCCGGTGTAACGCTCGATCATACCGGCAACCTGCTCGCTCTGGTCCGGATGAACCATAAAGACGATTTCATAATGACGCATGGATTGCTCCTTACGGGTTAGTAGCCTTCGTTGAGGCTCGGTCGGGCCGTCGAAGGCAAGGAACTTAGTGGGTGTGTTGACCGATTTAAGGCGCGCTATTGTACGTGGGGCAAGGGGCGGTGGCAATCCCTGTGTCGATTTTGTCACCGCCCGCAGGCTGGCAGGCTCAACGGCGCTGACGCACCGCTTCAAACAGGCAGATGCCGGTGGCCACGGAGACGTTGAGGCTGGAGACGGCGCCGGCCATGGGGATGCGGATCAGTTGATCGCAATGCTCCCGGGTCAGGCGGCGCAGCCCTGTGCCTTCGGCACCCATCACCAGGGCCAGGGGTCCGGTGAGCTTGGCATCGAACAGCTGGTCATCGGTCTCGCCGGCGGTGCCCACCACCCAGACGTTGCGCTCCTGCAGCTCCCGCAGAGTGCGGGCCAGGTTGGTGACCTGGATGAAGGGCACGGTTTCGGCAGCGCCACAAGCCACCTTGCGGGCCGTGGCGTTGAGGCTGACCGACTTGTCCCGCGGCACTATCAGGGCATGCACCCCGGCGGCATCGGCGCTGCGCAGGCAGGCCCCCAGGTTGTGGGGGTCGGTGACGCCGTCCAGCACCAGCAAGAAGGGCTGGGGCTGCTTATCCAGCAGATCCCACAGATCCGCCTCCTCGTATTTCTTGCCTTCCTTGATGCGGGCAATGATGCCCTGGTGGATGGCGCCTTCGGCCTTGTCATCCAGGGTCTTGCGCTGCACAAACTGGATGCTGACGCCGTACTTGCGCAACAGGTTCAGCAGGGGCAGCAGGCGATCATCCTCCCGCCCCTTGAGGGCCCAGGCCTCGATGAAGCGCTCGGGTGCCGTGTCCAGCAGGGCGGTGACGGCATGGATGCCGTAGATCATCTCGCTACTCATTTCTTCTTCTTGCCTTGACGTTTGGCCTTGGAGGGCGCCTTCTTGCCGGCATCCGCCTCCTGTTTCTTGGCCTTGTTGCGCTTGTCGGCCCCCTCTTTGGCCTGACTACGGCGGGCTTCGATCTCCGCCAGCTTCTGCCGCTGGGCCTTGGCCCCCTTGCCGCTGAAGGTTAACCCCTCCTCCACCAGCACGAAGTCGATCTTGCGATCATCCAGGTTGACGCCCATCACCTTGACCCGCACCTTGTCCCCCAGCCGGTAGACCCGGCGGAAGTTCTGGCCGATCAGGGTCTGGCGGGCCGGGTCGAACTGGTAGTAGTCGTTGGTCAGGGTGCTGATGTGCACCAGACCGTCGATGTGCAGATCCGCCAGGCGGACGAACAGGCCGAAGCCGGTGACCGAGGCGATGACGCCGTCCAGCTCATCCCCCACGTGATCCTGCATGTATTCGCACTTGAGCCAGTCCGCCACATCCCGGGTGGCCTCGTCGGCCCGCCGCTCGGTCATGGAACACTGCTCGCCCAGGGGCGCCACCTCGTCGTACTGGTAGTTGTAGCCGCCGGTGGGGGTCCACTTGTGCTTGGGTTTGCCCTGCTCCTTGGCCAGCTGGTACTTGATGGCCCGGTGCAGCACCAGATCCGGATAGCGGCGGATGGGTGAGGTGAAGTGGGCGTAAGACTTGAGCGCCAGACCAAAGTGGCCCTGGTTATCGGCGCTGTACACCGCCTGCTGCATGGAGCGCAGCAGCATGGTGTTGATGAGCTCGGCATCGGGCCTGTCGTGCACCCGCTCCGCCAGATCGGCAAAGTCCCGCGGCTCGGGCTCCAGACCGCCCTTGAGCTCCAGCCCCAGCTCGGCCAGGAAGTGGCGGAAGGTCTCCAGCTTCATCTCGCCCGGCCGCTCGTGGATACGGAACAGGGCATCGGCCTCGTGGTGCTCGATGAAGCGGGCCGCCGCCACGTTGGCCTGTATCATGCACTCTTCGATGATCTTGTGGGCGTCGTTGCGGATGAGCGGCACTATGCGCTCTATCTTGCGCTGGGCATTGAACACGAAGCGGGTCTCGTCGCTCTCAAACTCCACGGCGCCACGGTGTTGGCGATTGCGCTTCAGGGCGTGATAGAGCTTGTGCAGCTCTTCGAGGTGCGGCACCAGGGGGCCGTAATGCTCCCGCAGGCGCAGATCCCCGTCCAGAATCGCCGCCACCTTGGAGTAGGTGAGACGGGCGTGGGAGTTCATCACCCCTTCGTAGAAGCGGTAGCCGGAGAGCTTGCCCTGGGCGGAGATGGTCATCTCGCACACCATGCACAGGCGATCCACCTGGGGATTGAGCGAGCACAGGCCGTTGGAGAGCACCTCCGGCAGCATGGGGATCACCTGCTCGGGGAAGTAAACCGAGTTGCCGCGCAGGGCCGCCTCCTTGTCCAGCGGCTGTCCCGGCCGCACATAGTAGGAGACGTCAGCGATGGCCACCCACAGGCGCCAGCCGCCGGCGGGCTTGGCCTGGCAGAAGACCGCATCGTCAAAGTCGCGAGCATCTTCGCCATCTATAGTCACCAGAGGGATGCCCCGCAGATCCACCCGGCCAGCCTTGGCCTCTTCTGAGACCTCCTCATGGAGATCCTTGATCTGGGCCAGCACCTCGGCGGGCCAAACGTGAGGGATGCCATAGTTGCGGATGGCCACCTCGATCTCCATGCCCGGCTCCATGTGGTCGCCCAGCACCTCGATCACCTCCCCCACGGCGTTGACCCGGGCGGTGGGCCGCTGGGTGATGCGTGCCACCACCATCTGGCCCTGACGGGCGCCCAGGTTCTTGCCGGCGGGGATCAGGATATCCTGATCCAGACGGCTGTCGTCGGGCACCACGAAGCAGACTTCGTTCTCGATGAAGTAGCGGCCGACAATCTCCAGCTCGCGGGATTGCAGCAGGCGCACCAGACGGGCTTCCTGCCGCCCCTTGGCATCGGTACGGGTGGGCTGCACCAGCACGAAGTCACCGTGCATCAGGCCGCTCATCTCCCGCGGGCCCAGGAAGAGATCGCTGCCACCGCCTTCGGGCCGCAGGAAGCCAAAGCCATCCTTGTGGCCCAGCACTGTGCCCTTCACCAGGTTCATGCGCTCCGGCAGGGCGTAGCTCTTGGCCCGGGTGAACACCAGCTGGCCGTCGCGCTCCATGGCACGCAAGCGGCGCCGCAAGGCTTCCACCTGGTCCTCGTCCTGCAGGTCAAATTCGGCCACGAGTTCGGCGTGGGAGACCGGGGTCTTGCGCTGCTCCATGATGGAGAGAATGAACTCCCGGCTGGGAATGGGGTTGTCGTATTTTTCGGCTTCGCGAGCCTGGAAGGGGTCTTGGGGGGACATATCTTGAGAAGACATAAATCGGCAGGCCTGTCAGAATTTTGAGGGACGTCAAAAGTATAACGAAAGCACACCGCCATTGGCAGCCACGATTTCACAGACAAGCCCGGCTCGCCCGCTTACACTGGAAACAAACGCCGGCCAGGTGCAGTAAGAGAACCTTCATGTCCAAAGACAACTTTACCGAGGCCAGTGCCTATTTGAAGCAGGCACTGCCGCTGATGATCAAGTACCAGATCCCCACCACCCCCACCAACTATGCGGTCTGGTACACCTATGTGGCCCAGCGCAATCCGGGCTTAAGCCAGGCCATCGACGACTCCATCCGGCAGCAGGGCCACTGCTCCGCCCACACCAGCGAACGGCTCTACCAGCAGCATGTGGCCGATGAAGCCAGCCAGAGCCTGGAGCAGACCAAACTCAGCCTGGAGGCCATGTTGCTGGAGCTGGGCGCCACCATGGCCGACACCCTGAGCGATACCGGCCAGTTCCAGCAGGTGCTGGAGAACAGCTTCGCCAAGCTCAGCCGCTTCGAGAGTGAGGGCCTCTCCATCGAGGAGACCACTGGGCTGGTGCGGGAGCTGATCCAGGGCAGCCGCGGCATCAGCCAGAGCACCCGGCTGTTTAGCTCCCAGCTGGCCGAGGCCAACACGGAGATCGCCGAACTCAAGCAGAGTCTGGCCAAGAGCCGGGAGCTGGCCTATCAAGATGCCCTCACCGGTCTGCTCAACCGCCGCGCCTTTGACGAGGCGCTGCGGGGCTACCTGGCCAATGAAAGCCCTTTTAGTCTGGTGCTGATGGACATAGACCACTTCAAGCGGCTCAACGACCAGTACGGCCATCTGTTCGGCGATCAGGTGCTCAAGGCCCTGTCCCGCCGGCTGAGCGAGGCCTGCAAGGAGGGGGAAGCGGCCTACCGGATCGGCGGCGAGGAGCTGTGCCTCCTGCTGCCCAAGCGTAACCTGACGGTGGCCCGCCAGTTTGCCGAGGCGCTGCGCCGCGCCATCGAACGGCTGAGCATCATGGACAAACGCAGCGGCGAGCGGGTCAGTCGCATTACCGCCTCCTTTGGCGTCACCGAATACAGACCCGGAGACGACTACGAGACCCTGATGCGCCGGGTGGACGATCAGCTCTACAAGGCCAAGGCCCTGGGCCGCAACCGCGTCATGCCCATGAGCCTGTAAACCATCCCGGGACACCATAGACAAGGGCCCGCGGCAACTGCCGCGGGCCCTTGTCATTCACGACCACGATCAGGGGCGCCGCACCTGGGCATCCAGCTCGGCCAGCTTGGCCAGCATCAGGCTGCGGATCTCATCGCCATGCTGACGCACCGTCTCGCGCTGCCAGCTGTCGGTGGCGACCGGTGGCAACATCTCGACGATCACCTCGCCATTGTCCCAGCGGTTGAGGTCGATCTGATCGGCATAGCTGGAGGCCACCACGGGCACCACAGGCACCTTGGCCTGCAGGGCGGTGTGGAAGGCGCCGGTCTTAAACGGCAGCATGCCACGGCCCTTGGAGCGGGTGCCCTCGGGGAACATCCACACCGAGATGCGCCGACCGCGGATGCGATCCACCACCTGCAATATGGTGTCGATGGCCTTGCTGCGGTTGCCCCGGTCGATGAGGATGTTGCCCCCCAGGTAGAAGAGGGCGCCGAACAGCGGGATCCACAACAGGCTCTTCTTGCCCACCGCCACCACACCCGGGCGCACCGCCCCTGTCATCACCATGATGTCCCAGTTGGTCTGGTGGTTGGCGGCGTAGATGGCCGGCCCCAGGTGGCGACATTGCTCTGGGATGATGACCTTGACCTTGATGCCCAGCAGCGGGCAGGCCAGGTGCAGCCCCCAGCAGGAGAGCAGGTAGCTGTTGTTGCGATGGCGTGGCCGGGCCAGACACAGCAGCAGGCCCAAGACAAACCAGCACACCATCAGGAGGCCTAACAAGAAGACACGGAAAAACTTAAGCATGGTGATCCCTCTCGATGAAGAGGCCGCAGTATAGCGGCCTCGGCAGGGGTTGGCGATGGCGCCTCATGCCGGGGCCCCCGCCTCGCTAATCGGTTCAATCTTGTCCACCCGCTGCAGACCACGGGGCAGCTTGGCGCCCCGCCGGCCCCGCTCGCCCCGATAGTGGGCCAGATCGCTGGGCTTCAAGGTCAGCTTGCGCTTGCCGGCATAGAGCACCACGGACTGATCCTCCCGCACCAGGGCCAGCTGACTGACGAACTCCTCGCGGCTGGCCAGCTTGGCGCTGCTGATGCCCATCATCTTGTTGCCCTTGCCCTTGGCCAGCTCAGGCAAATCCTGCAGGGGGAACAGCAGCATGCGGCCGTCGGCGCTGATGGTCAGACAGAGGATGCCGTCGCCCTCGGGCACCGGCTGGGGCGTCATCACCTCGGCCCCCTCGGGGATGCTGAGCAGCGCCTTGCCATTCTTGTTCTTGCTGATGAGATCGCTGTAGCGGCAGACGAAGCCATAGCCGGCATCGGAGCACAGTAGATAGCGCTGCTCCTCCGGCGCCAGCAGCACATGGCGGGCCTGCTCGCCGGGGTTGAGGCTGCAGCGACCGGTGAGCGGCTCGCCCTGGGAGCGGGCCGAGGGCAACGTGTGGGCCTCCATGGCATAGGTGCGGCCCTGATTGGTGAGGAACACCGCCTGCTGGTTGCTGCGGCCCGGCGCCGAGGCGAGATAACCGTCCCCCGCCTTGTAGGAGAGGCCGGCCACATCCACCTCATGGCCCTTGGCCGCCCGCACCCAGCCCATCTGGGAGAGCACCACAGTCACCGGCTCGCTGGGGGTCAGCTCCTTCTCGGTGAGGGCCTTGGCCTCCTCGCGCTCGATGAGCGGCGAGCGGCGGTCGTCGCCGTACTTGTCGGCATCCGCCAGCAGCTCTTTCTTCAGCAGGTTGCTCATGCGCCGCTCGGAGCCCAGCAGCTGTTGCAGCTGCTCCCGCTCCTTGGCCAGCTCATCCTGCTCGCCGCGGATCTTCATCTCTTCCAGGCGGGCCAACTGGCGCAGCCGGGTGTCGAGGATATAGTCGGCCTGGGCCTCGCTGAGCTCGAAGCGGGCCATCAGCACCGCCTTGGGCTCGTCCTCGGTACGGATGATGTGGATCACCTCATCCAGGTTGAGGTAGGCCACCAGCAAGCCATCCAACAGATGCAGCCGGCGCTCCACCTTCTCCAGCCGGTGTTGCAACCGGCGGCGCACGGTTTCCCGGCGGAAGGTCAGCCACTCGCTGAGCAGCTGGGGCAGGCTCTTGACCTGGGGCCGGTTGTCCATCCCCAGTATGTTGAGGTTGACCCGGTAGCTCTTCTCCAGATCCGTGCTGGCGAACAGGTGCTGCATCAGCTGCTCCACATCCACCCGGTTGGAGCGCGGCACTATGACGATGCGGGTCGGGTTCTCGTGATCCGACTCATCCCGCAGATCCGTCACCATGGGCAGCTTCTTGGCCTGCATCTGGCCGGCGATCTGCTCCAGCACCTTGGCGCCGGAGGCCTGGTGCGGCAGGGCGGTGATGACGATGTCGCCCTCCTCCACCTGGTAGACGGCGCGCATCTTGATGGAGCCCTTGCCGGAGGCGTAGATCTTGGCGATCTCCTCCCGCGACGTGATGATCTCCGCCGCCGTGGGGTAATCGGGCCCCTGAATATGGCTCATCAGCTCGGCCACCCCGGCCTTGGGGTTGTCCAGCAGGGCCACGCAGGCGTGGGCCACCTCGCGGGCATTGTGGGGCGGTATGTCGGTGGCCATGCCCACGGCGATGCCGGTGACGCCGTTGAGCAGAATGTGCGGCAGACGGGCCGGCAGGAACTGGGGCTCCTTGAGGGTACCGTCAAAGTTAGGGCCCCACTCCACCGTGCCCTGCTCCAGCTCCGAGAGCAGCAGTTCGGAGAACTTGGACAGCCGCGCCTCGGTATACCGCATGGCGGCGAAGGATTTAGGGTCGTCCGGTGCGCCCCAGTTGCCCTGACCGTCCACCAAGGGATAGCGGTAGGAGAAGGGCTGGGCCATCAGCACCATGGCCTCGTAACAGGCCGAGTCACCGTGAGGGTGGTACTTACCCAGCACGTCGCCCACGGTACGGGCGGACTTCTTGTACTTGGCCAGGGCCGAGAGGCCCAGCTCGCTCATGGCGTAGATGATGCGCCGCTGCACCGGCTTCAAGCCGTCGCTGATATGGGGTAGGGCCCGATCCATGATCACGTACATGGAGTAGTTGAGGTAAGCCTGTTCGGTGAAGGTATGCAGCGGCAGCCGCTCCACGCCTTCGAGGCTCAGTTCGACATCACTCATGATGGTTTCTGCTAATTCCGGTTGGCTGCCCGGCATGGGCCTGGCGCCATGATGACACGTTGCGCGACTAGACTACCATCGCCGCCCGGATTCCAAGCAAGAAAAAGGTGAGAGACGACACAGGCTTAGGATGAAAGTACCACAGATCAGCCGCTTATCCCCGAGCGCGGGCCTGCAGATAGCGCAGCAGATCCGCATCGTCTTCGCGCACATGGGGAGCCGCCACCTCCTGCAGGAAGTGCGACATCAGCACGGCCAGACTCACCTGTCCCTGATGGTATTGCCGCAACAGGGCATCGGCCTGTTGCTCTATCCGCTGGTGCTGCTGACGATGTGCTGCCAGCTGCGGGTAGTGCTGCTCGGCCATCAGCTGCTCTTCGCAGCGAAAGTGGGCCCGGGTCTGGTGATCCAGCCGGGTCAGCTGCGCCAGTAGCAAGGCCTCGTCGACCGAGCCGTGCAACAGGCCTTCAAGGTGCGCCAGCTCGCGGGCCAGCTCCTGATGCTGGTGATCCAGCAGAGGATGGCCGCTGGGATGAAAGTGCCAAGAATGATGGGATGCCACCGACCACGCCTCCACAATTGCCTGCCAAGACCATAGCACATGACCTTATCTCATTCAGGGCTTTGCCCCCGGATGATCCGCCCCAAGATCCATGCTCTAATAACGCCCAGTCCCCCATGCCGAGGTCATCATGCAAGACACCCCCCTGCTGAGCACAGACGAGCTGCTCGATCACGCCTACGAAATCTTTCTGGAGCTGGCCGCCGACAACCTGAGCCAGGAGCAGATCGCCCTGTTCAACGCCGAGTTTGAAACCCGCGGTGCCCTGGGTGACAGCGAACCGGATGCCGACTGGCAGGAGTACCTGGAGTTCGATCTGGATCCCGCCCGCCATGTGGAGATCTGCATCGGCCTGCTGGGGGAGGATGAGGAGTTCGACACCCTGTTCGCCCGCCTGCTGATGAGCCGGGACCCCGAAGATCGCCACTGCCAGATCCAGTGGCAGGAACGCTAGGCGGAACATCCGCGACGTCTCAATTTGACGCCCAACGGCTTGGGTCAGGCCTCCCCTTGCGCTAAGGTGCAAGCAGCTTATCAAGGAGGATGTGACCCATGCTGTTTCTTGCCACCCTGCTGGGCCTGGTGCTGCTCGCCGGCCTGTTTGTCGCCACCCTGTACAACCGCCTGGTGACCCTCAAGGGGCGTTACGAGAATGCCTTCGCCCAGATCGCCGTGCAGCTCAAGCGCCGTTACGATCTCATCCCCAATCTGGTGGAGACGGCCCAGGGCTACCTGAGCCATGAAAAAGAGACCCTCAGTGCCGTGACCCAGGCCCGCAACGAGGCCCTGGCCGGCCTGCAGGTGGCCAGCGCCCAGCCCGGCGCCGCCGCTGCCCTGGCTAGCCTGAACCAGGCCGAAGGGCGCCTGGGCCAGGCCCTGGCCGGTTTCAGCCTCAAGGTGGAGGCCTATCCCGAGCTCAAGGCCAACGAGACCATGGCGCAACTGAGCGAGGAGCTCGCCTCCACGGAAAACCGCATCGCCTTCGCCCGCCAGGCGTTCAACGACGCCGTGACCCTGTACAACATACAGCGGCGCAGCTTCCCTACCGTGCTCCTGGCCACGTCCCTGGGCCATCCGCAGGATGCCAGCCTGCTGGAGATCCCCGGCGACGAGCATCAGGCACCGCCCCAGATCAGCTTCCGCTAAGTCGCCGCCGTGCTGGATTTTTTCGAACAACAGGACAGCGCCAAGCGCCGCAGCCTGTGGTGGCTGCTGCTCTATCTGCTGGGACTGGCCCTGGTCTCTAGCCTGACCGGCCTGCTGTTTCTGGCCGCCTTCAGCACCGACTTCTGGCGTGGCGGCAATGCCGGCTTGCTGCTGGGGGCCAGTGCCGCCAGCCTGGCCGGCATGCTGCTGTTTTGCGCCTTTCGCTATATCAGCCTGTTGCAAGGCGGCCGCAAAGTGGCCGAGGCCCTGGGCGCCCGCCCCCTGCTGCCGGCGCCGGAGGATCCCCTGGAGCGGCGCTTTGCCAACGTGGTGGCGGAGATGGCCATCGCTGCCGGCCTGCCCATGCCGGGTCTCTATCTGCAGGAGCAGGAGCCGGGGATCAACGCCTTCGCTGCCGGCCACACCCTCAACGATGCGGTGATCTGCGTGACCCGTGGCGCCCTGGAGAGCCTGAATCGGGACGAGCTGCAGGCGGTGGTCGGGCATGAGTTCAGCCACATTCTCAATGGCGACATGCGGCTCAACCTGCGGCTCACCGCCGGTCTCTACGGCCTGGTGGGGCTGGGCCAGCTGGGTCGCCAGCTGTGGCATGGCGGCGGCAGCCGCCGCGATCGCGGGGGTCGCGGTGCCCTGCTGGGCCTGGGGCTGCTGCTGCTGGGCTATGTGGGGCAGCAGTGGGGACGCCTGATGCGTGCCGCCGTCAGTCGCCAGCGGGAGTTCCTGGCCGATGCGGCGGCGGTGCAGTTTGCCCGCCAGCCACTGGCCCTGGCCAATGCCCTGAAGAAGGTAGGCGGCCATCAATACGCCTCCCTCATCTTTCACTCCGCCGGCGAAGAGTACAGCCACCTGTTTTTCTGCCAGGGCCTCAGCAGCACCTTTGCCGGCCTGTTGGCCACCCATCCGCCGCTGGCCGAGCGTATCCGCCGGCTGGATCCCGCCTGGGATGGTCGCTATCTGGCCCCGGATCCGGCCAAACCGCCGCCCGCGCCGCCCAGCCGGGCCCAGGTGGCCCAAACGTGGCTCAAGGAGGCGCCAGTGAGCGCCGCCCTGGCCGGCGCACTGGCCATCGCCCAGGGTTCGGCCACTGAGGCCAAGCCCGCCGAGCCCCGGCTGCTGGAGACAGATCCCGAAGGCTGGCTGGCGGTGCTGCCCGCGGACAAGGTGGCCGCCGCCCGTGACCCTTGGCTGGCCCGCCAGCTGATCTTCGCCCTGCTGCTGG
>JAJOIN010000122.1 GCA_021209335.1 Aeromonadaceae bacterium
CGAGATCGCCGCACTGCTGGGGCAGTTGCGCTACGCCAAGACGACGAAGCCGGGCACCCTGGCCCGGCTTCGTCGGCTGGTGCGACGGCTCTAGCGGGTACCGCCCACCGTCAGGCTGTCGAGCTTGAGGGTCGGCTGACCCACCCCGACGGGCACGCTCTGCCCGTCCTTGCCACAGACGCCGACCCCGGCATCCAGTGCCAGATCCCGGCCGACCATGGAGACCTGGCCCATGGCCTCGGGGCCGTTGCCGATCAGGGTGGCACCCTTGATGGGGGTGGTGATCTTGCCGTTTTCGATGAGGTAGGCCTCGGAGGCGGAGAAGACGAACTTGCCGGAGGTGATGTCCACCTGGCCGCCGCCGAAGTTGGGGGCATAGATGCCCTGCTTGACCGAGGCGATGATCTCCTCGGGATCATACTCCCCGGCCAGCATGTAGGTGTTGGTCATGCGCGGCATCGGCAGGTGGGCATAGGATTCCCGCCGCCCGTTGCCTGTCGGCGCCATGCCCATCAGGCGGGCGTTGAGCTTGTCCTGGATATAGCCCTTGAGGATGCCGTTTTCGATCAGCACGTTGTACTGACCGGGCGTGCCCTCGTCGTCTATGGTGACGGAGCCGCGCCGCCCCGCCAGGCTGCCATCATCCACTATGGTGCAGTGCTGGGAGGCCACCTGCTGACCCAGCTTGCCGGCAAAGGCCGAGGAGCCCTTGCGATTGAAGTCCCCCTCCAGGCCATGGCCCACCGCCTCGTGCAGCAGCACACCGGGCCAGCCGGCCCCCAGCACCACCGGCATGGCACCGGCCGGGGCGTCCACCGCCTCCAGGTTGACCAGGGCCTGACGCACCGCCTCCCGCACATAGCCCAGGGCGCGGATCTCCGCCCCCACCGGGTCGAAGAAGTAGTCATAACCGAAGCGACCGCCACCGCCGCTGGAGCCCCGCTCGCGGCGGCCGTTGCGCTCCGCCAGCACGGTGCAGTTAAGCCGCACCAGGGGACGGATATCTGCCGCCAGGGTGCCGTCGGTGGCCGCCACCAGCACCTCCTCGTAGACGCCGGAGAGGGAGACGATCACCTGGCTCACCGCCGGATCCAGGCCACGGGCAAACTTATCCATCTGCTCCAGCAGGGCGATCTTCTGTTGCTTGTCCAGGGTGCCCAGGGGATCCGTGGTGCAGTACAGCTGCTTGGGCTGGCGGGGTTGCCAGATCTGGATCTGCCCCTCGCCGCCGGCATTGGCGATGCCCCGGGCGGCGATCACCGACTGGCTCAGGGCGTGCAGAGAGAGTTCGTCGGAATAGGCAAAGCCGGTCTTCTCGCCACTGATGGCCCGCACCCCCACCCCTTGATCTATGTTGTAGCTGCCATCCTTGACGATGCCGTCTTCCAGCACCCAGGACTCGTGGTAGCTGCTCTGAAAATAGAGGTCACCAAAATCCACCCTGTGCTGCATAAGCTGACGCAGCAGGCGGGCCAGGATGGCCTCATCCAGTTCATGGGGTAACAGCAGGCTCTCGGTGACGTTTTTCAGCAGCATGACTCATCTCGTTGGCCCGCCAGCAGGCGGGCATGTTGCAAGACCGGCATCCGGCAGCGGATATCGGCCAACTGATCCAACGGCAGATCGGCCTCGACCTGCCCCACTCCCTCGGCCTGACAGGCCAGCAACTGGCCCCAGGCGTCGAGGATCAGGCTGTGCCCCCAGGTATGACGATCCCCGCCATGATGCCCCCATTGGTTGGCGGCCAGCACCAGACACTGATTCTCGATGGCCCGGGCCTGCAACAACGGCAGCCAGTGGGCCTGGCCCGTCACCTGGGTGAAGGCGGCCGGCACCAGCAGGATCTCAGCTCCCGCCTGACGCAGACGGCGATACAGCTCGGGAAAGCGCACATCGTAACAGATGGACAACCCCAGCCCCCCGAAGGGTGACGGTACCACCACAGGCTCACTGCCGGCGCTGAAACTGTCGGACTCCCGATAGCGGCCATGGCCGTCCGGCACATCCACATCAAACAGGTGGATCTTGTGGTAGTGGCCGCGCCGCACGCCCTGCTCGTCATACACCAGGCTGCTGGTGTAGGGCCGCGGGCAGTCGCTTTGAATGGGCATGGCGCCCATCACCAGCCAGATGCCGAATTCCCGCGCCCAGTGGGCCAGCTGGGCCTGAATGGGCCCGTCGCCCAGGGGTTCGGCCAGGGCCGCATAATCGGTGGGCCGCCCCAGGCAGGCGGCGTTTTCCGGCAGCAGCACCAGGCAGGGCCGCTGGGGTGGCAAGGCCGCCAGCTGGGCGGCTATCGCCGCCCGATTGGTGGGCCAGTCTGCCCCGGATGTCAGTTGGATGGCAACCAGTTTCATGTTCAGCGACTCCCGCCGGTGCGGACCGGCACTCGGAACTGTTTCCTCTTGCGCTCCAGCTCCTTGACCAGGGGATCCCGCCAGGGGCCGCTCACCTGGTACTTCACCTGGGTGATGGAGTCGATCACCGGCTCCAGCAGGGTGGAGAGGGCCAACACATAGACGCCGGCCAGGGGGGTGGCGGTCACCGCCGCCGCCGCCGCCAGGCCACCGCTGAGCTGGGGCGCAAACTGAAATTGATAATCCAGGGTTTCGTCCACCAGATCCAGCTTGCCTTGGCCGGTCAGCTCACCGGCACTGCTCTTGAGGCGAAAATCCTGATTGCGCATCACCCCCTGGTTGATCACCGCCGAGCTGCGAATGCTGTCGAAGGCAAACCCCTGCTGGAACACATCACGAAAATCCAGGTTGATGCGCTTGAGTAGGGCGGAGAAGGAGAGCACCGACAGCAGCCGCGCGCCGGCACTGTCCACCTGCTTGAGCACACCGGCGCCGGTCTGCAGGTTCAACTTGCCATCCAGATGCGGCAGATCCAGGGCATAGAGGGGCCCAGGCCAGCGCAGGGAGAGGCTGGCGGTGGCGGGCGCGCCCTCCAGCCCACTGGCGATGCCCAGGCTCTGATCCAGGGTGGCCAGGCTGTCGGTCTTGAGATCCGCCGCCAACGTCACCTCGGCATGCTGGCCATCCGCCCACCAGTGCCCCTGGCCGGTGAAGCGGCTGCCAGGCTCCGGTTGCCAGAGCAGATCCTTAAGATCCACCCCCTTGGCACTGGGTTTGATCTCGCCGGAGAAGCGGCCCAGGGCCAGCTCGCCGTACTGGCAATCGAGACAGCGCAGCCGCAGCCAGGGCAGCTGACGGATCCAAGCCTGTTGCTGCGCCGGTGTCGGCCGGGGCTCCGGCTCCAGATCGGCCTGCTCACCTTGCGGCCAGCGCAGCTGGGTCAGCTCAAGATCCCAAGGCTGATCGGCGGCATGGGGACGGCGCAGCTGAGCCGTCAGCTCATCGCTGCTCACCTGGCCCAGCAGATCCCGGCCACTGTGCTGCAGCTTGACCCCCACATCATGGAAATAGTGCTGCCCCACCAGCAGGCTGTCGCTACGCAGCCGCACCAGCCGGGGCGCGGGCAGACGGCTCTGATCCGGCAGGGTGCCGGCCAGGCCGGAGAGCAAGGCGGCCCAGGGCGACAGCTCCAGCTCGGTCCAGGCCAGGTTCAGTTCGGTGGGCGCCGTCCCCTCCTTGGCCAGGGCGCGCCCCTGCTCGTTGGATAACGCCAGACGGCGCAGCTCGGCCGCCTCATCCCACTTGGCCTCCAGCAGCAGATCCTCGTTCAGATTGGCCAGCAGTTGGCTACCGCCCTGATTACCCCGGGCCACCAGGCGTAAGGGCCAGATGAGTTCAGGGGCCTTGCGATAGGGCGCCGGCAGATCCAGATCCAGCCCTTGCAGATCGCTGTTCAGGCTGGCCTGATAGTCATAGTGGTCACCGTTTAGGGTCAGATCCAGCTGGCCCGCCCATTGGAACTGGCCCTTGAGCCGGTGTTGCAGGGGCTCGGCCAGCGGCAACGGCTGGCCCTGCCAGCGGCCCTGGGCGGTGAGCGCCACGCCATAACCGTCCCGGCCATCGGGCCCCTTGGTCTGCCCATGATAGCTAAGGCGCACAGCCTGGCCCCACAAGCGGGCCTGCAACGAGTCAAAGCGGGTGTCGGTATCGTTGAACAGCAGGGTGCCGGTGGCCCCCCTCCAGCGTCAGGCCGCCATAACGCACCCGATTGTTGTGCAGGGCCACCTGACCGCTGACCTGGGGCAGGGCGTGGGCCAGCGGTATGGCCAGCTGCAACCCCGCCGCGACGGGCCCCTCCACCTGGATCTGGCTCAGCGCCGCCCCCACAGTGTCGGCCAGGGGTGAGCGCTGGAGATAGTCCCGCACCGCACTGCCCTGCCCCTGCAGTTGCGCATTGATGAAGAAGGAGTGGCCCGGCCACAGGTGCGGGAACAGGCCATCCAGCCGGGTCACCGCCACCTGCCCCAAGCTGGCCTGCTGGCTGGTCAGTTGCAGGCTGTCGTTGTGGAACAGCAAGTCCAGCTGCAGATCCCGGATGGGCAGCCAGCCGGGCTGGAAGGCGAAGGTGGCTTGTTGCAGGGGCACGAGCCACCTGGAACACGCCGCTGCCATCGTCGAAGGGGAAGTGAGCGGGCGCACCGTCCCACAGCAGGCGCGCCCCCTGCACCTGACCGCCCTGAATGGCGGCCTTGAGGTAAGCCACCAGCTCCTGGCCCATGGCCGGCACCGGGTAGTAACGCCAGGCCTGACCGGCATCCGCCAGATCCAGTCCCAGATCCAGGTGCAGCACCGGCGACTGCCCCGGCAGCAGATCCAGTGCCCCCTGGCCGTTGGCCGTCAAGGGGCCGCTGCCAAGATCCAGATCGGCGAACGCCAGCCGCCAGCCGTTGCCAAGTCGGCTCAGCTCACCGGCCAACTGCAGGCCGGTCAGCGGCAAGGGCGCCAGAAAGTTATCGCCGACCGGCAGGGTCTGGGCCGGCGCGGTCAGGGTGAAACGGGTCTGCTCCAGATTGGTGGCAAAGCGCAGCGCCACCCCTTGCGCGCCGGGCATGGCCGCCCACTGCTGCCACTGCAGCTGGCTAACCTGGCCGCTAAACCACCAGGCTTGTCCGGGCGCCTGGGTGAATGCCAAGTCCGTCAGCCGGCCATTAGGCGCCAGGCCGGCCAGGGCTCGGCTGAGAGCCGTGTCCTTGGGCAACCACTGACTCAACAAGGGCCGCAGGGCCCCCAGCTCGATATCATCCAGCCGCCCCTGTAACTGCTCCCCCACCCTGTCGAGCTGAGCCTGCCAGGGGTGCCAATCCGCCTGGTGCCGCACCTGTATGCCCCGGGTGGCCAGCTGCCAGCCATCCGCCAGCCGCAACCACTGCAGCTGGCCGCCGCGCACCGCCAGCTGTTGTGAAACCCCCTGCTGCGGCCAGACCAGGCGGTTATCCCCCAGCTTGACCAGCAGGGATTGCCACTGGCCCTGGGCACGGGTCAACCAGAGGGACACATCCAGCTGCGTCTGCACCTCGGCCGGCTGGTTGAGTAACAGGCGCGACAGCAGGCCGGCATCCTGCAGTTGAGAACTCAGATAGAGTTGGCCGGCCAGTTGCGCCGGCGCGCTGGCCGGTCCGGTGAAATCGGCCTGCAGGCGCAGGCGGTTGTGTTTGCCGGCCTCCTGCAGCACCAGCTCCCCCTCGCCCCAGTGGCGCTCCCCCTGGTTGCGCCAGCGCAGCTGGGGTATGGCCAACTGCGCCAATGGGGCCAGGGCGCCCTGCCATTGCAACTGGCCATCCCGCAGGGAGAAGGCGTCAAAGCCGCCCAGCAGGCGTTGCAGCAGTGGGGTGACATCGGCAGGGCCGACCTGGCCGGCCCACTGCTGTTGCAGCACAGGCGCCCAGTGACGGCTGGCCAGGGTCAGGGTAGGACGCACCAGCTCCAGCTCCCCCAGCACCCATTGGCGGCGCAACAGGCTCTGCCACAGATCCAGGTGCAGATAGGCGGAGTCCAGCCGCAGCTGCCAGTCGGCCGCCGCTTGTCCCAGTTGCAGCTCCCTGAGTGCCAAACTGGGTCCGTGATGGGTCCACGCCAGGGTCAGGGCACCGAGCCGGGCCGGCTGTCCGCTGGCCTGCTGCAACCAGGTTTGCAGCAGATCCCGCTGATCCTGCAGATACGGCAGGCCGATGCGGGCCCAGCTGATGAACAGGGCCAGCAACAGGCTGCTGATCCCCAGTACGCACCACAGATGGGAGGCGAGGCGGCGCAGCACTTACATCATCACCACATCGAACTGTTCCTGGCTGTAGAGGGGTTCGGCCTGCACCTTGACCTCCTTGCCGATGAACACTTCCAGTTCCGCCAGGCTGTGGGACTCTTCCACGTGCAGGGCCTCGGCCACCGCCAAGGAGGCATAGACCACGAAGCGATCGGCATCGTAGGCGCGGTTGACCCGCAGCACCTCCCGCAGTATCTCGAAACAGACTGACTCCACCGTCTTGACCCGGCCGCGCCCCTTGCATTCGGGGCATTGGGCACAGAGCACATGCTCCAGGCTCTCCCGGGTGCGCTTGCGGGTCATCTCCACCAGGCCCAGCTGGGAGAAGCCGTTGACACTGGTCTTGGCCCTGTCCTTGGCCAGGGCCTGCTCCAGACTCTGCAACACCCGCCGGCGATGGTCGTCGGACTGCATGTCGATGAAGTCGATGATGATGATGCCCCCCAGGTTGCGCAGCCGCAGCTGGCGGGCGATGGCGGCGGTGGCCTCCAGGTTGGTGTTGAAGATGGTCTCTTCCAGATTGCGGTGGCCGACGAAGGCGCCGGTGTTGATGTCCACCGTGGTCATGGCCTCGGTCTGGTCGATGATGAGGTAACCGCCGGACTTGAGCTCCACCTTGCGCTCCAGGGCGCGCTGGATCTCGTTCTCCACGTCATACATGTCGAAGATCGGCGACTCGCCGGAGTAGTAGTCCAGCTTGGGATGAAGCTCGGGGACAAACTCCTCGGTGAACTGCTTGAGCTGGTCGAAGGTCAGGCGGGAGTCCACCCGGATGCGGTCCAGTTCGGTACCGACGAAGTCCCGCAGGATGCGAAACGCCAGGCTCAGATCCTCATACAGCACGCTGCAGGCCTTGTACTTGCCGCGCCGCTCCAGCACCTTGCGCCACAGCCGCTTCAAGAAAACGGTGTCCTGCTCCAGCTCCCGCTCCCCCACCCCTTCAGCGGCGGTGCGGATGATGAAGCCCCCCAGCTCGTCCACGTGGCGGGAGACGATCTGCTTCAGCCGCTCCCGCTCCTCTTCGGACTCGATGCGTTGAGAGACCCCCACGTGGGCACTGCCGGGCATGAACACCAGGTAACGGGATGGCAATGTGATGTCGGTGGTGAGGCGGGCGCCCTTGGTACTGATGGGATCTTTCACCACCTGTACCATGATGTCCTGGCCCTGACGCACCAGCTCGGCGATGTTGCGGGCCTGGAAGTGGTGCTTCTCCTGCACGTCGACACATTCGGTATGGGGCACTATGTCCGAGGCGTGCAGGAAGGCGGCCTTGTCCATGCCGATGTCCACGAAGGCGGCCTGCATGCCCGGCAGCACCCGGCTGATCTTGCCCTTGTAGATGTTGCCGACGATGCCGCGCTTGGCCTGGCGCTCTATGTGCACCTCCTGCAGCATGCCGTGATCCACCAGGGCGACCCGGGTCTCGGAGGGGGTGACGTTGACCAGCAATTCTGTGGACATGGATCCTAATCCTGCTTCTTATCCTGCCTGCTGCTGCAGCAGGTCCTGCAACAGTTCATCGGTTTCCAGCAGGGGCAGCCCCACCACGGCGCTGTAACTGCCGTCGATGCGTTTGACGAACTTGCCGGCCCGCCCCTGAATACCATAGCCCCCCGCCTTGTCGCAGGGTTCACCTGTGCTCCAATAATCCAACATCTCGGCCTCGGATACTGTCCGGAAAGTCACATCCGTACAGACCAGCCGCAACGCCATGCCCTGGGCGCTGGCCAGGGCCACGGCGGTCATCACCACATGGGTCTGACCGGAGAGGGCCGCCAGCATGGCCAGGCCATCGGCCTTGTCCTTGGGCTTCTCCAGCACCCGCTCCCCCAGCACCACTATGGTGTCCGCCCCCAGCACGGCGCCATGGCCGCCGCAGGCATGCAGACCGGCCGCCGCCTTCTGTCGGGCCAGCCGCTGCACATAGTCCACCGGCGCCTCGCCGGCGGCCCGCACCTCGGGGACCTGCACGCTGATCACCTGAAAGGGGTAACCCAGCTGGGTCAGCAGTTCACGGCGACGGGGAGAGGCGGAGGCCAGATAGAGGGGAGAGGCAAGATGCACCATGGGATCACCGAATAGAGTAGCGGCGCCGGATCCGGCGCAGGGTCAGGTAGACCCAGGGCCAGACCAGGCAGGTTGACAGGGAGGTCCAGAACAGCCGGTAGTGCAGTATGGCCACCGAGAAGAGGTGCTCGGCCCAGAAGATCACCAGCTGCCCCAGCAAGGAGACGCAGCCGATCACCAGGGCCTGTTGCCAGACGGAAAAGTTACGGATCTTCTGGAACTGGCTGGCCACCACATAGGCCATGATGGCCAGCGCCAGGGCCCGCACCCCGAGGGTGCTGCCCAGCAGCATGTCCAGCAGCAGGCCGGCCAGCCAGGCGGTGCCCACATTGACCCTGTGAGGCAAGGCCAGCACCCAGTAGATCACCACCAGCATCACCCAGTCGGGGCGGAAGCTATCCAGCGCCGGCGGCAGGGGTATGATGGCCAGCACCATGGCCACCAGTATGGTCAGGTAGATGGAGCCTTTGCCGTGTCCTGTGACCGTCATGGCGCGCCCTCCGTGGTGGCCGCCGAGGCGGTATTCATGGCCGCAGACGGCGCCGCCAGTATGGGCTGCTTACCCTGATCTGCCGGCCACAACAGCAACAGATAGCGCAGCCGATCCAGCTCCGCCAGGGGCTTGGCCTTCACCTCGGCGAAGGGCTTGCCCTCTTCGTAGGCGAAACGGGTGATGCGGGCCACCGGATAACCCATGGGGAAACGGCCCCCCAGGCCAGAGGTGACCAGCAGATCCCCCTCCTGCAGATCGGCGTTGCGGGTGATGTTCTTGAGCTCCAGCTCGTCGATGCTGCCACTGCCGCTGGCGATGGCGCGGATGTCGTTGCGGGCGATGCGCACCGGCAGGGCATGGCTGGCATCCGTGATGAGCAGCACCCGGCTGGTGGTCTTGCCGACACTCAGCACCTGGCCCACCACCCCCTGATCGTTGAGCACCGGCTGGCCATCGTAGACGCCATTGAGGGTGCCCTTGTCGATCACCACCTGGTGAACGAAGGGATCCGAGTCCACCGCCAGTATCTGGGCCACCATCTTGCGGGCGTCCAGGTTGATGGGCGAGCCCAGCAGCTGGTGCAGCCGCTGGTTTTCCTGGGTGAGCTGCTGCAGGCGTAGCAATTCGCCCCGCACCAGGAACAGCTGCTGCTGCAGCTGCTCATTCTCCGCCATCAGGCTCTCGCGGCTGCGCAGCTGGGTACGCACGCCGCCCACCAGCTGTTTGGGCAGGTTGGCCAGGTAGATGAGCGGGCTGACCAGGGAGTTCATGTAGACCCGGCTGGAGTCAAACAGGTGAAAGCGGGCATCGGCCACTATGCAGGCGACCGAGACCAGAACGGTAAAAAAGAGTCTCAGCTGAAGAGACGGGCCACGGCCAAACAGGGGCTTCATCGACACACCAATAGCAGACCGGCCCTCGACGGGCCGGTCATGCGCTTATTCGTAGTGGAACAGGTCGCCACCGTGCATGTCGATGAGCTCCAGGGCTCGACCGCCACCACGGGCCACACAGGTGAGGGGATCCTCGGCCACCACCACAGGGATGCCGGTCTCTTCCATCAGCAGACGATCCAGATCCCGCAGCAGGGCGCCCCCCCCGGTGAGTACCATGCCCTTCTCGGAGATGTCGGAGGCCAGCTCGGGCGGGGATTGCTCCAGGGCCACCATGACGGCGCTGACGATACCGGTCAGCGGCTCTTGCAGCGCCTCCAGGATCTCGTTGGAGTTGAGGGTGAAGCTGCGGGGTACCCCTTCGGCCAGGTTACGACCGCGCACCTCGATCTCCCGCACCTCGTCACCGGGATAGGCGGAGCCGATCTCGTGCTTGATGCGCTCGGCGGTGGCTTCGCCGATCAGGCTGCCGTAGTTGCGCCGCACATAGCTGATGATGGCCTCGTCGAACTTGTCACCGCCAATACGCACCGAGGAGGAGTAAACCACGCCGTTCAGAGAGATGATGGCCACTTCGGTGGTACCACCGCCGATGTCCACCACCATGGAGCCGGTGGCTTCGGAGACCGGCAGGCCGGCACCGATGGCGGCCGCCATGGGTTCGTCGATCAGATAGACCTCACGGGCGCCGGCGCCCTGGGCGGACTCCTTGATGGCCCGGCGTTCTACCTGGGTGGAGCCGCACGGCACGCACACCAGCACCCGGGGGCTGGGGCGCAGAAAGTTGTTCTCGTGCACCTGCTTGATGAAGTGCTGCAGCATCTTCTCGGTGACGGAAAAGTCGGCGATCACCCCGTCCTTCATGGGGCGGATGGCGGCTATGTTGCCGGGGGTGCGCCCCAACATCAGCTTGGCCGCATAGCCTACCGCCGCAACGGACTTGGCACTGCCGCCCCGCTCCTGGCGGATGGCGACCACAGAGGGCTCATTCAACACTATGCCTTTGCCCTTGACGTAGATCAGGGTGTTGGCGGTACCCAAATCGATCGACAGATCGTTGGAAAAAAGACCTCTGAGTTTTTTGAACATGGTTGCGGGGGATCCTGGAAAGTGGAAGTGCGAAAAACCGGCTCACTTTACCAACCCCCGCTCGATAGGGCAAGCCAGGCGGGACGCCGCCTGGGCTTGGCATGTCGGTTTCGTGACACCCCGTCAGGGGGTGGTGATCTCCCGCCGATAGATGACCCGTTCGTGTCCCCTGTACAGGCCAAAGGCCGCCTTGGCCGGCGGGAAGCCGCTCAAGGTGCCGCTGCGCCAGCCATGCTGCCACCACAGCGGCAGGCCTTCGGCCGTCACCGGCACATGGCCCTCGCCGCCGGGGGCGCCAAATTGCAGTGGCAGACGACCGGCCAGCGCCGTCAGGCTGGTTTGCGGTGTCACGGCCGTGGTGGCGCCCGCACTGTTATCCGCCAGCGGCACCGCCGACCAGTTGGCCGGCGCCAGATCGTTGAGTCGCAGCGCCGTGGCCGGCAGCACAGAGCAGTGGTCGTCCTCGGCGGTGACAAAGCGACTGCCGTTCCAGTACTGCAGGTACAGCGGCAGGGTCAGATCCGCACTGGGGGCGCCATAGACGCTGGTGGCCAGCAGGCGGCCGTAACGGGTCAGGGGCGCCGTGGGGTTGAGGATCAGACGGCCGGACTGCGCCACACCGTCGCTGTCCGTCAGCTCAACCAGAGTCAGCTCCAGCGCCGGGGTAAAGGGGGAAACCCGGGCCCGGGCGGCGGCCGTGGCATCGGACTTGTCATAGGCCAGGGTACTGGCCTCACTCCAACTGAAGGTGGGCAAGCCCGGGCGGGCGGCACCGCTGCCGGCCAGGCTCCAGCTACCGGATTGCCAGCCCAGCCGCACCGCCAGGCTGCCGCCATCGCTGGCCGCATTGCTGCTGGCCAGGCGCCAGTTGTCGGCATCCGGATAGGCGTCATCGGCCGCTATCTTGGCAAAGGCTCCCAGGTAGTTGTTGAGTCGGCTGCCGCCGCTGTTGAGCCCATAGACATCCAACTGGCTGGCCAGGCCGCTGGCATAGGTCAGGGACTGCCCCAGGTAGCTGAAGCCGGCACTGCCCCCCGTCGCCTGGCAGGTCTGCTCCAGCACCCCCTGCCGTTGGGCCACCGCCAGCAACGCCACCGGGATGAAACGGCCCACAGAATCGCTGTAGATCTGGCTCTCTGTGAGGCTCGCCATGGGCACCGGCAGGCTGCCAGTTTGGTAACCGGCGTAAGGTACGAAGCTGGGCACCCGGTAACGGTACACCCCCACATCCGCCATGGCGGTGGTGAGATCCAGGGTGCCGCTGGCCAGGCTCAGGGTGCTGGTGGGCTGGGCGGGAGCCTGGCCCTGACTGGGCGCCAGCAGCTGGTGCTGCCAGGAGAGGGCGGCGCTGGCCACCTGGCCGCTACTGCCGGTGGCAAAGTTGGGGGTGACCACAAAGCTGCCACTGCGCCAGTAACCGGCCTGGGCCCGCAGGGTGAAGGGACTGTCCACCGCCGTGAAAACGGCACAGGCCGCCAGGGCGCTGTCACCGCTGCCGCTGCAGGCCGGCGCAGCGGGCACGCTCAGGCGGATGGCCTGGGGCAGCACCACGAAACTGTCCTGGCCGGTGAGGGTCAGGGTGCCATCGTCTGTCTCGAAGTTGCTGATGGCGGTCAGCCCCATGACACCGGCATCCGGGTAATCCAGGCTCAGGCTGGCCACCCCGCTGGCATCGAAGCTCAGGCTCCGGCTGCTACTGCTGGCCAGAGACAGAGCATTGATGCTGAGGCTGCGGGTACCCGTGCTGGGGTAGCTGTATTGTTGGCTGAAGGTCACCGGCACCGTCTGGTTCTGCAGCAGCGGCAGGCAGACCGGGCTGCTGCCACCACTGCTCTTGACCGCCTTGAGGCTGACAGGGCCACTGCCGGCACCGGCGTAAAAATCCGGCACATCGAACTGGTAAGCCACGTCGACAAAACTCAGGCCGCAGCCGGCATCCAGCACCCCGTCCTTGTAGCAGCGCAGGCCGTTGCTGGCGGTGGGCGAGGCATCCGTGATCCCCAGGATGACTGTTTCTGCGATATTGTGGCTCAGGGTCAGCCCAGAGCTGCTGCCGGTGAAGCTGGGGGAGCCGTCACTCCAGCCGGAGCTGGGGGACAGGGTCACCTCGCTGACATTAGTTGATAGAGTACAGGCATCGTCGCTACAGGCCTTGATCGTCACCGCCGCCGGCTCACAGGTCATGGAACTGGCAGGATAATGCAGCTCGTAGTGGTGAATATTGCTGATATCACCGCCCGTACAACGCCGGCTGGTGCTGGCATTGATGCAAGTACCTGCATTGAATGTCACGGCGGGAGCATTCACCCGGCCATAGATGTAGCTAGCCGAGGTCAGATTGATCGGATTGGCCGCCCCATTCTCCTGATAGACGTAGCCGGTCAGAGTGGAGCCATTATCCAGTTGCAGCTTGTTATAGTTGATCAGCAACAGCAGGTTGGGATCACCCGGCAAGTCCGCGCCTGGGCTATTGAGATAGCTGGAGGAGCCCATCTCTAATGTGTTGACGTAGAGCGTCACATGGCCACTGAGCTCGATACGGGTATCGTTGCTCATCTGCAAGGTTTCAATCCAGTAGGTCCCTGGCGCCAATCTGACCGTATAGGCATTGCCCCCGCGACCACTGCCCAGACTCATGCGCTTGACAGTGATACCGGACTTCTGAATATCCAGTGTTGATTGTTGGGTTGTGTAGATATTGCGATAAACGCTGGGCGAGCTGGCACCAATGGTAGTTGACTGGTTATAGCCAAGGTTGATGTCAGTTCCACTATCTGCCAGAGGGAACTTGTTGGTCGGCAGATTCAAACTTTGAGCATGCTCTCCAGCCGCATAACACCGCCCCCCGTCACAATTCCCATCCCCTGAGACAGAGGTAGCCTCCCCCTTGATTTGCCCCTGCTGCTTGTATCCCAGGAGGCCCCGCGTCGTGCCATAAACATGGCCCTGGACGTACCAGGGGTTGCCCTGAAAATCCAGATAATGACTACTAGCCCGGCCCTGTACTGGATAGGGGAAGGCAGACTGGTATTCGGACAGGTTATAGGAAGCCCAGGCCGCAGGCACCATCGACCAGGCACACAACCACAAGACGACCGAGCGTACGCCACTCATAACCTCACCTCGCTACTGCTCTGCCGGGTCACCTGCAGCTGGGCATTGCCGCACTGGCCCTGAGTCTGCAGCCAGTAATATTCCAGTGGACTACCGTCCTCATCCGTCAGGCTCTGGTGGCGGCAGGACCAGCTTAAGGTACAGCCGGACAGACCGGTCTCGTCCACCGTTTGGCTGCCACTGGCGGAGTCCGCCAGCCCACTGGCGCAGACCCCTTGCCGCAGCACCACATACAGCCGCTGATCCATGCCGGACTGGGCCAATGACTGGGCCCGCACCGACAGCACCTCGTAGGCCAGACTGTCGCTGGCATTGCCCAGCAAGCGGGTGAGGGCCACCGCCAGCAGGCCCAGAATCACCATGACCGCCAGGGCGATCACCAGCATGCTGCCGCGCTGGCGGCTTACGCGTCCATCAGGGCACATGGTTCACCTGCAATCGTCGATTGAGCAGCAAGGCATGACCGTCGCTCAGGGTCAGGGCGAGCACCACATCCAGCTGGGTATTGGCCTGCAGCGAGGGCGCCGCCAGGGCAAAGCCGCTGCTTACCCCCAGCGACTGCCCATCAGCACGCCGCCGGCCGGCGCGCCCAGGCTCCAATCCCAGCCCCAGTCATAATCGGCATAGCGATACAAGGCGCCGCCTTGCCGGCACCAGGCCACGGGGCCGCTGGCCAGCAGCAGATAACGGCGCCCGCTGGAGTCCCGCACCAGGGGGCGCGACAGGCTGACGCTGGCCAGGGGATCCGTGGCCGGATCGCTGGGCAGGGTGACGCTGGTCAGGGTGGCCAGGCTACCGCTGGCCGCCGTCAGGCTGGTCTGATACAGCTCCGCCGTGCTCAGGGTATCCACCGACAGTCGCCGTCCCGGCTGCAGCGCGGCCGTGCCAGCCGCCTGGAAATCATCCCCCCGACACCAGGGTCAGGCTGCTGCGGCCCACCGCCTGGCCCAGGTAGCCGCCAGCCCCCCGCAAAGGCACAAACTCCACACAGGCCGCCAGATTGCCGCTGCCGTCGTGCAACCGCAGACTCATGGGATGGGCATCGGCCAGCTCACGGGAGAGGCGCTCCAGCACGAAACGCCCTTCGGCCAGCCGGCGCTGCTGCTCGGCGCCGTCGCGGTACAGGAGGGTGCCGGTGCCGAGGAACTGGCTCACCAGCACGGCGACGCTGCCCAACACCACGATCACCACCACCAGCTCAATCAGGGTAAAGCCACGGGACCGCATCAGTAGTTACTCCGATAGCCGGTGAAGGGCAGCGCCTCGCCACTGGGGGTGGTGACCGTCACCGTATAGCGCTTGGCCAGATCGGTGCGCCCGCTGCCGCCTTGCCATTGGGGGGCGTTGCGGATACAGGCGGTCAGGCTGAAGTGCTGGTAGAGGCTGGGATCCAGGCCCCGCAGGGCCGCGTAGGCATCGCCGCTGATGGCGCTGCCCCCCAGGCTGGGGCAATAGGCGTTGAAGTCGTCCACATCGTTGAACTGATCGTGGCTCTCCCCCTCGGAGCCATAATCGGCCGGATCCGTGCAGTCGCCGCTGCTCTCCTCCAGCTCGGTGAGGAGAATGGCGCCACAGTAGCGGTAACGATTGTGGCTGGTGAGGCCGCTGCGATCGCTGTGCTCATCGAAGCTGCGGCCGGCAATCTCGCCCAGCAGGGCCTGGGCCAGCTCGGCGGCGCGCACCTGATACAGGGGCTCGCGCTGCTGGCTCACCAAAGGCGCCAGGACGCCGGTGATCATGACCAGAGCCAGGGCCAGCAACACCATGCCCACCACCAGTTCCAGCAGGGTAAAGCCCGCTATGCGCCTAGCAGTCATGGATATACCCCTGGGTCTCGATACACAGTTTCAGACTGGTCTCGCCCTGAATGCCGATCACCAGCTGGCTGGCATAGGGGGTGCCGCTGGCATCCAGCGGCCGGCCCCAGTAGTCAAAGCTCAGCTGCGCGGGCGCCGACAGGGTCACAGACGACACCGCCTCTTCGGCACGGATGCCCAGGGCGGGATTGGCATAGTCCTCGCCCACCCCGGGCAGGCTGGCGTCGCACGCAGTGAGTGAGGGATCCCGGCGCGGGATACCAAAACGATGGGCCTCAAACAGCAAGGTGCTGCACTGGCTGGCGCGGGACATGGCCATCAGCTGGGCCTGCTGCAACAAGGCGGCCAGGCGATCCCGGTAGATCACCTCGTCAAAGCCGCCCCGGGTGAGAAAGCGCGGCAGTACCGTCACCGCCAGCAGCCCCACCAGCAGCAGTACCGTCACCAGCTCCACCAGGGTAAAGCCCCTCGCCCTTGGCATACGCCCCCTTAAATAAAACGGGGTGCGGCGTTCACCGCCCGCACCCCGTGCCCACAGGTCAAACACTAGGTCAACAGAGACCCATTAACAGCCCGTGTTGGTTTCAATGGTCGGGCGCTGACCTGAGGTGGCATTTTCGTAGGTCACACTACACTCGCCCGCCGTGTCGCTATAGCTGCCTACCGGCCAAATCTCTACCTTGTTGGTTCCAGTGACCTGGTACACAAAATCCACATCGCTGGCGCCCAAGGCACTGCTGGCATTGATATCCAGCAGGGCTACGACTTCATCGGCGCGCGGATAACCGTACACCATTTCACGGGGAGTGCCATTGATGGTGGTCTGCGCAGAAGACGCCGTCTCATTGCCTTGAATCACAGCTTTGGAATACGCCATGGAGGCCATGCTTTCTGCTGCTGCCTCAACCCCCTTCAGGGTGGACTCCCGGGCATCGCCTTGCAGATTGATAAACTTGGGCGCGGCGGTGACCGCCAGTATGCCCAGTATGATGATGACGATGACCAGCTCGATCAGGGTGAAACCTGCACTTCTTTTCATAACGTATTTACCTTGTGTCTGTGCTTGCGATTTAGTTGATATGGGTGGCCACCTGACCGCTGGCCGGGCGGTAACTGAAACTCTTGTAGGCATCGGTCCGGTTGTCCGGATCCAGGTAACTGCCACTTTGATCCTTGCCCAGGCTCATGACCAGATAATAACGGCAGTAGGAGTCGTTACCGTCTGTCTGCGCGGAAACATAATACTGAATGTCGTCGCTGCTGGATGTGACATTACTAAAATTTGCGGCGGCGGCCGGGGGATTTTGCAATAAACCATTCCACAGATTCAAGCAACGCTGGGCGGTGAGTTCCCCGGGGGCCGTGGTGGGGCTGCTGCTATCGGCGGTATCCACAGGGTAACCAGGGGACAGGGTGCCGGCGTCCAGCTGGGCCTGGGTCGGCGAGGTGAGGTAGAGGCGGGTGCCGTCGTACAGCACGCTGTTCATGCCATTGACGGTGCCACGGCCCTGCGCCTCCCACTGGGCGCGGGCCATCATGACGCCGGAGGCAAAGCCGCCGCTCATGCCCTGCACGCTGGCATTTTGCGCCTCTTCGGTCACGTCGAGAAACCGTGGCAAGGCGGTGACCGCCAAGATCCCCAGCACCACTATGACGATGGTCAGCTCGATCAGCGAAAAGCCCCGAGACCTGTTCATATCACCTTCTCCCAGATTGATTGGTTCTGTTTATTCCACACCCGCCGCCAACACCAGGGCGGCGCCGCCCTGGGTGTCGTAGCTCAGCTGCCAGTTGGCCAGGCGGTAATGGCAACGCTGACTCCAGGGGGTCCACGCCACCTTGACCGGCTCCCGCCCCAGCTGCAAGGGCTCCGCCAGCAGGGCGTGCCATAAGGAGGCGCA
>JAJOIN010000044.1 GCA_021209335.1 Aeromonadaceae bacterium
GGTTGGGCTGGCCGCCGCCAGCTTGCTAGAGCGCCCGGGTTACCGCATCGTACTTTGCGCCCCATCGCGCAACGCCGCCGAACAGGTCTGTGTGCATCTGCGTCGGCGGCTGCCTAATGCCCGCGAGCAGGCTGAACGGATTGAGCTGGCCAGCAGCCAATTGACGTTTTACAGCCCGGATGCCGTGCTGGAGCTGGCCCCGCCGGCTGATCTGCTGTTGATCGATGAGGCAGCGGCCATTCCCACCCCGCTGCTGCAGGATCTGCTGCGTCATTATTCCCGCGTGGTCTTTGCCACCACGTTGCACGGCTACGAAGGCTCGGGGCAAGGCTTTGCCCTGCGCATGCAGCCGTATCTGGATCGGCATTATCCAGGATGGCGGCGCTGTCACTTGGATCAACCGGTACGCTGGCATACCGATGATCCGCTCGAGCCCTTGCTAAACCGCTTGTTGCTGTTAGGTCATAGCGAGCCAGATCCGGTGCCCAGTGCGGAACCCATTGTCTGGCAACGCCTATCCCAGGCCGAGCTGGCCCAGGATGAAGCCCTGCTGCGCCAGGTATTTGGCCTGCTGATCCAGGCTCACTATCAGACCACCCCCAGCGATCTGCGCACCCTGCTGGACAGCCCGGATCTGACCATCCACGGCCTGCGCCAAGGCACCCAATGGCTCGGCGTTGCCCTGCTATGTGATGAGGGGCCCATACCGCCTGGGCTCGCCGAAGCCATTCGCCGCGGTGAACGCCGACCACGCGGTCAACTGCTACCGCAAACCCTGCTGGCACACGCCGGTATCACAGAAGCCGCCACCTTCCGATTTGCCCGTATCATGCGCATCGCCATCCATCCCGGCTGCCAGCGCCAAGGGCTAGGCCAACGGCTGCTGGCGGCCCTTACGGCGTACTGCCAAGGCCAGAAATACGATCTGATTGGCGCGGCCTTTGCCGCCACTCCCGAACTACTGCACTTTTGGCAACAACAAGGCTGGCAGGCGGTGCGGTTAGGCTTGTCGCGCGATGCCGCCAGCGGCAACCACTCCGCCATCATGCTGCACCCGCTATCGGATGCGGCTCACCAGGCGCTGCCTGACTGGTGCCAACGATTCCAGCAACAGCTGCCTGACTGGCTGGGTGGGCCCTTACGCGATCTCTCACCCGCCCTGGTACTGGCACTGCTTGATCCACACCACGGGGCGGGGTCTCTGCAGCCCTGGGAATGGCAGGATGTGATCGATTGCGCCCACGGCCACCGCTCGCTGGATCATGCCCTGCCCAGCCTAAGTCGTTGGCTCGATTGCCGGCGCCAGGATTGGCAACGCCTGCCTCATCAGGAACAGCTCCTGTTGCTGGGGCGATTTTGGCAATACCAGAGCTGGTCAGCCCTGGCGCGGCGCTGCCAGCTATCTGGCCAGAAGGCACTGCAACAGGCCATACGCAGCAGCCTGCGCAAGGCCGGGGTGCCGGAGCGCCTCACCGAGGATTTTTTGTCACAAAGCGTGCCAAGCTGCAGGGCTGACACAGTTTGACACACCTTGCCAGAGACTCTTTTTTATACTCAGGCCATCTGTCAGCGAGGAGCCTATGGAACCAAGCCTGCCCCATATTCTGGTGGTGGATGATCATGCCGACATCCGCGATCTGTTGAAGCGATTTCTCGAGACCCACGGATTCCGGGTGACCTGCGCCCGGGACGGCAGGGAGATGAAGCGCCAGCTGGAGACTGGTAACTACCAACTGATGGTGCTGGATCTGATGCTGCCCGGCGAAGATGGCCTCTCCTTGTGCCGCAGCATCCGCGCCACCTCTAACCTGCCGATTGTCATGCTCACCGCCATGGGCGAAGAGATGGACAAAATCATCGGCCTGGAGATGGGCGCTGACGACTATCTGGCCAAGCCCTTCAACCCGCGTGAACTGCTGACCCGCATTCGCGCCGTACTGCGCCGCAGCCAGGGGCAGGAGCTGGCTGAGCCCCAGTCGGCTCACCGGCTGCACTTTGCCCACTGGACCCTGGATCAAGCTCGCCGTGAGCTAGTGGATGAAAACGGCGTGACCATCAGCCTCTCCACCGCCGAGTTTGACCTGCTCAAGGTCTTCGTGGAGCGACCACAACGGGTGCTGAGCCGGGATCAATTGCTGGATCTGGCGCGCGGTCGGGAGGCTCAGGCCTTCGATCGGGCCATCGACACCCTGGTGAGCCGGCTGCGCCGCAAGCTGGAACGGGATCCTAAAAATCCGGAGTTGATCAAGACCATCTGGGGCGGCGGCTACCTGTTTGCCGCCGAGGTGCAGCATGATTAAGCGCTGGCTGCCACGCCACATCAGCACTCAGCTGCTGCTCATCACCTTGAGCGGCTTGATCCTGGTACAACTGCTCAGCCTGCAGATCTATCGCATGGAACGCAGTGACACCCTGAGCCTGGTAAACAGCCGTCACGCCATGTTGCGGCTGGCGGCCGTGGTGAATCTGCTCAACACCTCACCTGCCGCCCAGAGTGAGCAAATATTGCGAGCCAGTCGCAGCGAAACCCTGATGCTACGGCTCAAGGACGCTGCCTGGGTACCCGCCCAGCGGGATCCCAGCGTCGAGGCCCGCCTCACCCGCCTGCTGGATCGGCCCACCGACATTCGCATCAGTGCCGAGTTGCTTGACCCATCCCAACTACCGCCACCACCAGAGGGACGCGCCCCCTGGCTGGAGCGGGCCCGCGGACATATGATGGCACTGCGCGACGCCCGTCTGTATGGCAGCATACGACTGGCTGACGGCCAGTGGCTGCTGTTCAGCACCTTTTCAGACAAGGAACCGCCCGCCTGGTCACCCCGTCACTTGCTCAGTCTTCTGCTAGTGGGTGGCCTGATAGGCCTGTTGCTCATCTGGTTGATCCGCCGCATCACCCATCCCCTCAAACTGCTTGCCCGGCAAGCCGAACAATTGGGCCGCGGTGAGCGCCTCCCGCCGTTAACCGAGTCGGGGCCGGATGAGGTGCGAGAAACCCTGGCCGCCTTCAACCGCATGCAATCCCGGCTGGATCGCTTCGTCCAGGATCGTACCCAGATGCTCGCTGCCATCTCCCACGACCTGCGCACCCCGCTCACCAGTCTGCAGTTGCGTTGCGAATTCCTGCCCGAAGGAGAAGACAAGCAGCGCATGCTGCAGACGCTCGGTCAGATGGAGCAGATGCTCAGGGCCACCTTGCACTTTGCCCGGGAAGATCAGCAGCAAACGCCTCGTCGGGATGTGGATCTGGTCAGTCTGCTGCACAGCCTGTCCGACGATTACCAGGACGCCGGCCAAGCCGTGCGTTGCCAAGCGGAAGGGAAACTGGTCTACGCCTGTCATCCGGAGAGTCTGCGGCGCGCGGTGCAGAACCTGGTAGACAATGCCATCAAATATGCCGGTGGCGCCGAGATAAGCCTGACCAGCAGTGCGCGCACTGTGCAGATCCTGATCTGCGACACGGGCCCGGGATCCCGGAGGCGCAGTTGGAGCAGGTGTTCAAGCCCTTCGTGCGGGGCGATATGGCCCGCAATACCGAAGACGGCAGTGTGGGACTGGGCCTGTCCATCGCCCGCACCCTGGCGCATCAGCACGGCGGTGAACTGCAATTGCGCAACCGGGCCCAAGGCGGTCTGGAAGCCCGCCTGCAACTGCCCCGTTGAACTAACTGACCAGATAAAAAAAGGCGCGGCCAGTGGCCGCGCCTTTGATCTTATTTGGCGTTGTTCAAGTTCTCCTGCCTCATGACCACAGCGGGAAAGGGCCCTGGTGCAGGGAGCCCGGCATCATAGTCGTGGTCAGCGAAGGTAGACCGTGACGCGCTTCCCATAAACACTGATTAAACAATTAATTACATCTGAATGTGGTGCAAAAGGAGAGCCGGCTCACAGGCCCAAAAGACAAGGCCCGCCAACCGGCGGGCCTTGAACCAAGCCAACTGACTTAGTTGATCTGATAGAACAAGCCGGTATAAGCGGGCACTGTGATGGTGTAGTTACCCTCACTGGCACTGATGCTGTCACCACTGTCCAGCAGGTTTTGCAAGGTACCGTCATCGCCCAGGGCACTGGTGCTCAGGGTGATCTTCGCATCCTTAGCCTGGGTGTTGAGCAGATAGAGGATCTGATCGCCGCCATTGTCCTTGCGGGAAACAAAGACGTTACTATCGTCCGAAATGCGAGTCAGGGTGCCCTGAGCCAGGGCCGGATGAGCATCGCGCAGATCCATCAAAGACTTCAAGTAAGCCTTGAGATTGCTCTGCCGGCTAGACAAGGTATGACCTGTTACCCCTGCCACCTTGCCATCGGTTCGTGCCACGTGATCATCACACAGCCCTTGGCTGGCGCAGTTGGTAGTCACCTGGGCAGCAAAACCATCCAGCTGATCGCCGATCTCTTCACCGTAATAGAAGGTCATGGGGCCGGAGGTCGCTGCCATGAAACTAAAGGTAGCCTTGTGGCGCAGCCAGTATTCATCTGCATTCACATCGCCACGACCGGTGCGCTGCAACAAATCACCCAACCGGGGAATATCGTGGTTACCGATAAAGATATTTGGCATGGCAAAGTCCGGGTAGACAGAGCCATCGTTCCAGTTTGCATACAGTTTGGATGCATCACCATTGCTGCTGGCACTGGTTTCGGAGCCGATAGCCTGCATCAGGCCATAGTGCAGTGGGAAATCAAACGCCGATTGCAGACCAGGATTGGCCGCCGTACCGTAGACCTTGCTGACAAAATTGTTTTGGTTGCCGTCCCACACCTCACCCACCATGTAGCCCAGGGTGCCCCACTCCTCCCCCGCTGCCTTGCGATCCGCAGCGGCCGTTTCCACCGTATCACGGATCTCTTCCCAGGCGCTGATGGGCACTTGGTAGGCCTGATCCAGACGCCAGCCGTCAATCCCATATTCGGTCACATAGTGCGCCGCCACCGCCTTGAAGAAGGCCAACGTATCCGGCTGGGAATAGTCAAAACAGATGGTGGTGTCGCTCTCGACGCAGGTGTCATGCTTATTGGCCACAGAGGCGGCCGTAACCGGCGCCGCCAGGCCACTCAGGCTGGCCGGCAGATTGTCCATGGTCACACCGATACCGCTGGCATGGCCAAAGACGCCGTCCAGGAACACATACAGGCCCTTGGCGTGGGCCGCATCCACCAGCTCCTTGAGCTTGGCGTTGTCACCGAACATGGGATCCACGGTGAAATAATCGCAAGCGTAGTAGCCGGTGGCCTCCAACTTGGCGTCATTGGTCTTCCCCTTGCACGAGTCAAAGATCGGGGTCAGCCAGATGGCATTCACACCCGTGCCTGCGATGTAATCCAGGCTGTCGACGATGCCCTGCAGATCACCCTTGTGCTTGGACGGACCATAGCCGGTGTCATAGTTGATGCTGTCGTCACCATTGACGTAAGCCTCCACCATGATCTGATACATGCGCAGATCACAGGCGGCCACGTCAGCCCCCTGGTTACAGGTCATACGGCTGTCGGCGGTATGGGCACTGCTGCTGATAGTCACGGTATAGGTGCTGTCATCAACGGGGGGCTTCTCGTCACCGCCACCACCACCACCACAGGCGGTCAGCGCCAACGCCATTGCTACAGAAATCGCCGAACGGCGCCAAAAATGCTGGTTCATTCACTTACCCTTATGCGTTATTTCCTTCGTTGGCGGCCATAATACGGACTGCGCCCCCCATCAAGCCGTGATCCTTTTCTCACTAACATTCATGGTAAATGCATGACAGCGTTTTCTTTTTTCAGCCTGGTTCGGAATGACACCAACACCTCACTTTACATCCCAAACCCGCCGGCATAGATTGGCCGTCTATCCATCCAAAGCACAAGGACGAGACGATGAAAGACGCCACCCTGGCCCTGCATCACGGCTTTCAGAATGACCCTACCACCAAGGCCGTGGCCGTGCCCATCTACCAGACCGTCGCCTACGAGTTCGACAATGCCCAGCACGGCGCCGATCTGTTCAACCTGGCGGTGCCCGGCAACATCTACACCCGCATCATGAACCCGACCAACGACGTGCTGGAGCAACGCCTGGCCGCATTGGAAGGGGGCCTCGCCGCCCTGGTGGTCTCCGCCGGCAGCGCCGCCATCAACTATGCCATCCAGACCCTGGCGCAAGCCGGCGACAACATAGTCTCCACCCCCCAGCTGTACGGCGGCACCTACACCCTGTTCGCCCACATGCTGCCCAGCTTCGGCGTCGAGGTGCGCTTCGCCAAGGATGACTCGCCCGCAGCCATCGCCGAACTGATCGACGACAAGACCAAGGCGGTGTACTGCGAGAGCATCGGCAACCCGGCAGGCAACATAGTCGACATCCAGGGGCTGGCGGATGTGGCCCACGCCCGGGGTGTGCCCCTGATGGTGGACAACACGGTCGCCACCCCCATACTGTGCAAGCCCATCGCCTTCGGTGCCGATATCGTGGTGCACTCCATCACCAAGTACGTGGGCGGCCATGGCAACTCCTTGGGTGGCGTCATCGTCGACTCCGGCAAGTTCGACTGGGCGGCCAATGCCACGCGCTTCCCCTGCCTGAACCGACCCGAACCCTCCTACCATGGGGTGGTCTACACCGAGACCTTCGGCCCGGCCGCCTTCATCGCCCGCGCCCGTACCGTGCCGCTGCGCAACACCGGAGCCGCCCTCTCCCCCATGAACGCCTTCTTGCTGCTGCAGGGGCTGGAAACCCTGGCGCTGCGCATGGAGCGCCACACCGAGAACGCCCTCAAGGTGGCTCACTACCTGCAAGATCACCCCAAGGTGGCCTGGGTCAGCTACGCCGGCCTGCCGGATCACCCGCACCATGCCCTGGCGCAGAAATACATGGGCGGTCTGCCGTCGGCCATTCTCTCCTTCGGTCTCAAGGACGGCTATGACGCCGGGGTGCGCTTCTATGACGCCCTCAAGATCTTCAAGCGGCTGGTGAACATCGGCGACGCCAAGTCCCTGGCCTGCCACCCGGCCTCCACCACCCACCGCCAGCTCACCGAGGCGGAGCAGGCCAAGGCCGGGGTCAAGCCGGAGATGATCCGTCTGTCCATCGGCATAGAGGCCATCGAGGATCTGCTGGCGGATCTGGATCAGGCCCTCAACGCCTGAGCCCAGTACTCGGCGCACGGAAAAATCAACGGCACCCTAGGGTGCCGTTGTTGTCAGCGGGTCTGCGATCCCTGCCACCAGGGCAGTATCTGGGCGATGGCGGCGTCTATATCCACCCGGGACATGTCCTCCTCTCCGGCCTGGGGCGGGGTGAAGCTTAAGTGCCGCCCCTCGCTGTTGAGGGGGCGCCAGCGCAGCGGAGTGGCGGAGCGACGCATGGGGAAGAAGCCGACGGTGGGCACATCCAGGGCCGAGCAGAGGTGCAAGGGACCCGTGCTGCCGGCCAAGAACAGATCGGCACAGGCCAGCACCTGGCAAAACCGGGTGAGCCCATCCACGGAATGGTAGATCACCGCCTGGCCACCCTGGCGCTGCACCAGCGCCTGCAGCTGTGCCGCCTTGGCCTCCTCGCCGGGGCCGGCCGTCAACACACAGGGAGCCGAGCAGTCGGCCTGCAGCCCCAGGATCAATCGGGCATATTGGTCCAGCGACAGGTTGTTGGCGGAGCCGCCGCTCCCGGCGTGCACCATCAACCAGGGCTGCTGGGCCGGGATCCCCAGGGCCGCCGCCGTCTCCGCCCGCACCCGTGCCAGGGTAGCGGCATCAAAGCGCAGATAGGGCGGTTGCGGCTCCACCGGGGTCAGCCTCTGCTCCCTCAGATAGTGACGGATCAGATCCAGGTTGTACTGGTATTCCGGCTTGGCCGAGCGGGAGCGGCGTTGCCGCACCCTGTGGTTGTAGAGTAGCTGGGCCCACTTGGTGGCCGGCGCCAGCCGGTAAGGGATCCCCGCCCGCCACAACAACCAGGCCACCCGCCCGGTAGAAAACAGACTGATGGCCGCATCGAATCGTGCCGCCTTGATGGTCGCCAGCAGCGCCTGTTGCTGCGCCGAGTCAGCCTGCTTGCCGGGATCCAGGATCACCTCGTCAATCCAGGGGCACAGGCGCGCCAGCTCGGCGGTGTAGGCCGGCACCAGGGCGGTGATGTGGCATTCCTGGGAGGCCTTCAGCATGGCGAAGCTGGGCCAGGCCAACATGAAGTCGCCAATCTTGTCGTTGCGGATCACCAGTAGTCGTTGCATGCCATCTCCCATCGTTGAGGCTGCCTATTCTTGCCAAAGCCCCTGCCAATCTCAAGGGCAGGCCCTATAATCCGAAGCTCGCCCATTCTTGATTGCGCAGGAGCTTGCATGCAGACCAGGGTCGTCTTTCCCGGCACCTTCGATCCCATCACCCTGGGCCACCTGGATCTGGTGGCTCGGGCCGCCCGCCTGTTTGACGAGGTGATAGTGGCGGTGGCCATGAGCCCGGGCAAACGCCCCTTGTTCCAGCTGGACGAACGGGTGGCCCTGGCCCAGGCGGCCTGCCGGCCCTTTGCCAACGTGCGGGTGGAGGGGTTTAGCGGTCTGCTGGTGGATTTTGCCCGCCAGGTGCAGGCCAATGTGCTGGTGCGCGGGGTGCGCACCACCATGGATTTCGAATACGAAGCCCAGCTGGCCGCCATGTACCGCCGCCTGTTACCCCAGCTGGAGATCCTCTTCCTGCCGCCGGCGGAAGAACACGCCTTCGTGGCCTCGAGCCTGATCCGGGAAATCGCCTTGCACGGCGGCGAGGTGGATCAGTTTGTGCCGCCCGAGGTGGCCCGCGCCATTCGCCTCAAGCTCAACCCCGCTAGCCAACACTAACGCTGACACAGGGGGCAGAACACGGTGCTGCGCTGCCCCAGGCGGATCTCTTCCAGCGGATGACCACAGGCCAGGCAACCCTGGCCAGCCCGACCGTACACCTGCAGCTGCTGGGCAAAGTAGCCCGGCTTGCCATCGGCCTTGGTGAAGTCCTTCAAGGTGGTGCCCCCCTGGCCGATGGCCCGGGTCAGCACCGCCTTGATCTCCGCCACCAGCACCTCGGCCTCGCTGGCGCTTAGGCTGCCTGCCGGACGCCTGGGGTCGATGTGGGCGGCGAACAGCGCCTCGTTGGCGTAGATGTTGCCCACCCCCACCACCAGGTGATTGTCCATCAGCCAGGGCTTGATGGGCCCCTTGCGGCCACGGCTGCGCATGAGCAGATACTCGGCGGTGAAGGCGTCGGTGAGGGGCTCGGGGCCCAGCTTGGCCAGCAGGGGGTGGCGGGCCGGATCCTGCGGCGTCCACAGCAGGGCGCCGAAGCGCCGCGGATCATGCAGCCGCAGCAGCTGGCCACTGCCCAGCTCGATATCCACGTGATCGTGCTTCATCACAGGAGCGCCCAGCGGCAGCACCCGCAAATTGCCGGACATGCCCAGGTGCAGGATGGCGGTGCCCAGCTCGGTCTCCAGCAGCAGGTACTTGGCGCGGCGGCGCACCGAGAGGATGGTGCAGCCCACCAGTTGCTGGATGTCGCTGGGCACGGGCCAGCGCAGGCGGGATTCCCGCACCCGCACCGCCGTGATGGTCTGGCCCGCCAGGTGGGGGGCGATACCCTGACGGGTGACTTCAACCTCGGGCAACTCAGGCATCAGTGACCTCCGCTGAGCAGGCTACGGTACTGCGCCTGGCTGAGGCTCAGCAACTGGCCACGCCAGTTCACCACCGCATACTGGCCCTGATCCTGGTACAGCTGCAGGGTGACGGGCTCCGCCACCCCGGCCAGCCAGACGGTCAGCGGCTGGCTGGCACCGCGCACCGCCATCTCGGCCGGCGGCAGCTGCCAGCTAAGCCATTGATTGAGCACCGCATCCAGCCCGGAGCCATCGCGCCCCAGATCCGGCACCGCCCGCCAGCTCTGCCCCAACCGCTCGATGCGCCAGGCCGGCGCCGCCCAGGTCAGCACCACGGCGCCGGTGGGCAGCAGGCCATCGGTCACTGGCGCCGGATCCTTGCCGGTGAGCCGCTCGTCGCTCAGCCGCAGCACCACTATCATCACCAGCACCACCAGTATGATGACGTTGTTCCAGCCTTTCTTGGTCAGTCGTCGCATGCTCTTCTCCCCTGCTGGGCGCAGTGTAGCCCGAGCGACGGGCATAAAAAAACCCGGTACGAGACCGGGCTTTTTCAAGGGGCGATCAATTACTTGATCTTGCCTTCCTTGTAGATCACATGCTGACGAACCACGGGATCAAACTTCTTGATCTCCATCTTCTCGGGCATGGTGCGCTTGTTCTTGGTAGTGGTGTAGAAGTGACCAGTACCAGCGCTGGAGTTCAAGCGAATCTTTTCGCGTCCACCTTTAGCAGCCATGAGCTATCTCCTTACACTACTTCGCCGCGGGCGCGCAGATCTACCAGAACTGCTTCGATCCCCAGCTTGTCGATGATGCGCATGCCCTTGGTGGAAACACGCAGCTTGACGAAACGCTTCTCGCCTTCAACCCAGAAACGGTGAGTTTGCAGGTTCGGCAGGAAACGACGACGGGTCGCGTTCTTGGCGTGGGAACGGTTGTTACCCACGGCCGGACGCTTACCGGTTACTTGGCACACTCTAGACATGTCAGTCTCTCCAAAATCTTACTTCTAATTGCTCGAGCATTTCTTAGCCCCGCTGGCCTGTTGCGGGGCCATATAGAAGGCGGCATTTTATACAGCATGGCTCGGCAAAGATCAAGCTAAAGCCTGACCGTGATCGACTCACAGCCAACCACGCTCGGCAAAAGATACTGTTTCACCGTCACCGATGACCAGATGATCCAGCACCCGGACATCAATCAGGCCCAGGGCCGCACTCAGGCGCTCCGTCAGGGCGCGGTCGGCCCGGCTCGGTTCCGCCACACCGGACGGGTGATTATGACAGAGGATGACGGCGGCTGCATGGTGTTTTAGCGCGCAGCGCACCACCTCGCGGGGATAGACGCTGGCGCTGTCCAGCGTGCCGCTAAACAGCTCGAGGAATTTCACCACCCTGTGCTGGTTATCCAATAGCAGCAGGGCAAACACCTCCTGCGGCCGATCCCGCAGCTGGGCCTGCAGGTAACGGCGGGTAGCCTGGGGGCTGGTGAGCACATGGTCCCGCTGCAACGCCTCGGCCAGATGGCGCCGGCTCATCTCCAGCACCGCCTGCAGCTGGACGAACTTGGCTTGTCCCAGGCCGCGGGCCTGGCAGAACTGCTGCTCATCGGCCGTCAACAGGGCTCGCAGGCTGCCAAATTGCACCAGCAACTGGCGGGCCAGACTCACCGCATCGCAGCCGGCCACCCCGGTACGCAGGAAGATGGCCAGCAGCTCGGCATCGCTCAGGGCGCCCGGCCCCTTGGCCAGCAATTTTTCGCGTGGACGCTCGCCCGCCGGCCAGTCTCGTATGCTCACAGTGCACTCCCTTGCCTGATCCAGCTGCAAAGTTAGCAAGCCGTGCGGCCCGCCCCCCCTGTCAGGCCTGACAGGCGACAAACCGCAGATGACAGAAAAATGAAGTGTGACAAGCCAGTCTGCCCAGGGGGATGGGCTGTGGTATCTTAGCCCGTCTGTTCATCCACATACGGAATCACGCTACCCATGGGACTGGCTAACAAACGCATTCTGCTGGGGGTCAGCGGCGGGATCGCCGCCTACAAGAGTGCCGAGCTGGTGCGCCGACTCAAGGATGCCGGCGCCGAGGTGCGGGTGGTCATGACCGACGCCGCCCGGGCCTTCATCACCCCCCTGACCCTGCAGGCGGTCTCCGGCCACGCCATTCCACAAGGCGTACTGGATCCGGCCAGCGAGCTGGGCATGAACCACATAGAACTGGCCAAGTGGGCGGATCTGGTGCTGCTGGCGCCCGCCACTGCCAACCTGATCGCCCGGCTGGCCGCCGGCATGGGGGATGAGCTGCTCACCACCCTCTGCCTGGCCACCCCAGCCCCGGTGGCGGTGGCACCGGCCATGAACCAGCAGATGTACCTGCATCCCGCCACCCAGGAGAACCTGCAGACCCTGGCACGGCGCGGCGCCCTGATCTGGGGGCCGGATGCCGGCGTCCAAGCCTGTGGCGACGTGGGCCCGGGCCGCATGCTGGATCCCCTGGTGCTGGTGGATCACTGCCTTCGCTTCTTCACCCCGCCCCGGTCGGATCTCAAGATATTGATCACCGCCGGTCCCACCCGGGAGGCGCTGGATCCGGTGCGCTTCATCAGCAACCACAGCTCCGGCAAGATGGGCTTCGCCCTGGCGGCGGCCGCCGCTGAGCTGGGGGCCCAGGTCACCCTGGTAAGTGGCCCGGTTGCCCTGCCGACCCCGCCCGGCGTCAGCCGCGTCGACGTGGAGAGCGGCCTGCAGATGCATGAGGCGGTGATGCGCCTGGCCCCCGAGCAGCAGATCGTCATTGGCTGCGCCGCCGTGGCCGATTACCGCGCCGCCGAGGTGGCCCCTCAAAAGATCAAGAAGATGGCCGATAAGAACGAGCTGACCCTGTCCCTGGTGAAGAACCCGGACATCATCGCCGAGGTCGCGGCCCTGTCCCCTCGCCCCTTCGTGGTGGGCTTTGCTGCCGAGACCGAACAGATCGCCGAGCACGCCCAGGACAAGCTGCGGCGCAAGGGGCTGGACATGATCGCCGCCAACGATGTTTCCCGTCCGGAGCAGGGCTTTAACAGCGACCACAATGCCCTGACCGTTTTCTGGCCCGGCGGCAGCCAAACCCTGCCGCTGGCCACCAAAACCGAGGTGGCCCGCCACCTGATTGCCCTGATAATAAAGAAGTCACACCATGAAGCAGATTGAACTCAAGATACTCGACTCCCGCCTCGGCAAGAACTTCCCGCTGCCGGCCTACGCCACCCCGGGTTCCGCCGGCCTGGATCTGCGCGCCTGCCTGGACGAAGCGCTGACCCTGCAGCCCGGCCAGACCAGCCTGATCCCCACGGGGCTCGCCATCCACATCGCCGATCCCAAGCTGTGTGCCACCATACTGCCGCGCTCCGGCCTGGGGCATAAGCACGGTATCGTGCTGGGCAACCTGGTGGGACTTATCGACTCGGACTACCAAGGCCAGCTGATGGTTTCCATGTGGAATCGCAGCCAGGAGCCCTTCGAGATCCAGCCCGGCGATCGCATCGCCCAGCTGGTGTTCCTACCGGTGATCCAGGCCAGCTTCAGCATCGTCGGCGAGTTTGAAGGTTCAGAGCGGGGTGAGGGCGGCTTCGGCTCCTCCGGCCGCCAATAAGCGTCAGCAGCCAAGGGAAGTTACCGTCATGACGACAGCGCACAACAGCCCCAACCGGCGTGAACAGATACTGCAGGCCCTGGCTCTGATGCTCGAACACCAGCATGGTCAGCGCATCACCACCAAGAGCCTGGCGGCGGAAGTGGGGGTCTCGGAGGCCGCCCTCTACCGCCACTTCCCCAGCAAGGCGCGGATCTTCGAGGGGCTCATCGACTTCATCGAAGAGACCCTGCTCTCCCGGGTCAACCTGATACTGCAGGAGGAGAAGGAGACGCTGATGCGCTGCCAGCGGCTGCTGCAGCTGCTGCTCACCTTCGCCGAACGCAACCCGGGCATCACCCGCATCCTCACCGGCGATGCCCTGCAGGGAGAACATGAACGGCTGCGGGTGCGCATCACCCACATGTTTGACAAGCTGGAGAGCCAGCTCAAGCAGATACTGCGGGAGAAACGGCTGCGTGAGGGGCAGGGCTTTGAGGTGGACGAAACCCAACTGGCCAACCTGCTGTTGGCCTATGTGGAGGGCCGCCTCAGCCAGTTCGTACGCAGCCAATTCCAAAAGAAACCCATGGATAACTTTGAAACTCAGTGGCAGTTTATCCACAATCAGCTGCTGCAAAGCTAAGACCACTTCGCCAAGGAGACAGCATGGAAACCGAGATCCTCAACGACGCCACCCACTGGCTCACCAGCAACCAGGGGCTGTTCATCGAGTATGCCGTCAACATCACCGCCGCCCTGCTCACCCTGGTGGTGGGCTGGTTTGTCGCCAACCTGCTCAGCCACGGTCTGGTACGGGTGATGAACAACCGCAAGGTGGACGCCACCATCACCGGCTTCATCAGCAATCTGGTGAAGTACGCCATCCTGGCCTTCGTGGTGATCGCCGCCCTCAGCCGGGTCGGGGTACAGACCGCCTCCTTCGTCGCCATCATAGGGGCCGCCGGCCTGGCCATCGGCCTGGCCCTGCAAGGTTCCCTGTCCAACTTCGCCGCCGGGGTGCTGCTCATCATCTTCCGCCCCCTCAAGGCCGGAGAGTACGTAGAGGTAGCCGGCACCGCCGGCAGCGTCACCCAGGTGCAGATCTTCACCACAGTGCTGACCACCCCGGACAACAAGGTGGTGGTGGTGCCCAACGCCAATGTGCTCAATAGCAATATCGTCAACTACTCCCGCATGCCGACCCGCCGGGTGGACATGACCTTCGGCATCGCCTACGGCGCCGACCTGCACCAGGCCAAGCAGATCCTCGAAGGCCTGCTGGCCGCCGACAACCGCATCCTCAAGGATCCGGCCTGGACCATTGCCGTGGGCACCCTCAACAGCTCCTCCGTGGATCTGGTGGTACGTCCCTGGGTCAACACCGCCGATTACTGGGGCGTGTTCTTCGATCTGCAGGAGAAGGTCAAGCTGGCCTTCGACCAAGCCGGCATCGAGATCCCCTTCCCGCAGATGACGGTGCACCAGGCCCGCTGAGCCGGTTCCGGCTAAGGCTCATCCGTTAAGGCGCCGTTGGCGCCTTAACTGTATCAACGACACGGTTTTTTGAGGCACGCACAACCAAACCAGCATGGCGAGCAAAGAGCCCGTCAGGTGGGGGCATTATCGGCAATGGTGAGATTCAGAGCCGCCGGTGCCTGCCCCTGGCGGCCGCTTTGCGGCGTCAGCCACTAAGGGAGAGTGTTTCATGGCGTTCCGGCAAGCCTTGCCGTCACCCGCACCTTAGGCGTTGAAATCGCCGTTCGGCAAGAGATCGCCCGGCCAAGCACGCTGGCGCCACACCTTGGCGGCGGAGACCCGCCGGCCACCACCGTATCCCTGCAGAACCAGCGGCTCGGCAGCAATGCCTCCCGCATGGCCAAGGCATTGGCCGCCACCAAAGCGGTCGCTGTATGGTGAAGCGACCTGGGCATCCTTGTTATGGCGTGGAGGGAACAGCGACAGCGCCAGTGGGCAAGACACGACCAACCGCATCACGCCGTCAGGTCGCACCGGCCTGACGACCTTCTGACCAGGCCTCTCCTCCGGCTAGCTACCATAAAACCGTCATACTGCCACGGCATGCTCGGCGTGACCCACTGACCCTTCCGGTCTCCCTCTCAAGCCCACGACATGGATATTTGACTCATGGCATTGACTACCCAAGGCGCCCAGCGCGCCACCCTGACCCTGGCCGCCGCCTCCGTGCTGGGCCTGCTGGTCGCTTGCAACGATTCGAACAAGGATGAGCAGACCAGCGCCAGTTCCTTCACCCTGAATATCCTGCACATTAACGACCATCACTCCCACCTGGCGCCCGCCACCAGCACCCTGACGCTGGGCGGCACCGCCACCCAGGTGGAGATGGGCGGCTTCCCCCGCATCACGGCCCTGGCCAGGCAGCTGGCCGCACAACAGACCCACTCCCTGCTGCTGCACGCCGGGGATGCCATCACAGGGGATCTCTACTACACCCTGTTCCAGGGCGAGGCGGACGCGGCGCTGATGAACACCCTCTGCTTCGACGCCATGGTGGCAGGCAATCACGAATTTGATAACGGAGATGCCGGTTTCAAACGCTTCATTGACGCACTGCACAGCGGCGACTGCCAGACGCCGCTGCTGGCCGCCAACGTGGTGCCGGAGGCGGGTGTCTCCCCCCTGGCCCCCGCCAGCGGCAGCCTGCTGCAACCCTATCTCATCAAGGAGTACGGCGATGAACGGGTCGGCATCATAGGCATCGCCACCGGCCTCAAGACCAAGAGCTCCTCCAGCCCGGACGACAGCACTCAGTTTCTCGACGAAACCAGCACGGCACAGCAGTACATAGATGAGCTGCAGGCCAAGGGGGTAAACAAAATAGTGCTGCTAAGCCACTACGGCTACGACGAAGACCAGGCCATGGCGGCCAAGCTGACCGGGGTGGATGTCATCATAGATGGCGACTCCCATACCCTGCTGGGCGAGGGGTTTAGCGAGCTGGGGCTCAACCCGGCAGGTGCCTACCCCACCCAGCTGACCGATGCCGCCGGCCAGCCGGTGTGCCTGGCCCAGGCCTGGCAGTACGCCAATGTGCTGGGGGAGCTGAACGTCACCTTTGATGGCCAGGGCGTGGTGCAAAGTTGCGGCGGCACCCCGCATCTGCTGCTGGGCGACAGCTTCAAGCAGAAGGATGCCGAGGGGAATTACGTGGCCCTGAGCGGTGAGGCCCTGACCCAGATCACCCGCCTGGTGGACGAGCATCCGCTGTTGAGCCGGATCAGTCCGGATGACGAAGCCCAAGCCCTGCTGACCGACTTCGCCAGCCAGGTGGAGGCCATGAAGGCCGAGGTGATCGGCAGCGCCACGGAAGATCTCTGCCTCTCCCGCATTCCGGGGGATAACCGCAGCGCCATCTGTGATGCCTCGGCCACCCGGGCGCATGGCGCCGACATCAGCAACCTGGTAGCCCAGGCCTTTCTGGCCATGAGCAAGGATGCCCAAATCGCCATCCAAAATGCCGGCGGCGTGCGTACCGACGTGGCGGCAGGCGACATCAGTATCGGCACCGCCTACACACTGCTGCCCTTTGCCAACACCCTGACCAATCTCGACATGACAGGGGCCGAGATCCGCCAGGTGCTCAACGAAGCAGTGGACTACGCCTTCAACCCGGATGGCTCCACCGGCTCATATCCCTATGCCGCCGGCCTGCGCTTCGATGTGGATCGCTCCCGGGCCGAGGGGGCACGGCTGTTCAACATAGAAACCCGGGTCAAGGGCAGCGGGGAGTGGGTCGCCCTGGACGACAGCGCCCGCTATCAGGTGGTGACCAACTCCTTTACCGCCCAGGGCAAGGACAACTACCTGACCTTCGGCACCGTCAGCGCCGATGGCCGGGCAGTGAATACCTATCTGGATTACGCCCAATCCTTCGTCGACTACGTTAAGGCCCAGGGCAGCCTGAGCAAGCCGGCCGCCGACGAGTATTCCACCCAGCACTTCTACGACGCCGACGGGGTTTTGCAACAGTAACAGCCCCGCCAGGACACGGCCGGCCCCAGGCGCCGGCCGTGCATCCGCTCACAGGCACCCCGCCCTTGACGGCCCCAGTCTGAGTCAGACTGGGCGCCAGTTTCCCGATGACAAAAAAAAAGACGCCCCGTGGGGTAATGCCGATCAGTTAAGGATCCATTGACCGATCCTCAGGCTGTGTAAAAATCCGAAACTCCTTGTTGGGTTTCGGATTTTTTTATGCGTATCGACCAAGCTCTCGACTTCATTCACGCCTGTCCT
>JAJOIN010000046.1 GCA_021209335.1 Aeromonadaceae bacterium
TCAGGTGCAGCAGGAACAGCAAGGAGCCGTCAGAGACGCGCGGCAGACCGGGGCCGAAGCGGCCATCAAAGCCTTTGCGCTGATGTTCATCGCTGACCTGCTTTTCCACCTTCTTCCAGTCCACACCGAAGGGCGGGTTGGAGAGGCAGTAGTCGAACCGCTCGAACGGCAACTGGTCGTCACTTAAGGTGTTCCCCAGCTTGATATGGCTGATGTCCTGGCCCTTGATCAGCATGTCGGCCTTGCAGATGGCGTAAGACTCGGGGTTGAGCTCCTGACCGAAGGTGGCCAGACGGGCCGCCGGGTTGAGCTCGTGCAGGTACTCCATGCCGCAGGAGAGAAAGCCGCCGGTGCCAGCGGTGGGGTCATAGATAGAGCGCACCACGCCGGGCTTGGTCAGGGCCTCGTTATCGCTGGCAAACACCAGCGAGGTGGTGAGCCGGACTATATCGCGCGGGGTAAAGTGCTCCCCGGCGGTCTCGTTCGAGCTTTCGGCGAAACGGCGGATCAGCTCTTCGAACACCAGCCCCATGTCGTAGTTATCGACCGCCTCGGGCGAGAGATCGACAGTGGCAAAGGAGCGCACCACCTTGTAGAGCAGGTTGGCATCTTCGAGCAGGCCGATGCTGGCCTCGAAGTTGAAATGCTCGAACACCTCGCGGGCATCGCTGGAGAAGGCGCGTACATAGGCATCCAGGTTATCGCCAATGTGATTTTCACCCAGCGAATCGAGCGTCAGTTGGGATGTGTTATAGAAGCTCTGGCCCGCGGCGCTGAGCAGCAGCTTGTCGCGAGCAACCTCGGGCAGCGCCTTGGTGCTCTCGACGGCAACGAGCACCTTCTGCTTGTTCGCTTCCAGCACGCATTCGAGGCGGCGCAATACGGTAAAGGGAAGAATAATGCGCCCGTACTGGGACTGTTTGAAATCACCGCGCAGCAGGTCGGCCACCGACCAAATCAGGCTGGCAAGAGAGGCAATATTAGTTTTCATACGATTCCTTACTACCGCCGGACAAGGCCGGAGGGGCTGAGCCAAGTGCATCTGAGCTTACCATAGCCAGCCCCGCTTGCGGGCAGATAGGCGAACAAGATCAGAGTATTAGCGCATAGTTTACGGAGGTTATTCTGGCGAAACACCCCTGAACAGAAACCCATGTCGCGTTTTCAGGCAGATGGGGTGATACCGCCATAGCTTGGAAGGCCGGCCTAGACGACTTCCCCTGGGTGCTAGCCCGACCGGAAGCTGCCAGATTTCGACCAGACGCCCATAGCAAAAAGGCCCTGCATTGCTGCAAGGCCTTGTGCTGTATGGTGCCCGGACTCGGAATCGAACCAAGGACACGCGGATTTTCAATCCGCTGCTCTACCGACTGAGCTATCCGGGCGTGGCGCGCATTAAACCCGTTCCCGCTTGGCTTGTCAATTGGCGGCCCGGGCTTTTTCAGCAGCCAGGGTGGCGCAGGGGCTGGTTGGCCGGCCTTGCAGCAGCCAGCCAGCCAGGGGGAGCCGGGCCAGCAGCTGATAGAGCAGCAGCGACAGCGCCAGCAGCACCAGGGGTTTGCACACTTCCCACAGTGGCGACATCCAGGCGGCGCTCAGGGGCATCAGCCAGATCACCAGCAGCATGTGCAGGCAGTACAGACCCAGCACCTTGGGGGCCAGTTTCTCCAGCCAGGAGCCCTGCCCCCAGCGCGGGTTGGCCAGCAGCCAGGCAAACAGCCCCAGGCTCCAGGGCAGGCTGGCCAGCAGGAAGTCATGGCGGCCGAAGGGGACGCCATCCAGCACATAGAGCACCACGCCTTCGAGCAGGTAAATCAGGCCACCGCCGACCATCAGCCAGAAGGCCGACCGGCTGGGCAGGCGCCACTGATAACGGCGGATCAGCATGCCCAGGCTGACAAAGAGCAGCGAGAAGAAGGGGCCGTTACGGGTCAGCAGCGGCCACTCGGCACCCAGCAGGGGTTTGGCATAGGAGCCACCCAGCAGCGCCAGCAGATACAGCAGCAGGCCCATTAGCAGTGCCAGCTCCAATTTGCCCAGCCGCTCGGCCAGCCAGCACAGCCCCATGGCCAGCGCCAGGGCCGGCAGATACCACAGGTGCACCATGCCGCCGACCCAGAGGTTGTTGGCGTCACTGAGCAGCCAGGCCCATTGGGGGGCCATGGTGGCCAGATACCCCTGACTCAAGAGCGCGGGCGGGTTGAAGGGCACCAGTATGTACACCAGGCTCCAGAGCACCCAGAGCAGCAGCAGGGGGCGACAGTAGCGCCAGACAAGGGTTCCGGCATCCGCCGCCTTGAGCTTGGGTTCAAAGAAGAAGCCGGCGGTCAGAAAGAAGAAGGGAACGGCAAAACGGCTGAGCTGATTGAACAGGGCCGCCAGATAGATCTGGTGTGGTTCGGGCCAGATGGTGGGATCGAAGGGGTTGGCAAACGGCGATGAGTGGATCACCACCACGGCCAACAGGGCCAGGGTTCGCATGGCCTCTATGCTGGAAATACGCATTGGGGACTCCCGGTTGCTGATTTGGCGGCAGCCTAACAGCAAAGATTGCAACCGGTTGTCGCTGTGGTACGGATCTGTGATCCGGCGAGGCTGTTTTTACCCATTGTTACATATGAATCAAGAGCTTGGACTCAATCTTCCCCAAAGCTCAGGCTCGGATAGCGCCAGGCTTGCAGTTGCCCGGGCCAGTGCTGGGACCAGCCGCCCTTGCGCAGCAGCTGGTCGACAAAGTCGCCTGGCTCGGGCAATTGCGCCCAAACGCTGGGCAAGAAGGTGGCCTGATGATGGGCATCTTGCAGCTTGAGGCCATCCTGGCCGGGCTTGAGGGCAGCCAGCAGGGCGCTACGGCTGTGGGCGGGCAAGGGACTCAGGCTGCCCAGCAAGGCAAGGTGGATGCGGATCTGCGGCAGCTCTTGTTGGCTCAGCGGCGGGAAGCGTGGATCCGAGAAGGCGGCCGCCAGGCTGAAATAGGCGATGGCGTCAGCCAGGGGCATGCGGGCCTCCAGGCAGCCAATGCAGCCGCGCAGTTGCCCGGCTTTTTGCAGGGTGACAAAACAGGGCAGCAGCAGCTGACCGTGGGGCAGGGCCGCTTGGGGCACAGCGTCTTGCCGCTGCCAGTGATGCTGCAGGGTCGCCCGGCCAGGGCCAGGCATGGCGGCCTGCTCGGCGGGCTCAATAGAAGGCAATTGCGGCATATCCCACCACCCTGTGTTGGTCCCCCGAGCTATCGCCTGAGTTGGCCGCGGCCAGCAGGCTGGCTTGCAGCTTGTGGCGGCGCGCCCACAAGAGGGTGCCGTTGAGGCCGAAACAACCGCAGGCCTGCTGGCCTTGCAGATTTCCCTTGAGGGACAGGATCTGGGCCAGGGTATCGGCATCCTGCTCCCGCGCCTGCTGCCAGCTCAGGTAGTGGGAGAGATCACTGCTGATGATGAGCAGGGTCTGTGCATCCATCGCCGCTTCCAGCAAGCCGGCCACCGCCGATGGGCTGGCTTCGCCCACCACCACAGGCAACAGGGTGAAGTCGTCCAGCTGCTGCTGCAAGAAGGGCAGCTGCACCTCGATGGCGTGCTCGAAACGGTGGGCCTCGTCGTTGATCATGACGCCCGGCAGATGCGTCAGCGTCGCCAGGGCTGCCGGGTCGAGCGGTATCTCACCCAGGGGGGTGGCGAAACGGGCGGCGGAGGAGAGCGCCATGCCTCGCAGGTAGACATGGTGCGCCGGGCAGAGGATCAACACACGACGCAGGCCGCTGCTTGGTAGCAAGCGAATGCCGGCGGCGGCGATGGCACCGGAATAGCAGTAGCCAGCATGCGGCAGCAGCAGGGCGCGCACCGGTCTGGGCAGGGTGGCTTTGTCCCCGGCCTGGCACCAGTGGGCGATTTGCTCACGCAGCTGAATGGGGTTGGCCGGATAGAAGGTGCCGGCCACGGCGGCGGCTCTGAGCGTCTGCATGGGCCCTCCTGGGGCAGAGAATCCTACAATTGTAGTGTTGATCCTCTGTGGGGAGGCAGTATGTCGGACTCTCACCCCGGCCGCTATTGGCGCCGGCATGCCGATGGACGGGTCGAGTGTACCCTCTGTCCGCGCCATTGCCTGTTGCGGGACGGCAAGCGCGGCGTCTGCTACGTGCGCCAGGCCCAAGATGGCCAGATGGTGCTCAGCAGCTATGGGCGCTCCAGCGGCTTTTGCGTCGACCCCATCGAGAAGAAGCCGTTAAACCACTTCCTGCCCGGCACCCCTGTGCTCTCCTTCGGTACCGCCGGCTGCAACCTCACCTGCAAGTTCTGTCAGAACTGGGCGATCAGCAAGTCCCGGGTGCAGGACACCTTGTGCGATGCCGCTTCACCGGCCCAGCTGGCCCGGTTGGCCCGGCAGTTGGGCTGTCGCAGTATCGCCTTTACCTACAATGACCCGGTGATCTTCATGGAGTACGCCCTGGATGTGGCGGCGGCCTGCCATGCGCTCGGGATCGCGACTGTGGCGGTCACCGCCGGCTACATAGAGCCCGAACCCAGGGCCGAGTTCTTCGCCGGCATGGATGCGGCCAATGTGGATCTCAAGGGTTTTAGCGAAGACTTCTATCATCAGATCTGCGGCGGTCACCTGGCTCCGGTGCTGGATACTTTGCGCTATCTGCATCAACAGACCCGGGTGTGGCTGGAGATCACCACACTGCTGATCCCGGGCCTCAATGACCAAGCGGCCGAGCTGGCGGCCATGTGCCGCTGGATCCACGATGAGCTGGGGGACCAGGTGCCGCTGCACTTCACCGCCTTTCATCCGGATTTTCACCTGCAGGACATACCGGCCACCCCCTTGGCCAGCCTGCAGCAGGCCAGGGCCATCGCCCAGCAGGCCGGGCTCAGGCATGTCTATCTGGGCAACTGCAGTGAGCGGGCCGCGGGTCAGACGCATTGTGCCGGTTGCGGCACCCTGCTGATCGCGCGGGAGGGTTATCGGCTGAGCCACTGGGCTCTGACGCCAACCGGCACCTGTCCCCACTGCGGTCGCCCCTGGCCGGGCGTTTTGAGGCCGAGCCGGGCCAGTGGGGCAACCGCCGGTTGCCGGTGCGGCTTAGCCCCTAGCGGGCGCAGCGCATCCGTTAACCGAGGCGCCAGCGGCATGGCGCGCCTGCTTGATGACTGGCCGCAAGCTTAGCCCTGGGAGGCCGGCTGGCTGTCGCCGGCCTGCCAGAGGCGGTAGCTGACGCTCAGATCCGCCGGTACATAGATCACCAGGGGCAGGCGGCTGTTGTAGTTGAGCAGGTAGCCCTGGCCCACCACGGGCACCATGGCCTCATGCTTGGTCTTGTCCGGGCAGGCCATCATGGTGCTCATGGGGGCGGAAAGCTGGGGCAGCCGATAGTAGGAATAGCCCCAGCCGCTGAGGCTCTCCTCTTGCAGATCTCCGCCCAGGCGCTGGCGGTTGCAATCCACCAGCATGGCCTTGGCCAGCTGGATTTCCACCTTGACGTCCTGCTCCTTGTCCAGCTTGGGCAGCTGGATCACCAGCCGTTGCTGACCCTCTGCCGCCGGCGGAAACATGCTGACATCGGCTTGGGCTTGGGCGGTGCCAGCCAGCAGGCCGGCGCTTAACAGGGTGACTGAGGTCAGATGACGCGATAGCAACATGGGGAACTCCTTGGATGGCTAAGCTGCCCCGAGTCTAACCCCGGTGGCCTCCGTCTGCCATAACCCAGCCTGAATCGGACTCAGCCCAGCCGGCAGGGGCGGAACAGATCCAGCTGCGACTGGTACTCCTGGGTGGTGACATCCAGCAGCCCCAGGATGGAGTGAAACAGGTTGTCCTGGGAGAACTTGCCCTGCTGGGCCTCCTGCCGCAGGCAGCCCAGATCCAGGGACTTCTCCTGGGCAAAGGCGGGGGAGAACCAGCCAATCATGGGCACATGGGTCTGCTCGCTGGGTGCCATGGCATAGGGGGTGCCGTGCAGGTAGAGGCCCTTCTCGCCCAACGACTCGCCATGATCCGACAGATAGAGCAGGGCGGTGTCATAGCGATCCGACAGCTTCTTGAGGGTCTGGATCAGCTGGGCCAGCACCTGGTCTGTGTAGCGCAGGCTGTTGTCATAGGTGTTGATCAAGGCCGCCTGCGTGCAGTTTTCGATGTCGCTGCGCGGACAGTCCGGGGTGAAGTAGCGGGCCGAGTCCGGGTAGCGCTGAAAATAGGTGGGGCCGTGGCTGCCCATCAGGTGCAGAGCCACCAAGGTATTGCCCTTGGGGGTGGCCAGGCTGTCAGCCAGCCCCTTGAGCAGCACCTCGTCGTGGCAGCTGTCGCCGTTGCACAGGGCGGGATCCTCCTTGGGCATCAGCTCATGGGGGATGCGATCGCAGACGCCTTTGCAGCCGCCATCGTTATCCCGCCAGCTCAGGGTCAGGCCGGCGTGCTGCAGCACGTCCAACAGGCCTTCCTGGTGCTTGGCGCGGCTGTCGCTGTAGGTGTCACGGGTCATGTTGGAGAACATGCAGGGCACTGAGACGGCGGTGGCGGTACCGCAGGATTGCACCTGCTGGAAGCTGATCACTCCCAGTGCCTCTGTATAGGGATTGGTGGGGCGTGGGTAACCATTCAAGGCGTAGTTCTGCGCCCGGGCGGTTTCACCCACCACCAGTATCATCAGGCTGGGCTTGGCGTTGGGGCGGGTTTTCTGCTTGGCGTCTGTGCCTATCTGGAGGAAGGGCTGCGGCCGGCTGAAGTAGGTGTGCTGCACATAACGAAAGCCGGAGTAGAGGTAGCTGCTGGGCACTATCTCCCGGTTCAGGTGCGGGTTATTGCGCCCCACGGAGGCGTAATCCTGGTAGTAGCCGGCGGCCGCCAGACCGATCACCAGCACTGAGGCCAGCCCGGAGCTCAGGCGGCGCGCCAGGCCATGCCAGGGCTTGGCCGACGGCCGAACCTGGACGCTCAGCAGCAGCAAGCCGGGCAGCAGGCCGGTGAGGACCACCCAGCCCAGCACGGCGGCATTGAGGTAGGCGCTGGCTTCACCCGTGTCGGTTTCCACTATGTTCTGCACCATGCCGTAGTCGAAGACCACGCCGTAGTGGAACATGGCGTAGCTGACCACGGAGGAGAGCAGCAACAGCACGAAGAAGAAGCCCTTTTGCAACGGGCGCCAGCTAAACGGCAGAAACACCAGATTGAGGGCGGCCAGCAGCACCAGCGGAATGGAGAGGGCAAAGCCCAGGTCGTAGCGGGGCAGCCCGCTCAAGATCCGGTAGAAGTGGCTCAGGATCGGCAGGTTGAGCACCAGGGTGAAGTAGAGGGCCAGGCCGAAGTTGAGACTGACGGCTCCGAGGGACAGACGCATGAAACACTCCTGTTCCCGTGGCCCGTCTCCCAGTGAGACGCCTGCACCACGGGGTCAGGCGCAGTATCCAGTGGCAGGCTTAAAGTCACCTTAAGAGCCGCGGCCAGGCCGGCGGTGCCATGGGCCAGGCAAACAAAAAGCCCGTCATCAGGGATGACGGGCTCTTCATGAAATTTGGCTCCTCCGACTGGACTCGAACCAGTGACATACGGATTAACAGTCCGCCGTTCTACCGACTGAACTACGGAGGAAGCGCATTGCCTTGCTCGGCGCGCGCCATTAAACGGATTTTCCCCTCCCAGGTCAACCGCTTTATGCGATGGCCCGGATCGTCAGGCGATTTTTTGCACGGTCGACCGCAGGCGCCTCGGTCTGCAGATGATGGTGCAGGCCATCAATGTGGCCGACCACCTGATCCGACAGCCTATCCAGATTTGCCAGCAGTGCCTCGGCCTCTGGCATGCGGCCACTCTCCCGCAACCTAATGATCTGGGCTATGGTCTGGTGCAAGCGGGCATGGGGCTCTCGCAGCGCCAGGAAGTCGGCCTGCTGGCCGAATTGCTGCTGGGCCTGGCCGAAGTACCATTGCCCCAGGCAGCAGGCGTGATCATTGGTGCCTTCGTCCCGGGCCAAGGTCTGGCGGCCGGCCAGAAAGTCGCGGATCTTGGCTTTCCAAGCCAGATGGGCCGCTCGGGCCCGGCTGAGCACCAGCTCGGTATTGTGTTCATCCTGAAAGCGCGCCGTCAGTTGATTGAGCGCTGCCACCTGCCGCGCTATCAAGGCGGCGGCTTCGGCGGTCTGGCGGGCCACCTCTGTGCTTTGTCGGCTGATGTCATGCACAGAGACGATGCTCTGGTTGATGCTGTCGCTCACCGCCGTCTGCTCCTCGGATGCAGTGGCTATCTGGCTGTTCATGTCATTGATGGTGTTCACCAGGCTCAAAATGCCCGCCAGGCTGTGGCCGGCCTGCTCGGCGCAGCTGACCGAGCGCTCGGTCTGAGTCTGGCTCTGCTCAATGTCGGTGACGGCCGAGGCCACCGCCTGTTGCAGCTGACTGATGGTCTGGCGTATCTCGGCGGTGGAGTTCTGCGTGCGGCCGGCCAGGGTGCGCACCTCATCAGCCACCACGGCAAAGCCGCGACCCTGCTCACCGGCTCGCGCTGCCTCGATGGCGGCATTCAGGGCCAGCAGGTTGGTCTGCTCGGCGATGGACTGGATCACGGCCAGCACGTTGCCGATCTGCTCGCTGGCCTGCACCACCTGGCGGATGGTGTCGCCTGCCTGGCCTATGTTGCTCGCCAGGGATTGGATCACCGCTATGTTGCTCTGCACCACAGCTTCCCCGGCCTTGGCCTCCTGCTCTGCCCGGGCGGCCGCCTCGGCGGCGGAGGCCGTGTTATGGGCCACATCGTGTACCGTGCTGGTCATCTGGGTGATGGCGGTGGCGATCTGGGTGGTTTCATCCTGCTGGTGGCGCATGCTGGTGAGGTTGCTATCGGCCTGCCGGGCCAGCTGTTCACTCTCCTCCAGCAGCTTGGCGGCTGTGACCCCCAGCTCTGTGATGGTGTGCCTGAGCTGGCCGAGAAAGCGGTTGAAGGCGTGTCCCAGCCGCGCCGTTTCCCGCGGGCCATCGGTGGGCAGCTGACCGCCCAGATCCCCCTGACCCTCCGCCAGGGCCTCCATGGCCTGAATGCTGGCCTCCAGCGGACGGGTCAGCCGGCCCAGCCACCAGAGGATCAGGCCGCAGATGAGCAGGGTGCCCAGCAGGACAAAGCCCAGCAGTCGCCAGGTCTGCTGCCAGATGGCTTGCTCCAGGGCGCTCTGATCCCGCGCCAGCTCCAGCACACCCACCTGTCGGCCCGAGTAGTCGGTGAGCGGCGAGGCCAGCAGCTGGTAGGGGGTGCCTTGGGCATCCTCAGCCCGTAACTGGCGCGATTGCCCCTCCAGGATCGGCGCATACCAGCTTTCGGGCAGTGCCAGGGGCCGGTTATCCAGCAGCGGCTCCAACCCCTGCTCGGTAAACAGCAACACGGATACCCGGGTATCGGCCGGCAGGAAGGGCGCAAACAGGCTCATGTCCAGGGCGCGGCCAAATTCCACCGTGCCCACCGGCTGACCTTGATAGCTCACCGGCATGATGCCGCGCAGGCCTACCCCGGCGACCCCCTGCTCCAGCCCTGCCAGCGGCTGCCGTTGGCGATTGGCATGCACCACCGTCTGGCGAAAGGCCGACAGATCGTCACCAAATTTCTCCGGCTTGTGGACCCGGTAAAAGGAGAGGGCCGGTGGCTTGTGAAACTGGAACTGCTCTATGCCGCTGGCCTTGAGCGCGGGCCACTGCCCCTGATACTGGCTGATAAGGGCGTCGCGATCATTTTCTGCCAGGGCCCGGGCTGTTTCCTGCCGGGCCGCCACCAGACCGGCCAGGGCCAGCATCTGCTGACCGCTTTGGTCGAGCACTGTGGTGAGGGTCTGCTGCAGATCCTGCAGGCGGCGCAGCTCGGCCTGGGTATTGGCCTGGCGGTCATGCAGCAGCCCCTCCGCCAGCAGCAGGGCGGCCAGGGTGGCCATACCGGCGGCCGACAGCAGGGCCAGTTGATGAGTCAGCTTGTTTATCCCGAACATGGTCTCTTCTCCAGATGGACGCAGCTAGAGTCATTCTGGTCTGCTCTGTGGTCATTTGCCGTGAAAGCGCAGGGGGTTTGATATGGATCAGCTGTAGCAGGGGCGGGGGCCTGGCGGCGAAAAAGAACAAGCCCCCGTCTTGCGACGAGGGCTTGGTAAGGTGGCTCCTCCTGCTGGACTTGAACCAGCGACATACGGATTAACAGTCCGCCGTTCTACCGACTGAACTAAGGAGGAACAAATTGTGTTGCAGCATGCTGCGAAAGTGGTGCCCAGAGGCGGAATCGAACCACCGACACGCGGATTTTCAATCCGCTGCTCTACCGACTGAGCTATCTGGGCGTGTGGTGCCGGCTGCCGGAATCGAACTGGCGACCTACTGATTACAAGTCAGTTGCTCTACCTACTGAGCTAAGCCGGCACACTTAAACTTTATGGTGCTAGGTACTGTGTAGCTGGCACCGGAAATATGGTGCCCAGACGCGGAATCGAACCACGGACACGCGGATTTTCAATCCGCTGCTCTACCGACTGAGCTATCTGGGCGACGGGGCGCTATTAAACCGATTCGATCCTGGCAAGTCAACAACCTTTTCTGCCGGCCTGAGAGGCGGCGCATCGTTTGTCGAAAGCTTGTGCAACTGGCGGGCTGGCTTGGCGATAAAAGCGGCTGATTTGCGCCCGCCGGGCTGGTCAAAATAGTTTCCTTTGTTACTATGTCTGCCGAAATTAATTCCAGGAGCCGCCATGACCCCTTGCCAACTGCCCATCGAGAAGATGATCGCCCGTGTGGACGCCCTCATGCCCGGGACGCCGGTGGAAGAGTTGCTGCTGGGGCGTCTGTTGCTGACTGCCCAACAGCGCCTGGCTGCCACCAAGGCGCGTGGCCTGGCCGAGGAGGGGATCAGTGAGTCCGTCTATCTGGGGCTCATGATACTGCTCACCTACGAAGAGGGGATCCAGCCCTCCGAGTTGAGCCGGCTGCTGGGCGCCTCGCGCACCAGTGGTACCCGCTTGTCGGATGAGCTGGTGGCCCGTGGCTGGGCCTGCCGCCAGGAGCTGCCGGAGGACAGACGTTGTCAGCTGCTGCGTATCACCCAGGCCGGGCAGGACTTCCTGCTGGAGGTGGTGCCGCGGTTGCGGGCCCGGCTGCGGGCCATGTGGCAAGCCTTCGATGCCCAGGAGCGGTCAGATCTGACCCGCCTGCTGCGCAAGGTACTGGAAACCCTGCCGGAATAAACCGACCTCGCCGGTATGCCCGTCGAGGTCTTGTTGTCGGCATATAGTAACAAGAGAAATTATCACAACAGCAAATATAAGGGTCGCAAACGACCCACTTATTGCCATCTATTACCTATTGCCATCTATTGATTGGAGAGAGAGATGAGTGCCCATTCCCCTGCCCGCAAGAAAGCCTTGCTTGGTTTGACGTTTCTGTTTGTGCTGGCGGCCCTGGGGGCCGCTGGCTGGTGGTACCTGCATCAGGGCAGTCAGACCACGGATGATGCCTATGTGGCGGGCAACGTGGTGCCCGTCTCCTCCCGGGTGGCGGGTAACGTGCTGAGCCTGCATGGCGAGGAGACCCAGCAGGTGGCCGCCGGCAGCCTGCTGGTGACACTGGATGAGACAGACGCCAAGCTGGCCCTGCTGCGCGCCCAGACCCAGCTGGCCCAGACGGTGCGAGAGCTTGCCCAGCAGCAGCGGCAACTGGGCCAACTGGCGGCCACAGTGGGTCTGCGCCAGGCCGAGTTGGATCGCGCCCAGGGGGATCTGGCGCGGCGCGAGGTGCTGGGACAGAGCAATGCCGTGGGCCGTGAAGAGGTGCTGCACGCCCGGCAGAGCGTGGCGGAAGCCAAGGCCGAGGTGGCCGTTGCCCAGGCCCAGCAGGCCGCCTTGCAGGCCAAGCTGCTCACTACGCCCCTGGCTCAGCAACCCGAGGTGCTGCATGCCGCCGAACAGCTGCGCGAAGCCTGGCTGAGCCTGCAGCGTACCCGCATCCTGAGCCCGGTGACCGGCCTCATCGCCAAGCGCAACGTCCAGGTGGGCAGCCATGTGGCGGTGGGCGCCAGCCTGTTCGCCGTGGTGCCCATGGATCAGCTGTGGGTGGATGCCAACTTCAAGGAGATCCAGCTGGCCCAGATGCGCGTCGGTCAGCCTGCCACCCTCAGCGCCGATCTGTACGGCGACGAGGTGGTCTACCATGGCACGGTCGAGGGGCTGGCGGCCGGTACCGGCAGCGTCTTCTCCTTGCTGCCGGCCCAGAACGCCACCGGCAACTGGCTCAAGGTGGTGCAGCGCCTGCCGGTGCGCATCAAGCTGGATGCGGCCGAGCTGGCCAAGCATCCGCTGCGCCTGGGGCTCTCCATGCGGGTGACTGTGGATGTCAGCGACACGAGCGGCGCCCAGGTTACCGATGCAGCGGTGGACAATGCCATCGCCAGCACGGACGTGCTGACCCAGGACATGGCGCCGGTCGACGCCCTGATCGCCCGGATCATTGCCGATAACAGCCAAGCCGGCTAACGGGGGCACCATGCAAGCAAGCCATACGGCGCCCAAGCCCCTCGAAGGGGGAGCGCTGGCGCTCCTGACCCTGGCGCTGGCGCTGGCCACCTTCATGCAGGTGCTGGATACCACCATCGCCAACGTGGCCATCCCCACCATAGCCGGTAATCTGGGGGCCTCTTCCAGCCAGGGCACCTGGGTCATCACCTCCTTCGGGGTGGCCAACGCCATCTCCTTGCCGCTCACCGGCTGGCTGGCCAAGCGGGTGGGGGAGGTGAAGCTGTTCCTCTGGTCCATCACCCTGTTTGTGCTGGCCTCCTGGCTGTGCGGCATCGCCTCCAGCCTGGAGCTCTTGATCCTGTTTCGGGTCATTCAGGGGGCGGTGGCCGGCCCCATAGTACCCCTGTCCCAGAGCCTGCTGCTGTCCAACTACCCGCCGCACAAGCGCAGCCTGGCGCTGGCGCTCTGGTCCATGACGGTGATAGTGGCGCCCATCTTCGGCCCCATACTGGGGGGCTGGATCAGTGACAACTACCACTGGGGCTGGATCTTCTTCATCAATGTGCCAGTGGGGATCTTGGTGTTCAGCCTGAGTCGCCGCCTGCTCAAGGGGCGGGAGACCACCACAGAGCGCAAGCCCATCGACGGGGTGGGGCTTATGCTGCTGGTGCTGGGGGTGGGCGCATTGCAACTGATGCTCGACCGGGGGCGGGAGCTGGACTGGTTCTCCTCCACCGAGGTGATCACCCTGGCGGTGGTGGCCGTGGTGGGCATCAGCCTGCTCGTCGCCTGGGCGCTGACCGACGAGAATCCCATCGTCGATCTGAGCCTGTTCAAGCACCGCAACTTCGCCATCGGCGTGGGCTGCATCAGCCTGGCCTACCTGCTCTACTTCGGCACTGTGGTGCTGCTGCCCCAGCTGCTGCAAGGCTATCTGGGCTATACCGCCACCTGGGCCGGCGTGGCCTCGGCGGTGGTGGGCATACTGCCGGTGTTCCTGTCGCCCTTGATCGGCAAGAATGCCCACCGGCTGGACATGCGGCTGCTGGTGACCATCAGCTTCCTGGTGTATGCCGTCTGCTTCTATGCCCGTACCCAGTTTACGGTGCAGATGGACATCTGGGCCGTCATCTGGCCGCAGTTCTGGCAGGGGGTGGCGGTGGCCTGTTTCTTCATGCCGCTGACCGCCATCGCCTTTGCTGGCTTGAAGCCCCACCAGCTGGCCAGCGCCGCCAGCCTGTCCAACTTCCTGCGCACCCTGTCCGGCTCGGTGGGCACCTCCCTCATCAGCGCCCTGTGGGACAGGCGCGAGGCGGTGCATCACGAGACCCTGACCCAGGCCATCAACGGCTATAACCCGGTGAGCGTGCAGGCCATGGACACACTGCAGGGGCTGGGCATGAGCCAGGCCCAGAGCGGGGCCTATCTGGCCCAGGAGATCACCCGCCAAACCCATGTGATGGGCAGCAACGAGATCTTTGCCCTCGCCGCTTGCCTGTTCATTGTCATGACCGCCGTGGTCTGGCTGGCCAAGCCACCGTTCCATGCTGGGGGCGGCGGTGGTGAGCACTAACCCGCTAACGACAGAAGGCGCCTCGCGGCGCCTTCTGCTTATGTGTGCTCGGTGGGGCCGGCCTATTTCTGCTCCGGCGGCACATAGCCCTCGATCTGCACCTCGCCTGCCTCGAACAGGTACTTGACCATCTCCTCCTGCAGCCGGGCTCTGTGATCGGCATTCATCATGTTGAGCTTCTGCTCGTTGATCAGCATGGTCTGCTTCTTCTGCCATTCGCTCCAGGCTTCCTGGCTGATGTTGTCGAAGATGCGCTTGCCCAGTTCGCCGGGAATGAGCTGGAACGGCATGCCGGGGGCTTCTTTCTTCAGTCGTTGGCAAAAAACGGTGCGGCTCATGGGGCTCCTCGCTTGAGTGTCAGTTCCGGGTAGGCCAGCAGCTTGACGGTGGCGGCGGAGAGCCCCACGCTGGCCGGTTGCTTGAGGTTATACCAAAGATGGTCGGCGCCCTCCAAATCCCCTTCCGCCACCTGAAGGGCCAGCGGGCGTGCCAGTCGCGCCAGCAGCGGCTGTATCTCCAGGTGGAAGTGGCTGAAGGTATGGCGAAACGGGGCCAGGGGGGTGAGCGAGCATTCACCCGCGCCGTGGCGGTTCAGCCAGGCCTGGGCCTCGGCTTCATCGCGGCACTCGGGGAAGCTGTAGAGGCCGCCCCACAGGCCGCTGGCCGGTCGCTGGGCCAGGTAGATGAGGTGGCCCTGCTGCAGGATCAGCAGGCAGACCTGACGCACCGGCAGCTTGGCCTGCTTCGGCTTGGGGGTGGGATAGTCCTGTGGTCGGCCGGTGGCGAGCCCCTGGCAGTCATCGGCTAGCGGACACATCTGGCATTGCGGCTTGCTGCGCGAACAGAGGCTGGCCCCCAAGTCCATCATGGCCTGATTGTACTGGGCCACGCCCTCTTTGGGTGTCAGACGGTCGGCCCATTGCCAGAGCTGCTGCTCCACTGCCTTCTCACCCGGCCAGCCGGCCAGGGCCAGATGGCGAGTGAGCACTCGCTTGACGTTGCCATCCAGGATGGGATGACGCTGCCCCAAGGAGAGGGAGAGGATGGCGCCGGCGGTGGAGCGGCCTATGCCCGGCAGGGCCATCACCTGTTCCAGTTCGCTGGGGAAGATACCGCCATGCTCATCCCGTACCTGGCAGGCGGCCCGATGCAGGTTGCGGGCCCGGGCGTAGTAGCCCAGGCCGGTCCACAGGTGCAGCACCTCATCCAGCGGCGCCTCGGCCAGGGCCATGACGCTGGGGAAGCGGGCCATGAACCGCTGATAGTAGGGGATGACGGTGGCTACCTGGGTCTGCTGGAGCATGATCTCCGACACCCAGACCCGGTAGGGGGTCTTGTCCTGCTGCCAGGGCAGGTGCTTGCGGCCATCCCGTTCATACCAGGCCAGCAGCCGTTGGGCGAAGGGGAGTAAGGTGTCACTCACAGGTTCAGGCCTCCGCATCAAAAACAGGCCGCGATTGCAGCACAGGGGTGACCGGCTTGTAAACCGGGCGACTTGTAGGGGATTGGTGTACCAAACCTGAACAGACGGTGATCTTGTGCGCGGATGGCCTTGTCTTGGCGCCAAAAGGCGCTAGCGTAGTAACACTGCGATTTTGCAAAAGGAGTCTCTGGTATGTCTGAATCCCTGGTCATGACCCAAACCACCCGCCGCCATGCCCGCTTCATCGCCCTGGGCATGATGCTGCTGGGTTTTCTGGCAATCGTGCTGCCTTTTTATGTCGGCATGGCCGCCGCCATGGTGCTGGGCGCCAGTATCGCCCTCACCGGGCTCTCCGGCCTGTGGATGAGCCGCCGGCTCAGCCAGGTGGGCTACACCAGCTGGGATCTGCCCTTCTGGGGCTATCTGGTCATCGGCGTGCTCTTGTTGCTGTGGCCCGAGCTGACCCTGGGGCTGGCGGCCCTGCTGCTGGGGGCGTCGCTCATCCTCTCCGGCATCCTGGCCTGGCAGCGTAGTCAGGGTCAGGGCAGCTGGGCCAAGGTGACCAGCGTGCTGACCCTGATCCTGGGGATCCTGGTGGTGGGCTCCGGCGCCAGCGGCGTGGCCTGGCTCATCGGTGTGGCCTTCGGCCTCAGCCTGCTGCAACAGGGCTGGCAGCTGTGGCAGACGGTGTCCCGTACCCCTGTGATCTGGGAAGGGCGTTAGTGCTGTGGTGATTTTGCCGCCGCCACTCTTGCGTCCTACGCCTATCTTTGGATAATTCCCACTCCTTTTTGTGCTTGAGAGAGAGTCATGAGCGACGACAACCCGCCGGAAACCCGCGAAGAAGGCCAGTTTATGCGCCGTATTCGCAGCTTTGTGCGCCGTGAGGGCCGCCTGACCAAGGGGCAGGAGCGGGCACTGGCCGAGTTGTGGCCCGTGATGGGGGTGGAGTTTGCGCCCCAACCGCTGGATCTGGCTGCCCTGTTCGGTCGGCAGGCTCCCGTGGTGCTGGAGATAGGTTTCGGCATGGGCGCCTCCCTGGTGGAGATGGCCAAGGCGCCCCCGAGCTGAACTTCACCGGTATCGAGGTGCACAGACCCGGCGTCGGGGCCTGCCTGTCTGCCGCCGAAGAGGCGGGGATCCACAACCTGCGGCTGTTCTGCCACGACGCCGTGGAGGTGCTGGAGCAGATGATCCCCGATGAGAGCATCGACACCCTGCAGCTGTTCTTCCCCGATCCCTGGCACAAGTCCCGCCACCACAAGCGCCGCATCGTACAGCCGGCCTTCGTGCAGATGCTGCGGCCCAAGCTCAAGCAGGGCGGCCTGTTCCACATGGCCACCGACTGGCAGAACTATGCCGAGCACATGCTGGAGGTGATGAGCCAGGCCGAGGGCTTCGAGAACACCTCTGAGTTCGGCGACTATGTGCCGCGCCCGGACCAGCGCCCGCTGACCAAGTTCGAGCGGCGGGGCCATCGCCTGGGCCACGGGGTCTGGGATCTGATCTTCAAGCGAATCGCCTGAGCCACAAGGAGGCCATATGGCACAACGTAGTCGCCGCCTGCGCAAGAAGCTGCGGGTGGAGGAGTTTCAGGAGCTGGGCTTCGAGCTGAACTGGCACTTTGCCGCCGGCACCGAGCCGCAACAGGTGGATGCGGTGATTGACCGTTTCATCGCCGATCTTATCGAGCCCCGTGGGCTGGCCTTCGCCGGCTCCGGTTACCTGGCCTGGGAAGGCCTGGTCTGCACCCAGGCCATCGGCCGCTGCAGCGAAGAGGATCGCCAGGCGGTAGCACAGTGGCTCAGTGCCAACGGTGGCCAGGCATGCCCATGGAGCGGGTGCTATGGGCCATTATCGGGATGTCCTTGTTTCGTCATGTCCCTATGGCCCAGCTGGCCAACCAGCTCGATATCCTGTTACCCGGCGACCGGCCGTTTGTCG
>JAJOIN010000108.1 GCA_021209335.1 Aeromonadaceae bacterium
GATGCAGCGATTCCATGGAGTAGCGACGCGCTATCTGAGGAATTATCTAGGGTGGCGGAGGATGCTGGAGCGCTATGGACGAAAGGCTGATATCCCCCATTGCTTGCATGAGGCGCTGGGACGCCCCATGCAACACGTAATTGGGACATAGCCTCAAATAACCCATACCGGCATTTTCCAGTGCAGGGACGAACTGTTGCAAGGAGGGCAGTTTTTCCGACTCCTGCTTGAAGCTGTCCATGGCCTGGGTGAAGGCTGCCCGGGATTCATCCAGCTCTTTGGTTAGTGCCTCCAACGCTGTGGGGCGTTTCTCGGCCAGCACATCGGTGAGGTGCTTGTTGGTACTCAGCAGGCTGACCTCCAGCTTGCTGGCCAGCAACACCATGGGGGTTGCCCGGCTGGTGACCGAGGCCAAGGCACTGTTGAGTTGGTTCTGACTGGCAAAATTGAATAAGGAGCCTGCAATCAGGACGCCGATCAGGACGGCAAATCCCAGATATACGCGATGCAGGATGGAAAGATCGGCAATTTTTAGTTTCATTGTTAACCCGCCAAGTTTGACTTAACGCCACGCTGCACAGAGAGTATCGTGCCGTGACCCTGATGGGGAGCGGGAAGATCAAATTGTTCGGGAAAAGGGCCGCGGTTTTTAATAAAGCCGGAGCTGCATCACAAATGGATCTACTGAGCTTGAAGCCGGGTTCGGTAGCGTGGAGGCTCCATGAGAAGCTCGGGATTATGGAGAGATATCAAGAGGTTGTCATATGAGTAATGAAACCATTTTCAGCAAGATAATTCGTCAGGAGATACCGGCACCCTTGTTATATCAAGATGAGCTGGTCAGCGCCTTCCGGGATATTCAGCCTCAAGCACCCCACCATATTCTGATAGTGCCCAATAAGATTATTCCCACCGTCAACGATATTTGTGCAGAAGATGAACAGGCGTTGGGCCGCCTGTTTACCGTGGCGCAAAAAATCGCCCGGGAAATGGGCATTGATGAGTCCGGTTACCGGCTGATCGTCAACTGCAACCGGGATGCGGGACAGGAGGTCTTTCATCTGCATATGCATCTGTTGGGCGGCGCAGCGCTCGGCCCCTTGTTAGCCGAGGCCCTGGTGTGACGATGCTCAGAGGGCGTTACCTGCTGGTGAGTGTTCTGGCGCTGGGGCTGAACGCTTGCGTCGGCCCCTATCAAGCGGCGCCGGCGCCAGTGGGCACCATCCAAGGCCAAGGGGCTAGTGCTGCTGACGGTACCGCTGCAGGACAGACAGATGCCCGTCTGACCCGTGCCGCCCAGAGCCTGATGGCGGGCTTGCTACATGACGCCGATGTGCAGCAACAGACGGCGGCCGGGCCAGTGGCCTTGTATCTGCATCCGGTGAGCCTGTCACAGGGTGATGCCCAGCCACTCAACGAGGCGCTAAGGCGCAGCCTGGTCAACAGTGGCCGCATTACCCTGGTGACGGCGCCGGCCGGCATCACTGAGCAACTGGAGTATCATCAAGCGGGGGGGGCCACCCGGCGGCCTTGGTGCGGTTGGCCAAACGGGCCGGCGCCCGCTGGATGCTGTACGGTGGCCTGGATGAGCAGGGACGGCTGGCCATGCAGCTTATCGATTTAAAGGGTGGCGAGTGGCTCTGGTCTGGCTATCGCACTCCGCGTTGATGTCGTTGTAGGAGAAGAACCTTGCTATCGAACCGCTTTGCCGGTGCTGATTACCGGCAGCTGAGTCAGACTCCGCTGGCGCGTTGTTATCAGATGCGCCATCAGGGGCAGGATTACTTTGTGCGTCAGGCGATTGGCTCCCATCAGTTTCTCGGCATCGATCATTACAAGGTGCAGCGCTTGCAGCGCTTGGCGGCCGAGGCCGGGCTGGCGCCGGCACTGCACTATGTCAACCCCCACAGCGGCCTGTTTGTCAGCCAATGGGTCGATGACGCCAACTGGACTCAGCAGCCTGAGGCGCCCTCCGGCTTGGCAGACGCCTTGGGGCGCTTGTTAGCGCGTCTGCATGCCTTACCCCTGGATGGCTTGCCACGGGAGGCGCTGCGGTTGGATGTGGGCCTGCGCCTGCAACACTATCTGTCGCGGATCTGCCGGCGCGATCCACGCATTACCCCCTGTTATCAGCAGATCCAACAGCAATTGTCACTGATGCCCGCTGTGCCCCTGGTGGTGTGTCATCACGATCTCCATCCGGGTAATCTGTTGGGCAAGGCGCCCTGGTTAGTGGATTGGGAATATGCTGCCCTGGGGGATCCGGCCTTCGAGCTGGCGCTGTGCTGGGTGACAAACGATTTTGACCTGGTTGCCGGGACTCAGCTGCTGGCGGCCTATGTGGCGGCCGGTGGCCGGCTCGAGGCGGAGCGGGTGGCTGGCTTGTTGCCGGTGGCCCGACTGCTGACGCTGTTGTGGGGCCAGCTGTTGTGGGAGAAGTTTGCTGATGACACCTTCTTGCTGTTGGTGCAGCAACAAAGCCAGCGGCTGTTTAATCCGGAGGCCTGACGATGCGTCGCTGCCTGCTGTTGTGTGGGCTTTGTCTCGTACTGGCGGGCTGTTCGGTGCGCCTCATGTACCAGTGGCTGGACTGGGCCATCGCCTGGAAGCTGGATGACTATTTTCAGCTCAACAGCCAGCAATCGCGCATCGTCGATCATGAGGTGGAGCGCTTCCTCAGCTGGCATCGCCAGGTGGAGCTACCCCACTATGCCCAGCAGTTGCGTCAGTTGGCGGATGAGCTCAAGGGGCCGCTTACTGAGGCGCGCACCGACTACTACCTGAGCCTGTTTGAGGGGGATCTCATCCGCTTGGCCGATGGCGTCGAACCCTATGCCAACCGTATTGCCGCCAGCCTGCAGGATGAACAAGTCTACCGTTACCTGGGGGAGCAGCGCACCAAGCAGGTGACCCGGCGCAGCGATTGGGAAAAGGATGGGGGCAAGAAGCTACAGCAGGACTTCTCGCGCAAGTTACAAAAAAACCTGCGGCGCTGGATTGATGACATCAGGCCAGCCCAGCAGCCCATCATAGGTCAGTGGGCGGCCTGGCAGCAGGAGCTCTATCCCACCTGGTTGGACTATCAGGATGTCTGGTTGGCCGCCTTGGAAACCATGTTGAGCCAGCGGGGCACCCCTGAGTTCAGTGGTTACCTGCGCCAGCTGCTGGTGAAGGGCAAGTCCCTCGGCCAAGGTCGCTTCGAGGGGTATGTGGACAGCCAACGTCAGCGTACCGTGCGCTCCTTGAGCCAGCTTTCCGCCAGTCTCGACGAGGGGCAGCGGCAATATCTGCGCAAGACGCTTTACAGCCTGGCCGACGATTTCTCGGCCCTGGCCAGTCGATGAGGCAAGTTTGATCCGCCGCAAGCTTAGCCCGCTGGGGCCCTTGGTCGGGATAGGCTAACCTGATATGGTCGTTACAACACGGCGCGATGAGGGAGTCACATGATTATCTATTTGCACGGATTTGATGCTACCAGCCCGGGTAACCACGAAAAGGTCATGCAGTTGCAATTCATTGATCCGGATGTGCGCTTTGTTCACTACAGCACCATACATCCGCGACATGACATGAGCCACCTGCTGAAGGAAGTGCACAAGCAACTGGCCATGAGCGAGGATCCCAAGCCTCTGATCTGCGGGGTGGGGCTGGGGGGCTACTGGAGCGAGCGGATCGGCTTCTTGTGTGGCATCAAGCAGGTGGTGTTCAATCCCAATCTCCACCCGGAACACAACATGGTGGGCAAGATAGAAAGGCCGGAAGAATACGACGATATCGCCACCAAATGTGTAACCGAATTTCGTAAAAAAAATGCGGGCAAATGCTTTTGTATCCTTTCTGTTAACGATGAAGTGGTGGATAATGGCCTTACTGAACAGGAGCTGAAGGATTATTACAACATAATCTGGGATTCGACCGAGACGCATAAGTTCAAGAATATCTCGGCGCATCTGCAGGCCATCAAAGCCTTCAAGCTCGCCTGAGCCGATCATTTCCACATGGGTAGGGGCTGTTTGGCCCCTTCGTTTTTTGATGAAAGGTAAGCTGTTATGACCAAGATTGTCGTTGTCGGCGGGGGTGCCGGCGGCCTGGAACTGGCGACCAAACTGGGCCGCAAGTTGGGGAAGAAGGGCAAGGCCCAGATCACCTTAGTGGATCGCAACCGAACCCACCTCTGGAAGCCGCTGCTGCATGAGGTGGCTGCCGGCTCCCTGGATGCGGGGATCGATGCCGTGAGCTACCAGTCCCACGCCCGCAATCATGGTTTCGAGTTCCAGCTGGGGGCCCTCACCGGCATCAAGCGGGAAGACAAGCGCATCGTGCTGGCCCCCATCTATGGCGAGAAGGGCGAGCTGGTGCTGGACGAGCGTGAGCTGGAGTATGACTACCTGGTCATCGCCCTGGGCTCTGTGTCCAACGACTTTGGCACTCCCGGCGTGCGCGACAACTGTATCTTCCTGGACAGTCCGGATCAGGCCTTCCGTTTCCACGGCCTGCTGATGAACCAGTTCCTGCAGTTTGCCAGCGATTGCAAGCCAGGGGATCTGACCTGCCAGCCGCAGCAGAAGGTGAAGATCTCCATCGTCGGCGCCGGGGCCACCGGGGTGGAACTGTCCGCCGAGCTGTACAACGCGGTGGAAGAGCTGGCGGCCTATGGCTACAAGCACCTGACCCGTGACAGCCTCAAGGTGACTGTGGTGGAAGCCGGTCCGCGCATTCTGCCGGCCCTGCCGGAGCGCATCTCCGCTGCCGCCCACCACGAGCTGAGCCAGCTGGGGGTGGACGTGCGCACCGCCACCTTCGTCAGTGAAGCCACCCCCGAGGGGCTCAAGACCAAGGATGGCGAGCTGATCGAAGCCAACCTCATGGTCTGGGCCGCCGGCATCAAGGCACCGGACTTCATGAAGGAGATCGGCGGGCTGGAAACCAACCGCATCAACCAGCTGGTGGTGAAGACCACGCTGCAGACCACTCGCGACGAGCATATCTTCGCCATCGGCGACGTGGCCGCCTGTCCCATGGGCGAGGAAGGCAAGTTCGTGCCGCCCCGTGCTCAGTCTGCCCACCAGATGGCCGACCGCGCCCTGGCCAACATTCTGGCCATGATGCAGGGCCGTGAGCTCAAGCCCTACAGCTACGTGGACTACGGCTCCCTGGTCTCCATGAGCCGCTTCAGCACAGTCGGCAGCCTGATGGGCAACCTGATGCGCGGCTCCATGATGGTGGAAGGTCGTCTGGCGCGCTTCGTCTACGTCTCCTTGTACCGCATGCACCAGATCGCCCTGCACGGTTACATCAAGACCGGGCTGATGATGCTGGTGGGCCAGATCAACCGTATCCTGCGCCCGCGTTTGAAGCTGCACTAAGTGCCGGTCAGGCATACCCTCTGTACCCAGGGGCCGTCATCGACGGCCCCTTTTGTATCTGATTGCCTCGCTCCCCCGCTCCCGCCTGACCTTGTCGGCAATGCGACACTGTGCCACATAAGCACCCGGTGACAGACGGCTTGTGCCGGCTTTGCCCGCCAATCCGCACCAAAACCGCACCGCTAAGCTGGCATCCTTCTTGATGTGACCTGAGCCAGGACAGCAGTAGGACACAAGATGAAGACAGTATTGAACTGGTCGGCCTATCACGAGCAGGGGCAGGGGGATGCCTATGCCGACATCCCGGCTCAGGGGGGCGATTTTGCCCGGGCGGTGGCGGTCTGCATCCGCAGCGGGGTTTGCGAGCAGGTGACCGCCAAGGGAGTCATGTGCCCCAGCTACCGGCTGATGCCGGCACCGGATCGCTCACCGGGCGGACGCATTCGGCTGCTCAAGCAGGCATTGAACCGGCCGCAGGAGCAGGATTGGCTCACCGATCCCGCCCTGGCGCAAGCCTTGGACTCCTGCATCGGCTGCAAGGGCTGCAAGCGCGAATGCGAGGCCTATGTGGACATGGCCACCATCAAGGCCGAGTATCAGGCCCAACTAGTGGCCCGTCATGGCAGCAGCCTGCGGGCCTGGCTGCTGGCCGCGGGGCCCTTGTGGCTGTTGCGCTTTCCCTGGCTGGCGCGGCTGCTGGCCTGGCGCAACCGCTCGCCACGCCTGCGGGCCTGGGGCGAGCGGTTGCTGGGGTTGGCACGGGAGGCGGAGTTGCCGCTGCCGCTAACGCCCGGCTTTACCGAGGGCGAGGGCTGGTACGAGCCGCTGATTGCGGCACCCCTTCGTGGCGAGCTGGTGCTCTGGGTGGACCCCTTGACCGGCCTGTTTCGCCCTGCCGAGGCCCAGGCGGCATTGTCCCTGTTGCGGCGCCTGGGCTACCGGGTCTACCTGCTGCCGCCGCAGGATGCGCGCCGTCGCCCTTATGAAAGCGGCCGGGCGGACTTCTCCATCGGCCGCATCCCGGCGGCCCAGCGGCATGCCCGCCATCTGCTGGCGGCCCTGGCCCAGCATCTGGCGGCGGGTCGCCCCTTGGTGGGGCTGGAACCTTCCAGTCTGTTGATGCTGCGGGAGGAGTACCGCCAGCTGTTTGAGCCAGCACAGCTGCCCGACGGGCTGGAGAATGCGGCGCAGCAGGCGCTGATGCTTGAAGAGTTTCTGGCCCGGGAGCTGATGGCCCACGGCCTGGAGCTGGCGTTCAAGCCCAGAACCGGCCGCCTGCTGGTGCATGCCCATTGTCATCAGAAGGCGGTGGGGGGCCTAAAGCCGCTGCGCCGGCTGCTCAAGCTCATTCCGCAGCTGGATCTGCAGTTTATCGAGGCGGCTTGCTGCGGCATGGCGGGCACCTATGGCATGGAGGCCGAGCACATCGCCGAGTCCCGGCAGATGGCGGCCCAGGCGCTGCTGCCGGCGCTGGCCGCCGCGCCTGAGGCGGATTTGATCAGCGGTGGCTTTGGCTGTGGCTGGCAGATCCTGATGCTCACCGGTCGGCCTAGCCTGGGGCTGGCCCAGGTGCTGCTGGGCCAGCTGGCGGACTAGTGCCTGATGGGGTTGGCCTCGGCGGCAGTCACCACAAACAGCCCCTTGAGCCGGCGGCTCTTGAACAGATAGCCTAGGCTCGTCAGCTGGGCCAGCAGCAGCAGGGCTACCGGCCAGCTGAAGGCGCCGTCACTCAGGTAGAGACCGTACAGCAGGTTAGCCAGCTCACCCAGGGCACTGATGAGACACAAGGGCCGTCCGCGCCGCCACAGGGCATGGGCCAGGGGATGGGGGGCGCGCTGCCGGTAGGCGGAGGCCAGCCAGACCAGCAGGGCCGGGGTGCCCCAGCCCAAAGCCCAGTAGAGCTGCAGCGGATCCGGGTAGACCAGGCCGAGCAGCTCGGCGCTTTGTGACCGGCTGGCCAGGGCCAGCAACAGCAGCCAGTAGCCCCGGCACCACAACAGCAGGCAGAGCAGCCAGGGGCCGGGCAGCGGATGATCCCCCATGGGGGTCAGGGGCGAGTGCCACTGCCTCACGCCGCACCCAACTGGCCGAGCAGCTGTTCCAGCAGGCCAAAGCGGGCCTTGGCGTCCACCGCCGGCATGCCGATGCGCAACTTGGTGGGACCATCCATCTTGAAGATGCGCGGCTGGCTCTGCAGCAGGCTGACCACCTTCATGGGATCCACCTTGGTGTGCTCGGTGAATTCCACCAGGGCACCGCCGGCACTCACCTCGATGCGCTTGATGCCCAGGGGCGCCGCCCGCAACCGTTGGGCCGCCAGGGCCAGCAGGTGTTTGGCGGGCTCGGGCAACAGGCCGAAGCGGTCGATGAGCTCCACCTTGAGGTCATCCAGGGCGGACTGGCTGTCGGCGCTGGCGATGCGCTTGTACAGGGAGAGGCGCATGTTCACATCCGGGATATAGTCATCCGGCAGCAGGGTCGGCACCCGCAGATCGATGTCGGTGTGGCCGCTGAGCAGCTGATCCAGCGAGGGTTCCCGGCCTTCTTTGAGGGCGGCCACCGCCTCTTCGAGCATCTCCATGTAGAGGGTGAAGCCGATGGACTCAATCTGCCCGCTCTGATCGTCCCCCAGCAGCTCGCCGGCGCCGCGGATCTCCAGATCGTGGGTGGCCAGCACGAAGCCGGCCCCCAGATCCTCCAGGGATTCGATGGCCTCCAGCCGCTTGACCGCATCCGGGGTCATGGCCTTGGGATGGGGGGTGAGCAGGTAGGCGTAGGCCTGGTGGTGGGAGCGACCGACCCGGCCACGCAGCTGGTGCAGCTGGGCCAGCCCCAGGCGGTCGGCGCGGTCCATGATGATGGTGTTGGCGCTGGGCACGTCTATGCCGGTTTCTATGATGGTGGTGCACACCAGCAGGTTGTGGCGCTGGTGGTAGAAGTCGCTCATCACCTTCTCCAGCTCCCGCTCCCGCATCTGGCCGTGGGCCACGCTGATGCGCGCCTCGGGCAACAGCTCGGCCAGCTGTTCGGCGGTCTGGTCGATGGTCTCCACATCGTTGTGCAGGAAGTAGACCTGGCCGCCGCGTTTGAGTTCCCGCAGCACCGCCTCCCGGATCAGCGCCTTGTCGTACTCCCGCACGAAGGTCTTGATGGCCAGCCGGCGGGCCGGCGGGGTGGCGATGATGGAGAGATCCCGCATGCCGCTCATGGCCATGTTCAGGGTGCGGGGGATGGGGGTGGCGGTGAGGGTCAGGATATCCACGTCCGCCCGCAGGGCCTTGAGCTTCTCTTTTTGTCGCACGCCGAATCTGTGCTCCTCATCGACGATGAGCAGCCCCAGATCCTGGAAGCGGATATCGTCGGACAGCAGCTTGTGGGTGCCAATGATGATGTCCAGCTTGCCGTCAGCCAGGGCGTCCAGCGCGAGTTTTTGCTCCTTGGCGCTCTTGAAGCGGCTGAGCACCTCGATGCGCACCGGCCAGTTGGCGAAGCGGTCACGGAAGTTGTCGTAGTGCTGCTGGGCCAGCAATGTGGTGGGCACCAGCACCGCCACCTGCTTGCCGCCGTGTACCGCCACGAAGGCGGCGCGCATGGCCACCTCCGTCTTGCCGAAGCCCACGTCACCACACACCAGGCGATCCATGGCCTTGGCCTGACACATGTCCCCCAGCACCGCATTGATGGCGTTGAGCTGATCCGGGGTCTCCTCGAAGGGGAAGGTGGCGGCGAAGCTGGCATAGGCCTGCTTGTCGTGGCGGAAGGCAAGGCCGGGCCGCGCGGCGCGGCGGGCGTAGACATCCAGCAGCTCGGCCGCCACGTCCCGCACCTTGTCGGCGGCCTTCTTGCGCGCCTTGTTCCAGGCGTCGGTGCCCAGCTTGTGCAGGGGCGGGTGCTCGCCGCCGCTGTAGCGGCTGATGAGGTGCAGGGAGGTTACCGGCACATAGAGCTTGTCCTGATTGGCGTACTCCAGGGTCAGGTACTCGGTGGCCAGGCCGCCGGCATCTATGGTCTGCAGCCCCAGGTAGCGGCCGACGCCGTGCTCCAGGTGCACCACCGGCTGGCCTATGCTCAGCTCCGCCAGGTTGCGGATGATGGCATCGCCGCTGGCGCCGCCTTTTTGCCGGTCACGGCGGCGGCGCTGGATCACCTTCTGCCCCAGCAGCTCGGCCTCGGCGACGAGGGCCAGGCCGGCGTCGCTTAGCACGAAGCCCTGCTGCAGCGGGCAGACCAGCACCCCCAGCGTCTCCTTGGCCTGGGCAAAATCACTCAGGCTGGTGAACTCGGGCAGGGGGCGGCCCAGGGGGGCCAGCAGATCCCGCAGGCTCTCCCGGCGCCCTTCAGACTCGGCGCACAGCAGCACCCGGCCCGGGTACTCCGCCAGGAAGGCCTTGAGGCGGGCGAGGGGATCGGCGGCCTGGGCGTCGACCGTGAGATCCGGCAGACCGGCCACCGGCAGGTTGCTGCGGCCGGCCTTCTCCTCGGTCGCTTCCGCTTGCAAATGGATCTGGGTGTAGGGCTTGATGGCGCCAAACAGCTGATCCACCGGCAGGTAGAGGGCCTCGGGGGGCAGCAGGGGGCGGGCGGGATCCACCCGGCGGTTGGCAAAGCGCTGCTGCCACGTCGTCCCAGAACTGCTGGCTGGCCGCCGGCAGATCCCCCTGGGTCAGCAGCAGGCTGTCCTCCGGCAGGTAGTCCAGCAAGGTGGCGGTCTGCTCGAAGAACAGCGGCAGATAGTATTCGATGCCGGCGGGCCAGTGGCCCTTGCTCACCTGCTGGTAGATGCACTCGGGGGCGCGGCTGATCTCGAAGCGCTCCCGATAACGCTGGCGGAAGCCCTCGATGGCCTCCTGATCCGTAGGAAACTCGTGGGCCGGCAGCAGGCGCACCTCGGCAACCGGGCTGCTGGAGCGCTGGCTGTCCGGATCGAAGGTGCGCAGAGTGTCCACTTCGTCATCGAAGAAGTCGATGCGGTAGGGCTCGCGCGACCCCATGGGGAAGAGATCCAGCAAGGAGCCGCGGGCGGCGAACTCGCCGTGCTCCAGCACCTGCTCCACCGCCCGGTAACCGGCCTGCTCCAGCCGCCGGCGCAGGCCGTGCAGGTCCAGCTGGTCGCCGGGTTTGACCAGTAAGCTGAAGCGGTCGATGAAGCTGGCCGGCGCGCAGCGCAGCATCAGGGTGGCGATGGGCAGGATCAGGGCGCCTCTGGCCATGCGCGGCAGGCGATAGAGGGTCTCCAGGCGCTGGGAGATGATGTCCTGGTGGGGGGAGAAACTGTCGTAAGGCAGGGTCTCCCAGTCCGGGAACAGCAGCACCGGCAGGTCGGCATCGCGCAGCAGAAACTGCAGCTCCTGCTCCAGGCGCAGGGCGGCCGGGGTATCGGCCACCAGAATGAGTACCGGGTGCGGATTGGCGCGCACCAGCTCGGCGGCGGCCAGGGCCAGGCTGCTGCCTGGCAGGTTTCCCAGGGTCTGGCGTTCCCCGGCCCGGCTGGGCGGGGTCAGGTGAAACAATTGGCTCATGGCTATCGGGATCTAGAGTGAATTGGCCCTTTGCTGGGCACGCAATTTAAGCTGTTTGGACTGCACGTGCAGGCTGGCGCGAATGAGCAGCTCTCTGTCTTCGTCGCGGATGCAGGCGAACTCCAGCTGGAGCCGCTGCTGCTCGCCTGCCGGCGTGACCTGGGTCACCCGGCCGTAACAGAAGATGGCGGCCGCCTCCTCCTGCAAGAAGATCTTCAGCTGCACCAACTGTTGGGGCACCAGGGCCAGGGGGGAGCAAAGGGTCAGGCCACCGGCGCCAAAGCGTTCGGTGTGATGCCGGTGATGGGGCTCATCCTGCAGGCTTAAGACAAAGCCCAGTAGCACGTTAATCTTTTGGGATTGCTGGTTGATGATCTCCACCAGGGGCTGCAGCTCGTCGCTCAAGTTGCGCAGGGCGCGATGACTGCCGACATCCAGGTGCGCAATGCTGTTGCTCAGCCGAAAAGGCTCGGGCAATTGCGCCTCCAGTTGCGCCAGATCCGGCAAGGGGCTGCCCGGCGGCAACGGGATCAGGTTCACGGCCAGACGGTGCTGAATGCTAAAATACTCTTCGCTCAAGGCTATCCCCTTGTTGGCGCAACATCTTTGCATTTATTATCCGCTATCCCTCTTTAATAGCAACGCTTGGGTTTGGCGTGACATTTTCCATCTTCCAGCCGCTGAGCCTGGCCATCGGTCTGCGCTATGCCGGCGCCCGTGGCGAGGATCGCTTCGCCTCCTTCGTCTCCTTGTTCTCCACCTTCGGCATCGCCATCGGGGTGGCGGCGCTTATTGTGGTCAGCTCTGTGATGAATGGTTTCGAGGGGCAGTTGAAGGGCCGCATCCTGGGGGTGATTCCCCATGCCGTGTTGAGTGACGCCGACGGCCGGCTGAGCCACTGGCAGGCCCTGGCCGAGACGCTGCCCAAACAGCCCCACGAGCTGGCCCGGGCGCCGCTCATTCGTGGCGAGGTGATGGCCCAGAGCCCGGGGCAGCTGACGGCGATCTCCTTGATGGGCATAGACCCGGCAGCCTTTCCGGCCGCAGATCGACTGGCCCAGCAGTTGGGGCCTGAGCTGCTGGCCAAGCTGACGCCGGGATCCTTCAACATCATAGTCGGCAGCGGCATCGCCCGGCGCCTGACCCTGCTGCCGGGGGATCCGGTTCGCCTGCTCTCCGGCGAAGGCAGCCGCTTCACCCCCCTGGGGCGGGTGCCCAGTCAGCGCTTGTTCACTCTGGTGGGCAGCTTCGAGGTGCGGGCCGATGTGGACGAACAGGTGGCGCTGGTGCACCTGGAGGATGCCCGCCGCCTGCTGCGCTACGGGCCGGAGCAGGTCAGCGGCCTGCGGCTGTGGCTGGATGACGCCTTCGCCGTGTCGCAAATCCAGCCTGATCAGTTGCCCGATGGTCTGGTGCTGCACGACTGGCGGGCGGAGCGCGGCGAGCTGTTTCGCGCCGTGGCCATGGAGAAGCACCTCATGTCGCTGATGCTGGTGCTCATCATCATGGTGGCGGCGTTCAACATCCTCTCGGCCCTGGTGATGGTGGTGCTCGACAAGCAGGGCGAGGTGGCCATTCTGCGCACCATGGGGCTGGAAACCGGCGCCGTGCTGCGGATCTTCATGGTGCAGGGCGCCTGGAGCGGCATCATGGGCGGCTTGTTCGGCACCCTGCTGGGCTGTCTCCTGGCCGCCTACCTCAATCAGGCCCTGGCCTTGCTGGGGCTCAATCTGTATATGGCCGCCGGCGGCCAGGGGCTGCCGGTGGTGATGCTGCCGGGTCAGATCGCCCTCATCAGCCTGGGGGGCTTGCTCATCAGCTTCCTGGCCACCCTGTATCCGGCCTACCGGGCCGCCGCCATTCGACCTGCCGAGGCATTGCGTTATGAATAAGACCCCCCTGCTCAGTTGTCAGCAGTTGTCCAAACACTATCGGGAAGGGGAGCTGGATACCCAGGTCCTGCAAGAGGTCAGCCTGCAGGTGGCCGAGGGCGAGATGCTGGCGGTGGTGGGCAGCTCGGGCTCCGGCAAGAGCACCCTGCTGCACCTGTTGGGTGCCCTGGATACCCCCAGCAGTGGCCAGGTGTACTTCCAGCAGGCCGATATCCACCGGCTCAAACCCAAGCAGCAGGCGCGCTTTCGCAACCGTGAGCTGGGCTTCGTCTATCAGTTCCATCACCTGCTCGGCGAGTTCAGTGCCCTGGAGAATGCGGCCATGCCCCTGCTGATCGGGGGCTACGCTGTGCCGGAGGCCAAGGCGCGGGCCACCGCCATGCTGCAGCGGGTCGGCTTGGGCCATCGCCTGAGCCACAAGCCTGCCGAGCTCTCCGGCGGTGAGCGGCAGCGGGTGGCCATCGCCCGGGCCCTGGTGAACGAACCCAAGCTGGTGCTGGCGGATGAGCCCACCGGCAATCTGGATCACAAGAGCGCCGAGAGCATCTATGGCCTCATGTGCGAGCTCAACCGCGAGCTGGGCACGGCGTTTGTGGTGGTGACCCACGACCGGGCGCTGGCGGCGCGCCTGCACAGGCGCATCACCCTGGTCAGCGGCCAGGTGGTGGAGGGCGTGTGATGTTTAAGCCTCTGCCCCTGTTTTTGGGGCTGCGCTACAGTCGGGCCCGCGCCCGCAGCGGCTTTGTCTCCTTCATCTCGGCAGCGTCCGTGCTGGGTATCGCCCTGGGGGTGATGGCCCTGATCATGGGGCTGTCGGCCATGAACGGCTTCGAGCAGGAGCTGCGCACCCGGGTGCTGGCCGTCATTCCCCATGGCGAGGTGGAGGTGGTCAGCGAGCCGATCGTCGATTGGCATCAGGCCCAATGGCAGTTGCAAAAAGGCGAAGGGGTACGGGCGGTGGCGCCGCTGATCCGGGTCAACGGCATGCTGGAGAAGGGCAACCAGATGAAGGCGGTGCAACTGCGCGCCGTGCTGCCGGAGGCGGAGATCGCCATCTCCGAAGCCAACCACTATATGACGGGGGCAGGGCTCCTGGCGCTCAAACCCGGCGAGAATGGCCTCATCCTGGGCCAGCAGTTGGTCAAGCGCCTGGGGCTCAAGCTGGGAGATGGGGTGACCCTGCTGCTGCCCAACAGCGATCCGAATCTGGCCATGAAGGCGCCGTTGCAGCGCCGTTTCACCCTGGTTGGGGTGTTGGCGCTGGGCGGTCAGCTCGATGGCCTGCTGGGCTTCATGCACCTGGCCGATGCCCAGACGGCGCTGGGCTGGGGTGACAAGGTGCAGGGTTTTAGCCTCAAGGTGGCCGATCTGATGCAGGCCCAGACCATCACCTTCGCCGCCGCCAATCGCCTGCCTTATCGTCTGTATGTGCGCAGTTGGATGAACTCCCAGGGCTACCTGTATCAGGACATCCAGATGGTGCGCACCGTCATGTACGTGGTGATGCTGATGGTGGTGGCGGTGGCCTGCTTCAACATCGTCTCCACCCTGGTGCTGGCGGTGAACGAGAAGCGCGGCGACATCGCCATCCTGAAGACCATGGGGGCGGGGGATGCGCAGATCCGCCTGACTTTCATGGTGCAGGGGCTGATGAACGGGTTGGCAGGGGCCATCGCTGGCGCCGTGGCGGGCAGTCTGCTCTCCTTGTTCTTGAGCGATCTCATCGCTTTGCTGGAGCGGCTGATGGGGCAGCGTTTCTTGAACCCGGACATCTATTTCATCGACTTCCTGCCCTCCCAGCTGCAGCTGACGGACGTGCTGGTGGTGACTAGTGTTGCCGTGCTGATGAGCCTGCTGGCCACCCTGTACCCGGCCTGGCGGGCCAGTGGGCTGGCCCCGGGCCGGGAGCTGGGACGCTAGCTCCTGACATCCGGCAGGCTAGAAACAACAACGGCTCCCCAGGGAGCCGTTGTTGTTTTGCTGGTTCCGGCGAGGGATTTAGCGTGAGCCGTCTTTCTTCAACCGCTGGGCCCAGCGGCGTTGCACCGAGATGCGCCACAGCAGCTGAATGCTCAGATAGCCCACCAGGCTGCAGATCACCGCCAGCATGCCGCAACCCAAGAGGAAGGGTTTGCCGATGGTCTCCATCACGGTCACCAGCCATTCCCAGCTCAGATTGAACTCAAAGTCGACAGGTGGCATGCCCAGCACCCGGGCACCAAAATAGTAGGCGAAGTAAAACATGGGCGGCATGGTCACCGGGTTGGTGAGCCAGACCATGGCCACCGACAGGGGCAGGTTGACCCGCAGCAATATGGCGGCGCCCGCCGCCAGTGCCATCTGAAAAGGGACGGGGATCCATGCCATGAACAGGCCCACGGCAAAGGCACCGGATGCCGAGCGTCGATTCAGATGCCACAGGTTGCCATCCCCCAGCCACTGGCTGAACATCCGCAGGTTTTTCTGCTCTCTGATCTTGGCCGGATCCGGCATCCAACGTTTAAGAAACTTCTTGGGCATCGCATCTACTTCTGTGTCTAAAGCAGGAACCCGGGGCACTGTCCTGCCCCTGTTTGCCTTGGGCGCCGTTTCTGGCTTGTGGTGGTCACAGCTGCCGGCGCCGGTCTGGGGACTGCTGGCCTGGCTGCTGGGGCTAGTATGGCTGGTTAAAGGTGACAGACTGATGGCAGCCGCCTTAGTGGGCTTGGGCTGGATGGTGCTGTTTTTTAACCTGCAGCTGGCCTGGCTGAGCCAGCTCGACCAAGGGCAGTCGCAACATACCATATCCGGCACCGTGCTTGAAAGCCGGTCGGAGGGGCCCAACACCCAACTGGTGGTTCGGCTATCGCAGCTCGATGGGGCGGCCCTTTGGCCTGCGCCGCGCATCCGGCTTGGTTTGTATCCGCCGCCCGTGAGCCTGGCGCCGGGCGATAGCCTGACGGCCAGGGTCAGCCTGCGACCGGTGCAGGGGCTGGGCAATCCCATGGGCTTTGATGCTCTGCGCCAGGCCTTGGGGCAGGGGATCACGGCCCGCGGCAGCCTCAAACAGCTGCTCAGCCATAGGCCGGCGCCGCCAGATCTGCGTCAGCGCCTGTTAGCCGGGGCGCGCACCGCCTTGGCCGAGGTGCCAACCGCCGGCCTGGTGCTGGCCCTGGTATTTGGCGAGCGCTCGGGCGTCAGCCAGACACAGTGGCAGCAGCTGCGTCAGGTGGGACTCATTCACCTGATGGCCATCTCGGGACTGCACATCGGCCTGGCCTGTGGGTTGGGCTATCTGCTGGCGCGTCTGCCCCTGTGGCTGGGGGCGGGCTACTCACCACGACTGGCTTGGCTTGGCGGCGCCCTGTTGGCCTGGGGGTATGCTTATTTGGCCAATTTCTCCTTGCCCACCCAGCGGGCCTTGCTGATGCTGTGCCTGTGGATCGGCGGCCACCTGTTTAGGCGCCGCTGGGGGCGCTGGCAGCTGTGGTGGCTGACCCTGGTCGGCCTCTTGTGCCTGGATGGCTGGGCCCTGTTTAGCCAGGGCTTCTGGCTGTCCATCGGTGCGGTTGGGCTGATCTTTGTGCTGCTGTTTATCTGGCCCAAGGCGGGGCTGTTTCGGATGCAACTGGGGCTGGGGGCCGGGTTGCTGCCGCTGCAGTGGTGCTATTTCGGCGGCCTCTCCTGGTTGGCGTTACCGGTCAACCTGCTGGCGGTGCCGCTGTTTTGTCTGTGTCTCATCCCGCTGGCGCTGCTCAGCACGCTCCTGCTCCCCCTGTCACCCGGGCTGGCCGGGCTGGGGCTGCAGTGTGTTGCCTGGTTGCTGTGGGCCCTGATGGCGGCGATTGCCTGGCTGACGCACCACCTGGACGGCTGGTGGTGGCTCAGCCAGTCGCAGGCCCTGACCGCAGTTTGCCTGCTGGCGGGCGGCCTGGCCTGGCGGTTGCCGGGCGGACG
>JAJOIN010000030.1 GCA_021209335.1 Aeromonadaceae bacterium
CAGCGCCGGCCGGCTGAGGCCCAGCTCCAGGGCCGGCAGCAGTTCGGTGATCTCCGCATCACCCCCTCGACGGTTTCACCGTAGCGGGCGTAGGGCACACACTCTCCCCGCCCCACGGCCGTCCCGTCCGTCAGTTCCACCACCACCACCCGGGCCTCGGTGCGGGCCCCGCGGCTGATGACGAAGCGGCCGGCGATGGGCCAGGACTCTTCAAATACCCTTGCCTGCATGGCCTCTCCTTACAGGGCGTCTATGATGCGACCCACGCCGTGGCGAACCGGATCGACGGTGGGCAGGCCGAACTTGGCCTCAATCTCGGCCAGCAGGGCCAGGGCCTCGGCCTCGGCCAGCTTGGCGGTGTTCACCGAGATGCCGACGAAGCGCGCCGCCGGGTTGGTCAGCCGGGCGGTGAGCAGGTTGGCGGCCATGCAGGTCTCCAGATCCGGCACGGCGTACTCGGGCAGGCCGCGCATGTGGCTGCGGGTGGGTTCGTGGCACAGCACCAGGGCATCGGGCTGGGCACCGTGAATCAGGCCCGTGGTCACCCCGGCGAAGGAGGGGTGGAACAGGGAGCCCTGCCCTTCGATGAGATCCCAATGGTCGGCGTCGTTTTCCGGGCTCAGCCACTCCACGGCACCGGAGACGAAGTCGGAGACCACGCAGTCCACGCTGACCCCGGCGCCGCTGATGAGGATGCCGGTCTGGCCGGTGGCCCGGAAGCTGGCCTTCATGCCGCGCTCCTGCATGGCCTTCTCCAGGGCCAGGGCGGTGTACATCTTGCCGCAAGAGCAGTCGGTGCCCACCGGCAGCAACCGCTTGCCGGCCCGCTTGCGACCATTGGCCACGGCGAAGGTGCGGGTGGGATGACGCACATCGAACAGGGCACGGCCCAGGCGGTCGGCGGTTTCCTTCAGCTCAGGCACGTCGGACAGGCGGTTGTGCAGGCCGGCGGCCAGATCCATGCCCAGCTCCAGGGCCTCCTTCAGCAGGGCGATCCAACCCGGAGCTATGATGCCGCCACGGTTGGCCACACCGATCACCAAGGTGCGGGCACCGGCGGCCCAGGCCTCGGCCAGACTCAGCTCCGGCAGGCCGCAGTCGGCCTGGCAACCCGGCAGGCTCAGCTGGCCGACACACAGCTGGGGACGCCACTGCTTGATGCCTAAGGCCACCTTGGCGGCCAGGGCATCGGGGGCATCGCCCAGAAACAGCAGGTAGGGTTGCGGTATGATGGATTCACTCATGTTGCGCTCCTTGATAAGAGATGACCGCCAGGCCTTCCTTGCAGTCCAATTGTCTAGGTTTCACAACAGATACAGCAGCCATCATGCCAATTCCGTATATATCTGGTGATCGATACTAAATTTTGTCAGCATTAAAAAATTTAACGCCAGGCAATATTCGCATGACTCGGCTTCTCAGCATCTTCTGCCGAGATTCGAGAAATAATCGGATTAAGTTCTGATGATTCAGAGGATCATCCTGGCGTGACCCGACGGGGAGCAAACCTCACAATGCAACAAAATAGCCCACCATTTTGTAGCAACACCACCAAAGTTGCTCATGTCGCCGCCAAGTCACCGAGATAACCACTGGTAAACTCGCTGCAACACCAGACAATATCTGGCTTGGCGCCCGATTGTGGCCAGGATGGCGCAGAGATGGCACCGCAGCGACAACACCACAACAGCGCCAATCGACAGTGTTTTATTCCACCTCAGATTGATATATTGAAATGATATATCGTCATTTTTTGTTTGCCAGTTTGGCCCGAATGTTGCGAAGGCTGGTAGAGTGATGGGTTCCTGCTGGCTCGCCCAGCAGGCTGCAGTTCCCCCACAGTCCCCTGAACTAGATGAAGAAGAAAAGGAGCGTTCCGCCATGGAGGCAATCACCTCATTTATCAACACCGTCAACGGCATCGTCTGGGGCGTCCCCATGCTGGTGCTGATCCTGGGGGTTGGCATCTTCCTGAGCCTGGGGCTCAAGCTGATGCCGATCCTCAAGCTGGGCACCGGCTTCAAGCTGCTGTGGCAGGGCCGCCAGTCCAGCGACAAGGGGGAGATCCCCCCCTTCCAGGCCTTGATGACCGCCCTGTCCGCCACCGTGGGCACAGGGAACATCGCCGGGGTGGCCAGCGCCGTGTTCCTCGGCGGTCCGGGTGCCCTGTTCTGGATGTGGATGACCGCCCTGGTTGGCATGGCCACCAAGTACGCCGAGGCGGTGCTGGCCCTGCACTACCGTGAAAAGGACAAGAATGGCGCCTATGTGGGTGGCCCCATGTACTACATCAAGAACGGTATGGGCGCTAAGTGGGCCTGGCTGGGTGGCCTGTTCGCCCTGTTCGGCGCCCTGGCCGGCTTTGGCATCGGCAACACTGTGCAGGCCAACTCCATGGCTCAGGTGCTGAACACCAACTTCGGCATCGCCCCCCTGACCGTGGGACTGGTGACCATGGTGATCGTGGGCCTGGTGCTCATCGGCGGCATCAAGCGCATCGGCAAGTTTGCCGGCGCCCTGGTGCCCTTCATGGCAGTGGCCTATATCCTGGGCAGCCTGGTGGTGCTGGCCATCAATGCCCAGGCCCTGCCCGGCGCCTTTGCCCTCATCTTCCAGGAAGCCTTCACCCCCACCGCCGCCCAGGGCGGCTTCGCCGGTGCCAGCGTCTGGATGGCCATCCGCTTCGGTGTGGCTCGGGGCATCTTCTCCAACGAGGCCGGCCTGGGCTCCGCCCCCATCGCCCACGCCAGCGCCCAGAACCAGGATCCGGTGCGCCAGGGTCTGGTGGCCATGCTGGGTACCTTCATCGACACCATCATCATCTGCACCATGACGGGCCTGGTCATCATCAGTGCCGGCAGCTGGACCAGCGGTGAGACGGGCGCGGCCCTCACCTCCCTGGCGTTCTCCTCTGCCCTGCCCAGTGTGGGCAACTACCTGGTGGCCATTGCCCTGGCACTGTTTGCCTTCACCACCATCATCGGTTGGTCCCTGTATGGCGAGCGCTGCGTCACCTACCTGCTGGGGGTCAAGGCGGTGCTGCCCTACCGCATCCTCTGGGTGCTGGCCATCCCGGTGGGCGCCGGCATGAACCTGGATCTGGTGTGGCTGGTGGCTGACACCCTGAACGCCATGATGGCACTGCCCAACCTCATCGCTCTGCTGGCCTTAAGCCCGGTGGTGTTCCGCCTGACCCGTGCCTACTTTGGCGAGAATGATAGCGACAATGCGCTGGCTGCTCAGGCCGCCGACTAGCCCGCATGGCCACCTGCGCCCTGCGGGTGGCCCGCTTTCTCATCACCCCTGATCTGTTGTACAGGAGGTTCCATGCTTACCGCCGAAGCCAGTCTGGATCTGGCCGCCCTACGGCATAACCTGCATGTTTTGCGCAGCCGAGCCCCAGCAGCCAAGCTGGTGGCCGTGGTCAAGGCCGACGCCTATGGTCACGGCGTGGCGGGCCTGTTGCCGGCGCTGGCCGAGGCCGATGCTCTCGCCGTGGCCCGCCTCGAAGAAGGCCTCCAGCTGCGCAAGCTGGGGGTGAAGCACCCCATACTGCTGCTGGAGGGCTGCTTTTGCGCGGCCGACTTGCACCTGGCGGCCCAACAGGCGCTGCACTGCCTGATCCACAGCCCGCAGCAGCTGGCTGCCGTGCTCAGTCAGCCGCTGCCCAAGCCGCTGCACACCTGGATCAAGCTGGATACTGGCATGCACCGGTTGGGCTTTTTGCCGGAGCAACTGGGCGACATCCACGCTCAGTTGGCCGCCTGTCCCCTGGGTGGCGGACGAGATCGGGGTCGCCAGCCACTTCAGCTGTGCCGACGAGCCCCGGCTCCGTCAGCACCCAGGCGCAGCTGGATTGCTTTACCGCGGCCACGGCGGACTTCCCGGGGCCCAAGAGCCTGGCCAACTCCGCCGGCCTGCTCTATTGGCCCGCCAGTCAGTTTGACTGGATCCGCCCAGGCATCGCCCTGTACGGCATAGCGCCGGACGGCCAGCGCTGCGGCACTGACGAGGGGCTGCGCCCCGTGATGAGCCTGCGTTCGCGGCTGATTGCGGTGCGGGAGCACCCCGCCGGCGCACCGGTGAGCTATGGGGAGAAGTGGCGCTCGGATCGCGCCACCTGCTTAGGCGTGGTGGCCATGGGCTATGGCGACGGCTACCCGCGCAGTACCGCCAGCGGCACGCCTGTGCTGGTCAATGGCCGCCGGGTGCCCCTGGTGGGCAGCGTCTGCATGGACATGCTGATGGTAGATCTGGGGCCGGATGCCCAGGATCAGGTAGGAGATCCCGTGCTGTTATGGGGCCCGGCGCTGCCGGTGGAAGAGGTGGCCCGCCACGCCGGCACCATCGCCTATGAGCTGGTGATCAAGCTCACCCCCAGGGTGGTGCGCACCTACCGGGATTCGGATCGGGAGCGTTAAGCGCCGCCGAGCCAACGAAAAAACAAAAGGCGCCAATTGCGCCTCTTTGTCCAGGCAGGTCACCCCGCCGGTCACACACATAGTCCGGTTTAAGCCGGCAGCGCCATGCCCATGCCCCGACGACGACGGGACAGCCCCAGCAAGGCACCGGCGCCCAGCAACAGCAGAGCCCATTGGCTAGGTTCGGGGACGGCGGCTGTGAGGGTAGGCAAGGTCGCTTCGAATCCAAGTGAATAAGCAGACTGAATCGTCATATAGCTTACTCCTGTGAACAAGGTGCCTGGCAGCAGATCCGTATCCAATGACCAGGACATGGATGGCCAAGACCAAACCTGACGCATGCTGTAGCTCTGTATTAGGCCTGAAGCACCGTAGACTGCGACATTCACAGCATCGAATTCGTAAAAGGAATTAGCTTCAAAGCTGTTGAAGCTAAACAAGCCATTGAGGTTACTGAGTTTCACCAACGAATTGACATATTCTGAGTCCGCAGCAAAAAGCCCGTCCGCAAAGTAGTTTCCCCCGCCAATCAATGCCCCTTCGGTGGTACTGGCCACAAAGCCATTATCCAGATACAGCACATCCGCCCGGGCCACGCCCATGGTCAGCAGCAGCCCCAAGAGTATTTTCTTTAACACGTCCATATCTCCAATTGACACCCATCATTGGGCGGTCACAGCCTAGACGGCTGGAGACAGGGTGCAACAAAAATCCCGCGACTTTGGCGCGGGATCACAAAAGATTCAAATGAGAAGGTTTTCCTGAGGGCGATCCGCTCGGCCCTGGGTGCCCGAACCCGTCCGCCGACGCAGATCCGGCAGGCTAGCCCACCTCCGGCACCGCCTGAGCCTTGCGCCCGGGCCGCCATTGCCCCAACAGCACGCCCCCCAGGATCAGCAGGGCCGCCAGCCCCTGCAGCGGACTTAAGGCCTCCCCCAGGGCCAGCCAGCCCATCAGAATGGCCAGCAAGGGCACCAGGTTGATGCTCATGGCCGCCTCGGCGGCGGGCAGGGACCGCATGGCCAGGTTATACAGGCCGAAGCCCCCCAGGCTGACGATGCCTCCCAGATAGAGCACGCACAGCCAGGCCGACCAGGGCACCTGACTCCAGTGATCCGTCCCAGCGAGCCAGGCCCCCGGCAGGAAGAAGAGGATGCCCAGCAGGTTCTGGCTGCCGGTGAGCCACCAGGTGTCGTAGCGGCTGCTCATGCGCTTGAGGATCACCATGTAGCTGGCGATGCAGAGCATGGCCAGCAGCTGCAAGCTGTTGCCCAGCAAGGGATTGGGCGCCGCCTGATCCGCCGAGGCCCCCAACGAGAGCAGCCCCACGCCGATGAGCGAACAGCACAGCCCCAGCAGGGCCGGCAGGCTCAGGCGCTCTTTGAGCCACCACCAGGCCAGCAGGGCGACAAACAGCGGGGCCATGGCGGCTATGGTGCCGGCCTGAGCCGAGGTGGTAAAGCGGATGGCCTGGGTCTCGCAGGTAAAATAGATGCAGGGCTGCAACAGCCCCAGCAGCAACAACCAGCGGCCATCCCCCTGACGGTAGGCCGGCTTGGGCAGCCGGCGCCAGAAGGGCAGCAGCACCAGGGACGCCAGCACCATGCGCAGCCAGATCAGCTGGTTGGGGGAGAAATAACTCAGAGAGGTCTTGGTGGCGGCATAGGAGCTGCCCCACAGCAGCACGGAGCCTGCCAGGGCCAGCCAGGCCCAGCCGCGGGTCATGGTTTGCATCTTGTACTTACCTGTACGACGTAAAACAGGCGGCCATGCTAGCAGGGGCGGCGGATCGGATCTGGTACGAAATTGTCGTCACTGGCCCTTTTGGTACTGGGCCGGGGTGGCACCGACGATGGCGGTGAAGTGGCGGGTGAAGTGGCTCTGATCGCTAAAGCCCAGCTCCACCGCCACCTGAACTATGGGTGCACCGGCCCGCAGCGCCGTCTTGGCCAGCTCGATGCGCTGCTGCAGCTGATAGCGGTGGGGCGGCAGCCCCAGCTCGGCGCCGAACCGCCGATTGAGGTAGGAGGGGCTAAGCCCCAGAGTCTGACTCAGGTGGGTCAAAGAGAGCTCCTGGGGCTGGCACAGCAGGGCCTGAGCCCGGGCCAGCCAGGGGCTGGGCGACCTATCCGCCGGCGGCGACTGGGCCGGCCAGCGGGCCAGCACCTCGGCCATCTGCGCCAGCCAGCCTTGGCGCCAGTCGTCCAGCGACTCGCCGCGCTGCAGCAAGCCGGGCAGGCGGGTCGCCAAGGCCCGCAAGGCGGCAAACGCCTCCGGCTGCGACCAGACCACCTGGCAGGGCGACCGTGCGGTGAGCCCCGGCAGCCAGACCGGATCCAGATAGAACATCCAGTAGCCCAACGGCGCCTCCCCTTCAGGATTGCAGTCGTGCACCGCCTGGGGCGGGATCAGCACCAGATCCCCGGCCCCGGCCTGCCAGCAGGCTTCCCCCAGCTCGAAGCGAGTCTGCCCCTCCAGCACCAGGCCTAATGACCAGACCGGATGAGTATGGCGAGTAAAGGTCTGGCGGGCATAGCGGGCCCGTCGCAGCTCCAGCCCCGGCAGGGCCGGGCTGCGCCAGAAACGGACTTGGCGACGCAGACTCATCTTACCAGGGCTCGAAGATGGAGCCGTTGCCCGGCAGGAACAACCGCTGGTAGATGGCGGTGGCCTCGCCATCGCTCATGCTGGCGATATAGTCGCAGACGGTGCGGTGCAGCGAGTGGCCGCAGCCCGGCTCGATGCGCGCCGACAGGCTGCGGGGCAGCAGATCCTTGGGGTTGTCGCGAAACGCCTCGAACAGCTCGGCGATGATCTGCTGGCCCTTGTATTCCAGGGTACGGATCCTCGGCTGGGCGATGACCTGATCGAACACATAGCCCTTGAGCTGGCGCAAGATCTCCGCCCCCTCCGGTTTGAGCTGCATCTGGTAATCCAACAGCGGATGGTCGAACAGCCCCAACTCCACCGGCACCGTCTGGGTCACCAGAAAGTGGACCAGGTTGGTGATGGCCTGCTTGAGCAGCCGCGGCTCACCGCTGGCGATGCGGCTGACATAGTAGTCCGCCTCCCGCCGCTTGCGGCCCTGCTCCAGGGCCGGCACAGCCCGCAGCAACGCCTCCAGATCCGCCACCACCTGCTGGGGGCTCAACAGCCCCACCGCCAGGGCGTCTTCCAGATCGTGCACCCCGTAGGCGATGTCGTCTGCCAGCTCCATGATGCTGCAATCCAGGCTCTTGTAGCGGGCCCGCAGCCCCTTGATGGGGATGCCCGCCTCCACCTTCTCCACCTCCTGGGGGGTGATGAAGCGGCGGCGATCGGCCTCACTGAAGGGCGCCACCAGCCAGTCCCGCACCGCCGCCTCATCATCCAGCAGGCACTTGGGCGGATGCCAGGCGGTCAGGTTGCGGGGTACCCGCTCTGGCCGGCTGGGGTAGTCCGGCGCCACCTCGGCAAACAACACGGGGTATTTGACCACCGCCAGCAGGCTGCGACGGGTGAGGTCGTAGCCATAGCCGTCGGAATACTCACCCAGCTTGGTGAGCAGCCGCAGGGTCTGGCCGTTGCCCTCGAAGCCGCCGTGATCCAGCATGAAATAGTTGAGGATCTTCTCGCCGTTGTGACCAAAGGCCGGGTGGCCGATGTCGTGGGCCAGGCAGGCGGTCTCGATGAGGTGCTCCGGCGGCAGCCAGGGCACCCAGTGACTCCATTCGGCGCGGCCGCTGAACCACAACAGGCGATCCGCCAGGGTGGCGCCTATCTGTGCCACCTCCAGGGAGTGGGTCAAGCGGGTGCGGAAAAACTCGTTCTCCCCCACCCCCACCACCTGGGTCTTGCCCTGCAGGCGGCGAAAGGCGGCGGAATGGGTCAGGCGACTGCGATCGATCCGCGCCAGAAAATGAAAGGCGGCCAAAGGGCTGCTGATGCCCACGGCATCACTGGAACGACGATCCCCCCATTCGGGGCCACAGGTCACTGCATTCACGGCTCACCTCCTGTTGCGAGGGCTCCAGCATAAAGTAGCCAGCCAGCCGATGCCACGCCTGCCGGGTCGATCTGCCGGCAAAAAAACGGGGGCCTAAGCCCCCCATGGTCACCATCGTCGTCCTTAAGGGGTCTGATATTCCTGGGCCCCCAGGTCAATCCCGCCCCCCACCCGACGGGGCAGCCCCAACAGATCCAGCTCACCGGCCGGCGCCTCGGCATCCCCGGCGTCCAGCGCCGGGCTGTCCGCGGTCAGGGCATAGCCCTGCTCGGCCAGCACGCCCGGTGTGTCGGTATAGAGGTTGTCGCCAGCCAGCGCACTGAAGCGGCTGGGCAACAGGTTATGGTCAACCGTGGCCGTCACCGGATAACTCCCCAATGGTTGAGCGCTGGCATCGGCGCTCAACTTCTTCGCGAGCGGGCTATCCAGCCAGAGGTTGTTGCTGAGCGTAAAGGCCACCGGCGCCTCGTCGGCGTTGGTGATCAGGCGATCCACATCCACCAGGGTGTTGTTCACCAGCTGCACTCGGCCACTGGACCAATAGCCCTTGTTGCCAAACAGAGCAACCTGGCGCGAATACTCCACCTGAATATGGTTGTTGCGGATCAGCTGATCCTGCTCGGTAGCAAACAGCGGGCGATCCATCAGTTCCAGATAAATATGATTGGCCTCGATCAGGGGCGCGCTAATTGACGAAGGCTCATAGGCGGTCGCCAGTTGAATATGGCAGTCACGGATGGCCTCGCTGGCCAGGATCTGGCCATCGGCGCCATGGATCTCTAGCCCCTCTATGCTAGGTGCCCTGAGTTTGGCGCGGTAACCGTTGGAGTAGAAACTGGCATTGCCATCCTCCAACCAGAGCACGGCGCCGGGCTGCCCCTTGAGCCGCACCGAGCCAAACTGCCAATCGTCATTCTCACTGCCCTGATACAAGCCGCCCACATAGACCCCAGCCGGGATGACGAGCTCGGTCTGGCCATCGGCCTCTGCCTGGGCCAGCTGGGCCTGCAGGGCAGCGGTGCTGACGCCGTAGGCCAGGGTACGCCGCTGGACCACCTGATTTACCTGGCTGCCCAGCTGCGTCTCCACCGTCAGGGTCAGATCGGTTTTGCCGGGCTGGTTGGGCTTGGCAAACACCAGCGTTGGCACAGAATAGTTGCTCCCCTGGGCCTCACACTCAAAGCCATCGGTCTGGATATCGCATTGCCACCCGTAGCTGTAGGTGTCATCCAGACGCAGCAGTCGAAGATCGCCCTGCTCACTGGACCAGCTACCCCGGATCCGCAAGCCATCGATCGACGCGCCGTCCCATCCATTCACGCTAAGCTGCAGTTGATACTCCCAGCCCTCCGACAGATTGTCCCACAAGTAACCCCGACTGCTGCCGGTCAGGTAGAAGGTCTGATTTGTGGTCAGGGCGTTCAGATAAAGATTGCTGTCACCGAAGGGATCTCGAATGGGCAGGGCCGACTCCCAACGAACCGGCATACGGAGGAAACCCGACTCTGCCGGCGTGATGGTCACGCTGCCGATGGCCTGCGTGATATCTCTGCCCGTCTCGGCAAAGGGGCTGAAGTCGATATGGCAGCGCAGCTGCCGAGCGGATGGCTCCCACTGGCAAGGGCCACTGGTCTCGATCTGGGCCTCCCCCAACTGGCTGAGATCGATCAGCAGATCGCCGCTGGACACAGCAGAAAGCAGCCGCGAGTCAATGGCACCATAGATGGTCAAGGGCAGCGTGATGGCTTGGCCTACATACACGTCTGGCGTCTGATAGGGGGAGAAGACACTCTCATCGTACCTGACGGTCATGCTGGCTTGCAGGTAATCCGAGGTAAATCGCCCGCCGGTACCCAGTTGATATTCAAAGCGGTTGCTGACCCCGTCGCCATCGCTATCCTCGTCGGCATCTGCCCGGTAGGGGTCACTGCCATTGACCCGCTCCCAGCCATCAAACAGGCCGTCCTGGTCGCTGTCGGCAAAATCCAGCATCTGGGTCTCAAACAAGAACACCGAATAGATCTCCAGGCTCTGTTCTGCCTGACCATCACCATTGGTATCAAACTCCAGCCGGCTCTTATAGGCCAGATCGTCACTATCGGATGAGGCCGTTTTGGGCTCGCCCCAACTGCTTAAGGTCAGCTTGCTGTAGGCACTGCTGAGGCTGAGGCTGCCGGCGACGGGCACCATGCTGATCTCAAACAAGAAGGGGTTGTGCACCTGACCCAAGGCGTAGTCGGCACTGCTGCTGACCTGGACGCGGCCCAGGCTGCCGTCATAGATCTGGCCGGACAAGCCGACGCGGTAGAGCACCAAGGAGGGATGATCCGGATCCGTATAGCAGGTACTGCGGCGGGTCAGGCCATCCAGCAACACCTCGTGGCCATCCGACCCACTCATCAGCAGGTTCTCCACCTGCCGAATATCACAGGTACCTTCACCACGCACCTGCACCGAGCCGTTCACCGTCTGCTGACCCGCATCGGAGTCGCTGCGCAGATCCTGGTAGCGCTGGGTATAATCCAGCAGGGTGCCGCTGTTAAGATCCCATTTTTCATATTGGGTGATCAGGCGCCCGTTCAGGGTGACGCCCTCGCTCAGGCAATCCTGGTACACCAGGGTCAGGGTGCCGCGACCATCATCGTCGTTCAAGGAGCCGGTCAGGCGCGCCTGACCGGACTCGCAGTACAGCTGCTCATCCACCTTCATACGACCGTTCTTGGCCTGAGCCAGACGACTGCGGGCCACCCCCGTGACCTTACGGGTCGCCAGGGCGGACACCTCCTGAACATCAAACAGCCAGCTCAGGTAAGCCCCGGCATTCTGGGCATCCAGCTGAGCATCCTGCCGGTTGCCGGTGTAGGCCGCTTGGGGAGTCGTCGCTTCACTTCCGCCACCGCCACCATCTGATTCACCACCGCCACCACCACAGCCGGCCAACGCCAGGCCCAATAGTCCCATCAGGATCGATCTTCGCCACTGTTTCATCGCTCATCCTTGCCGATACAAAGTAAATATATGTAAACGAGCGCCACTCTAGAGCAAGCCAAAGGGGATGCAATCCGGCCCCGGACTGAATTTTCATTTGCTGGGAGCAATCACAAAAAAATTAGAAAAAACCGCCACTTGATAACAAATTACCAACAAGATGGGGCTCATGGATCTATACAAACGAGCAACTAATAACCATTTATTGTTAATTTTGGTTAATTGACGGCCGATAACCAGCTAACCCCAGTTAGAGGGAGCCGTCTCATGCGTATCACCCAGCAGCAAGTCAGTTATCAGACCCAGTATCAGCAGCAGCAGGTGCAGCTGCGCCAGCAAACGCTGCTGGAGTCTCCTGCCCCGGCCCAGCCACAGAGTCGCCAGATCGAGCTCACCGAGCGCCAGGAACTGGCCCTGAGCCAAAGCCTGGTCAACGGAGCAGACGAGTCTGCTCCCAACGTGGATCTGGCCGAGCTGGCTGGCCACCCCAAGACCGAGGATGCCGCCCTGTTCACCCGCCCCCGACCATCCACGCCGCTCAGCGGGCAAGGGCGCAGCGATCCGCTCACCCCGGATACCAAGCCAGCCGGCGTGGGCCCAACCACAGGTGAGGACGACACCAGTGATGAGGCGCTGGGGCTGACTCCGCAACTCAAGCTGATGAAGACCATGCTGGAGTCCATTCTGGGCAGGAAGATAGAGCTGGGCGCGCCACTGCGGCTGGGCCAGGACACGGCCGCCTCGCCGGCGGATACCCCAGCCGCAGTCCCCGCCAAGGCCACGCCGGAGCGGGCGGTGCAGGTGCTGGACTTCAGCGCCGAGTCCGAACAGCTGGTGTTTGCCGCCCAGGGCCAGGTCACCACCGCCGATGGTCGCACCATCCAGCTCCAGCTGGGTTTTGCCCTGGATTATCAGCGGTTGCAGCTCAGCGAGCGGATCGTCGGCGAATCCGCCCTCAAGGATCCCCTGGTGCTCAATCTGGATGGCCAGGTAGCCGATCTGCAGCAGGCCACCTTCGACTTTGATCTGGACGCCGATGGCATCAAGGAAGCCATCCCCAAACTGGGCAGCGGAAGCGCCTTCCTGGCGCTGGATCGTAACGGCAACGGCCGCATCGACGATGGCAGCGAGCTGTTCGGCGCCCGAAGTGGCAATGGCTTTGCCGAGCTGGCGGGTCTGGATGAGGACGGCAACGGCGCCCTGGACGAGGGAGACAGCCTGTTCGCCGCCCTCAAGGTGTGGCGCCCTGGCGGCGAACTGTTGGCCATCGGTGAGGCTGGAATTGGCGCCATACTGCTGCATCCGGTGGACACCCCCTATCAACACCTGGGTGAGCGGGCCGATGGCCAGAGTGCCGGTGTGCTCCGTCAGACCGGTCTCTACCTGACCGAATCGGGTCAGGCCGGTACCCTGCAGCAAGTGGATCTGCGGGTGTGAGCCCCCTGTCAGAAACGACAGGTGTATCTGGTCGGATCTACAGTACAAAACACCGCCGGAACAGAAACTGACGGTGTTAAATTTTTGTATGTAAAAATCCCCACCATAAGCCACCAAGAAACCGTCACTCAAACGCCATTGCCTGCCAACGTGCCCGCCGGCCCCTCCATTTGTGTGCAGATCGCCACTTCCCTACACTTCGAGGCCTTGTGCCTGGCACAAGGACTCAAACATCACATATGGAGATATCAAATTGAAAAAAACCAAGCTTGGCATAGCCGCCCTGCTGGCAATGACCGGCACCCTGGCCCAGGCCAGCGTCCTGGATTTCAGCGGCACCCTGAGTTCCGACAAGGATGTGGCGCAAATCAGCTTTACCGCCTTGGAAGATCTGAGCAACGTTCTCCTGTGGACCGACTCTTACAGCAGTGGCACCAATCTGGATCCTGTGCTCACCCTATGGAGCCAGTTGGGCGATGACTGGCAGAAAGTGACCTACAACGATGACAATTCATCTATTGCCAATGGCCAAACCTCCTGGGACTCTGGCCTCAGCCTGAGCAGCCTGAGCGCCGGCAACTACCTGCTGACCCTGAGTGCCTTCCCCAACTTCGCCAATGGCAACCTGTTGAGCCAGGGTTACAACTACGACAGCCAGACCAGCACCAGCTGGACGCTGAATGGCACCCCCTACTGGCAGGCCCATATCAGTGCCGAGGGTGCCATCACCGCCGCCGTACCGGAGCCGGAAACCTACGCCCTGGGTCTGCTGGGCCTGGGTGCCCTGCTGCTGCAACGCCGTCGCCAGAAGCTCGCCGCCTAAGCCGCTAGGCTCTGGTGGCCAAATTGGCTACCGTCTAAAAGACACAGCCGGGGGATCCCCGGCTGCCTCGTTTCTCTGCCATCGCACGTTGTCCGCCCCACTTATCCCTTGCCAAACAGCGATTCAAACCAGTCCTTGGTCTGCTCTATGGGCGCCGACAGCACGCTGCAGCCCTGAGCCGGCGGCAAGTCCACGGATCGCGCAGGCAGACTGGTGGCATTGCCGCAGCTGTCTGCCACATGACCACCTGCGCCGTTGAAGCGGGCCGTGATGATGCCCCGCGGCGGGTTGAGCTGCAGGGAGTTGACCCCGCGCCGCTGCAGATAGTCGCTAAACAGCCGCAGGGCGCCGCCGGCGCCGGTCAGCCCCGCCGGCTGGTTGTCATCCCGCCCCACCCAGACGCTCACCACCTCGTCGTTATCCAGACCGCTGAACCAGGAGTCACGCAGGTTGTCGGTGGTGCCCGTCTTGCCGGCCAGTACCGCCTTGGGGAACTGAGCCGCCAGGGAGCGCGCCGTCCCCAGGCTAGCCACCTTGGTCATGGTATAGAGAGTGAGGTAGCTGGCCTGGGGATCCAGCTGCCGCTTGGCCTGCTCGGCCTTCTCGTAGAGCAGCTTGCCGTCTTCGCTCACCACGGCCCGGATGGCGGTCAGGGGCTGATAGAGCCCCTGGTTGGCCAGGGTCAGGTACATCTGGTTCACCTCGTAAGGCGACAGCGCCAGGGTGCCCAGCAGCAAGGAGGGATAGACGGGAATGGACTGGGTCACCCCCAGGGCCTTGAGGCTGTCCACCACCTTGTCCAGCCCCACATCCATGCCCAGACGCACCGTGGGCAGGTTGAGGGAGTTGGCCATCGCCAGGTAGAGCGGCACCTGACCGCGATACCCCTTGTCGTAGTTCTGCGGCCGCCAGGTCTTGCCGCCGTCGCTCTTCAAGGAGAGGGGCTCATCCTTCAGGGGCGTCGCCAGCCGGTAGCCATTCATCAGCCCTGTGTAGTAGACCGCTGGCTTGATCAGGGAGCCGATGGGCCGGCGGGCATCCAGCGCCCGGTTGAAACCGGCGAAGCGGGTATCCTTGCCCCCCACCATGGCGGAGACCTCACCCGTATGCCAATTGGAGACCACCATGGCCCCCTCCAGACCGGACTTGCTCTTGGCCAGCTTGGCCAGTTCGCCGCTCACCGCCTGCTCGGCCGCCTGCTGGGCCACCGGATCCAGGCTGGTGAAGATCTTGAGACCCGACTGGCCGATGAAGCCCTCGCCGAAGCGCTGCTTGAGCTCCCGGTGCAGCAGGTTCATGAAGGCCGGCGTACGGCCATAGGCCATCTGACCGCGAGCCGACAGCCCCAGGGGGCGGGCCACATAGTCCTGGTACTGTTGCGGGTTGAACTGCTTGTTCTCCAGCAGCAGCCGCAGCACCAGATCCCGCCGCTGTTGCGCCCGCTCGGGGAAGCGCCAGGGATCGTAATAGGAGGGGCCCCGCACCATGGCCACCAGCAGCGCCAGTTGATCCGGCTCCAGCTCGTTGAGCGGCAGGCCAAAGTAGAAGTAGCTGGCCAGGCCGAAGCCATAGACGCCGTCGTTGCCGTTCTGCCCCAGGTAGATCTCATTAAGGTAGGTCTCCAGGATCTGATCCTTGCTGTAGCGGTAATCCATGATCACCGCCATGTAGGCCTCCTGCACCTTACGCCACAGGCTGCGCTCCCGAGTAAGGAAGAAGTTCTTGGCCAGCTGCTGGGTCAGGGTACTGCCGCCCTGCACTGTGCGCCCCGCCCGCAGGTTGGCCCAGAAGGCCCGGCCGATGGAGAGCAAGGAGACGCCGCCATGGTCATAGAAGTCCCGGTCCTCCACCGTCAGCAGGGTATCGATGAACAGCTGGGGTACCTCGTTCAGGCGCAGCAGCAGGCGATCCTCCACCTGTTCGGCACTCATGCGATCCAGCAGCACGGGATCCATGCGCACATAGCCCAGCTCGCGACGGTTATCGGCATTTTGCAGCTTGGTGAGGCGCTGGCCGCTGAAGGTGAGGATCAGCGGCCGGGCCGGCTCCTCACCATCATAAAAATGAAAGCCCCGGCGAATGACCACCAGCTGGTTGCCCGCCTCGCCATACTGCCCCGCCCCGCTGGGATGCGGGCTGGCGCGGTAGTTGAGCAGCTTGAGCTCGTGCAGCATCTGAGCCTTGGAGAGCCGCTGCCCCGGATAGAGCTCCAGCGGCCGGCTGTAGACCAGGGCCGGCAGCTGCCATTTCTGGCCATCGAACTTGACCCGGATCTTGCTATCCAGATAGATGCCAAACAGCACCAGGGCCGCCGCCCCCACCAGGGCGAGTTTGAAACCCAGCCAGCCCCAGCGGGACCAGTTGATGGACCAGGCCGATGAGCGGGCACCGCCCTTGCGGGGGGCACTCTTGCGGCTACGGGAGGACTTGGCGGCAGGTTTACGGCTGGCCATGGTTTTCCTTCATCATGCGTTGTTTGGTGAACCGGGTCGGCATGGCCTCAAGCGGGTCATCCGGCCAGTAATGCTTGGGATAGCGGCCCTTCATCTCTTTCTTGACCTCGGCATAGCTGCCCTGCCAGAAGGCCACCAGATCCCGGGTGAGCTGCAAGGGGCGCTGGGCCGGTGACAACAGCTCGATCAGCAGGGGCACCCGCCCCTGGGCTACGGTCGGCGTCACCCGTTGGCCGAACATCTCCTGAATGCGCACCGGCAGCACGGGATCGGCGTCGGCCGCGTAACGAATACGCAGCTGGCTGCCGGTGGGCGCGGTGAAGTGGCTCGGCAGCGCCTCATCCAGCTGCGGCGGCAGGGGCCAGGGCAGACTCTGCCGCAAGATGGCACTCAGATCCAGTCGCTTGAGCTGCTCCAGCCGGCTCATGCCCAGCAGGTGCGGCAACAGCCAGGTTTCCAAGCGGGCCAGCAGACCGGCCTCAGAATAATCCGCCAGTGTCCACTCCGGCAG
>JAJOIN010000049.1 GCA_021209335.1 Aeromonadaceae bacterium
CACCAGCCTGCTGGAGGGAGTGAATAATCGAATCAAGGTGATCAAACGCATGGCCTATGGATTTAGGGACTCAGAATACTTTTTCCTGAAAATCAAGGCCGCCTTCCCCGGGAAGACGCGATGAACCTTTTTTTATGCCGGCCGTTCGGGAGGCAGCAGGCGGCGAACGAAGTTGGGCAGCGCCAGGGCGGCCACATGGGTGTCGCCGTTGTAGTAGTGGAGGCCTGTGATGCCCCGTTCGCGTAGCCGCCGTTCCACCTCGGCGCTGTCCAGGTTTTTGGGATCGGTCCCCTGGCTGGCGCAGGCCATGGCCCAGAGGCCGCCGTACAGGGCGATGGGCACCAGTATGAGGCGGACGATGGCGAACTGCTGCCGCAGGTCACTCACCAGCCGACTGACCCGTTGTGGCTGCCACTGGGGCGAGCCCAGATGCAGGCTCAGTACCCCCTGTTCACCCAGCAGCCGCGCGCAGTCGGCAAAGCAGGCCGGCTGGTAGAGGGGCTCGGCAACGCCCTGAGGATCCGTGAGATCCAGCACCAGCAGATCCACCGGATCTTGGCTCTGCGCCAGATAGGCCAGGCCATCGCCAATCTGCAGTTGCAGTCTGGGATCGTCAAAGGCGCCCTGATGCACCCGGGGCAGATAGCTCTTGGCCATATCCACCACCTGGACATCCAGCTCGCACACCACCAGGGATTCTAGCCGAGGATCCTTGAGCAACTGGCGGGCCGAGCCGCCGTCACCGCCACCGATCACCAGGGCACGGCGGGGGGCCGGGTGGCTGATGGCCGGCAGCAGAGCCAGATTCTCATGGTAGAACCACTCGTCGGCCTCCGAGGTCATCAGGCAACCATCCAGGCGGAACAGTCGGCCAAATGCCGGGGTCTGGAGCACATCGATGTGCTGATAGGGCGACTGAGTCCGCATCAGGGTCTGTTCGACCCGATACGTGAGCCCCAGGTGCTCGGTCAGCCATTCGGTCTGGGTTGGGCATCCCTCCGGCGCGGGTTTGTCGATGGGCATCATGGTTCTCCGGCTTTGTTGCTAGCTGAGGCCTTGTGCTGACGGTGCCGCCCTGGGGGGAGGGAGCTGCCTAGCGGCGCGTTCGACTGCGGAATGGATAAGGCCGCCCAAGCAGGCGGCCCCAGGGTGGCGGTGCCGGGCTTAGTGGGCCGGGGCAGCAACGCCGGAAAACTGGTAGAGGGCCTGGGCCAGGCGATCGTCACCAAAGAACTGGCGCACCCCGTCCATGTCATCCACTGTGACCGCCTGGTAGCGCTTCTCTTCGTCATCGATCAGGGTCATGCGTTGGCAGACGTACTTGTCACTGCGGGTGCGGAACAGCTTGAGGTAGGCCAGGCGGCGGTTGTCCTTGGCATGGCGCTCCTCGACGTTGGCGATCTGCCAGCCGAGGAAGATGATGTCCCGGGCATTATCCCGGCTGACGGTCTGCTCAACGGGATCCGCATCCAGTGACTGGCACAGATCCGGCCGCTCCTTGATGAGGGCCTGCTGGTGATCCTGCTCGGTCACGGCGTGCAGTGACCCCTTGTCCTGCATGCCCAGCAGCTGTTGCAACGTATCGAATAACTTCATGGCGATCCCCTGTTGATTCATCTTGGGTTTGTTAACCCCTTGTTATTGGCAGGGAAACGTTAATGGTTCTCAACCGGCTAAACCGGGAGCCATTTCAAGAATTGGTGGAAAAATCGACGGCGACTGAGGGAAGTGTGAGGCGGGGCGCAAGATGTACCGGGTGCCCGTTTGGGCACCCGGCACTGGCATCAGGAGGCGGGTTTGAGCCCTTGGTTGACGCCCAGCAGATCTTCTTCACTGAGGGTGCCGGCGGTCTGCTTGATGGCCAGCCGGTTGAGGATGTAGTTGTAACGCGCGGTGGAGAGCTGCTGCTTGGCGGAGTAGAGATTGCGGGTGGCATCCAGCAGATCCACCACGGTACGGGTGCCCACCTCGTAACCGGCGCGGGTGGCGGTCAGGGCACTCTCGGCGGAGATCACCGACTGCTGATAGGCCCGCACCGTGCCTATGCTGCCGTTCACGTCGTTGTAGTTGCGGTTGAGGGTGGTCTGTACATCGCGGAAGGTGCGCTCAAGGGCTTCGCTGGCTGCCACATAGCTGTACTGGGCCTGCTTGACCCGGGAGTCCACGGCGCCGCCCTGATACAGGGGCAGGTTGAATTGCAGGCCGACGGCGCCGGTGTTCAGGGTGCCGTCATTGTAGCTGGGGCCACTGTTCTTGTAGTCGGTGTAGGCGCTGGACAGGCTGGCGGAGAGATCCAGGGTCGGTTCATGGCCGGTCTGAGCCAGCTCGATCTGCTGCTTGGCGATCTCCTTGGCGATACGCTGGCTATGCAAGGAGAGGTTGCTGTCCTCGGCCAGCTTCATCCAGCTGTCGGCATCCAGCTCCAGCGGGCTGGTGGCAAACCGCTCCGTGTTGAGGATGTCGAGGAACTTGTGCTCGGCTCCGGTGAGCTGGCGCAGCCCTTCGTAGCTGTTGCTCAGGGCGTTTTCTGCCTGAATGACGTTGGCCTCTGCCAGATCCGCTGCGGCCTTGGCTTCATGCACGTCCGTGATGGCGGTCATACCCACCTCGTAGCGCTGCTGGGTCTCATCCAGCTGGCGCTGCAAGGCTTGCAGGTTGGCCTTGGCAAATTCCAGGGTGTCCTGGGCGGAGAGTACGGCAAAGTAGGCCTGGGCGCTGCGCACCATCAGGTTCTGCTGTTCGGCGTTATAGGCCACATCCGCCTGGGTGGCGGCCTTGGCGCTGATATCGCTGTTGATCCAGTTGCTGCGGCGATAGAGGGACTGGGACAGGCCCAGGTTGGCACCGGCACTGCCCGCCGTGCCGTAATCGCTGCGGTTGGTCTTCTGGTAACCCAGGTTGGCTCCCAGGTTGATCTGGGGCAGTTGGGCGGCCTCAGCCTCGTTGATGGCCTCAAAGGCCTTGTCACGCACCGCCTTGGCCTCCAGCAACTGGGGATCCTTTTGCTGGGCCAGATGATAGATGTCCAGCAGGTTGTCGGCGTGGGCCAGTCCAGAGGTGCCAAGCAGCACCATCATGCTTAAGAGGCTTTTCTTCATAATCGTCTAGGTCTCCAGTGTTCCCGCGGGCCTCTGGCCCCCCTGGGAGAGCATGGCCAATGGGGTGTTCGGCACTCATAGTGCCTGTTAACTGTGGCAAAAACCATGTTGGATCAAGGCGGTCGCCATTTTTTCTCTCGTCGTTTTCCTGGCGTTCAGGCTCGGCGGCATTGCTGCCAAGCATAGCCAGCAGGCCGGCTCAATCCAAGGTTCTTCTGAATCGTTTGAGGCCTATGAGTAGCATCACCAGGATAAACAGCAGTAGCGGCCACAAATGGGGCCAGCTTTGCGCCAGATCGTTGCCCTTGAGCATGACGCCGCGAATGAGGCGCAGGAAGTGGGTGAGGGGCAGCAGCTCGCCGATCAGCTGGGCCCACTGGGGCATGCCGCGGAACGGGAACATGAAGCCCGACAGCAGCATGGAGGGCAGGAAGAAGAAGAAGGTCATCTGCATGGCCTGGGTCTGGTTGCGGGCCACGCTGGAAATGGTGATGCCCACCACCAGGTTGGCGGCGATGAAGATGGAGACCCCCAGCAGCAGCAGCGGCATGCTGCCGACAAAGGGCACCTCAAACAACAGCTTGCCCGCCAGCAGGATCACCAGCACCTGCACCAGGCCGATGGCCACATAGGGCAGTATCTTGCCGGTCATCACCTCCAGCGGGCGGATCGGGGTGGCCAGCAGGTTCTCCAGGGTGCCGCGCTCCAGCTCCCGGGTCACCGCCAGGGCGGTCATCATGATCATGGTCATGGTGAGTATCACCCCCATGAGACCGGGCACTATGTTGTACTGGGTCAAGCCTTCCGGGTTGTAACGGCGGTGGATGCGCAGCTCGAAGGGGCTCTGCGGCTTGGCTTGCGCCAGCGGTCCCTTGAGATCGGCCCGCAGCGCCTGCTCGGTCAGCTGCTGCAAGGTGGCGATGGCATTGGCGGTGGCGGTGGGATCGGTGGCATCGGCATCCACCTGCAGCACGGGCGACTCACCGCGCTGCAGCGCCCGGGAGAAGCCGGCGGGAATGATGATGGCAAACTGTACCTCGCCGCTGGCCAGCAATTGATCCGCCTCGGCGTCGCTGTGCTGACCGGGCAGCAGGCGGAAGTACTGACTGTTCTCCAGCGCCGTGCTCAGGCTGCGGCTGAAGGGCGTCTGCTCGTGGGCCACCAGCAGGCTGGGCAGCTGTTTGGGATCACCGTTGATGGCATAGCCGAACAGGGTGAGCTGGATCAAGGGGATGCCCAGCATCATGGCGAAGGTGAGACGATCCCGCCGCAGCTGCAACAGCTCCTTGATCACCATGGCCCACAGGCGGTGGGCCCACTCTGGCAGTCTCATGGGTGCTCCTGGCTGAAGTTATCCCTGGCCTGATTCATCAGGGCAATAAACAGATCTTCCAAGGCGGTGGTCACCGGCTGCCAGTCTTGTCCTTTGGCCCGCAGTTGGCCCAGCAGGGGGGTTATCTGCTCAGGCTCACGGCTGCTCAGGTGCAGGGCATTGCCAAAACGGGTCACCAGGGCCACGCCGGGTTGTGCCTCCAGCCAATGAGCCAGATCTGCCGGTGCCTGGGCCAGCCGCCAGGTGCTGAAGCCGCTTTGTTGGATCAGCGCCTGCGGGGTGCCGCAGGCCAGCAATCGGCCGTAGGCGATATAGCCCAGGCGGTGGCAGCGCTCCGCCTCGTCCATATAGTGGGTGGAGACCAGCACCGTCATGCCCTCAAGGGCCAGCTGGCCTATCTCCTCCCAGAACTCCCGCCGTGCCTTGGGATCCACCCCGGCGGTGGGTTCGTCCAGCAGCAAGAGCCTGGGTTGGTGGATGAGGCAGGCCGACAGCGCCAGGCGCTGCTTCCAGCCGCCGGACAGGCTGCCTGCCAGCTGGTGACGCCGGCCGGTGAGCCCCAGGCGGGCCAGGGTATCCTGGGCCCGGGCTCTGGGTTTGGCCAACTGGTAGAGGCGGGCGATAAACTCCAGGTTCTCCTGCAGGGTCAGATCGTCATACAGGCCGAACTTCTGGGTCATGTAGCCCACCTGGCGCTTGATCTGGGCCGACTGACGCACTATGTCGAAGCCCAGGGTCTGGCCCTGGCCTGCGTCCGGGGTCAGCAGGCCGCACATCATGCGGATCGAGGTGGTCTTGCCGCTGCCGTTGGGGCCGAGGAAGCCGTAGATCTCGCCGGCCCGCACCTGCAGATCCAACTGGTCCACCACCGTCTTGTCACCAAAGCGCTTGGTGAGCCCCTGCACATCGATGATCCAGTCGCTCGGCTGGTTCATTTGGCCTCCGGCAGATAGACATCCAGCGGCTGACCCGGCCGCAGGGTGCCGGTGTGCAGCGGCTTGGCCTCCACCAGAAACACCAGCTTGGCGCGATTGGCCTGGCTGTAGATGACCGGGGGCGTGAATTCCGCCTCGCTGGCGATCTGGCTGATGCGGGCGGCCAGCTTGCCTTTGCAGGCATCACAGCCCACCTGTATGGGCTGTCCCGGTTTGAGCCGGCTGAGCATATCCTGGGGCACGAAGAAGCGGATCTTGACGCCGTCATCGGGTAACAGGTTGAGCACCGGCTGCCCCGCCGGCACCCATTCGCCAACCCGAAACAGTATCTCGTCCACCCGCCCCCCTGTGTGGGCCCGCTGCTGGCGCTGGGCCAGCTGCCAGCTATCCTGCTGCACCTGGGCGGCGGCGGCCTCGGTGGCTGCCTTGGCCGCCAGCAGGGCATCGGCCGCGGCCAGCTGGCCACCGCCAGCTGGGCTTGCAGATGCTGCACCTGGGCCTCGGCGGTCTCCTGGCGGGTACGGCTCTCATCCAGGTTGGCCTGACTGCTGAAACCCTGATGTCGCAGGCTGAGTTGGCGTTCATGCTCCCGGCGGGCCTGCCGTAGTTCGGCCTGGGCCGAGGCCAGTTGCGCCTGCAGGGCGGCTATCTCCTCGGTTCTGAGCCCCTTGCTGAGATCGGTAAGCTCCGCCTGGCGCTGGGCCAGCAGGGCCTGACTGGCGGCCAGGGCCGCCTGCTGCGGCTCGGCTTCCAGGGCAAACAGCAGCTGCTCGACTTGTACCTTCTCCCCCTCCTTGACCGGCAGCGCTACCAGGCGGCCACCGCTGGGGGCGGCCACCTGAACAAAATCCGCCTCGGCATAGCCGGGCAAGGGGGCCTGATCCTGTGGCTGGCAGCCGGCCAGCCACAGCAGGGCCATGAGGGCGAACAGGGCGGCAGGCTTCATGCGGATTCTCCTGGGGCGCTGAGGCTGGCCTTGATGGCCAGCAGGCCGGCCCAGCTGAAGGTGACAAGGTGGCTGTCTATCTCTGCCAGCCAGTGTTCGGCCTCATAGAGGCGTGGCGCCAGGCGGCTGGCCAGCGGGCGGGCCATCACATAGCACATGCACTGGCCGAACAGGCTCAGCAGGCAGCGCACCTGGGTTTCGTGGCTGGCGGCGGGCCCCAGTATCTCCTGCAGCAGGTGCAGCAGCACCTGGGCCTGGGGCAGGCTGAACTGCTGGAACATCACCTCCAGCGCCGGGGTCGGGTTGGCCAGCTCCCGCAGCATCAGCTGGGCCAGGCGACAGTCGTTGCTGTCATCCAGCATGCGCAACACCAGACTGTGGATGGCAAAGGCAAAGCGCTGCTCCAGGGACTGATTGGGCGCCGCTGAGGTCAGGGGGGCTCGGGCCAGGGCCAGCTCGCCATGGTGGCGCAGCACCGCCAGGTAGAGTCCCTCCTTGCTGCCGAAGTGGTAGTTGATGGCGGAGAGGCGGACGCCGGCGCGCTCGGCGATCTCCTTGACCCGGGCGCCGCGTAGACCTTCGGTCAGGAACACCTGGGTGGCGGCCCGGATCAGTTGCTGGCGGGTCTCTTCTCCGCCGCTGTGATTGGGAAACTGGGCGACCTGAAACATGCGGCACCTCATCAGGGATGGTTTGGCTCAGGGATGGTTTGGAAAAAATTTATGGAAATAATTTTCCAAATGCAAGCGATCTGTCGCTGGTGGGTGGCGAATCCAGCGTCAGCCGGCGCTTTATGCCGCCTGGCTATTGTCCCGTGCCGGGGGAGACGGTAGTCTGCCGTTTCCCTGCTTGATTCCCCTGTGTTCGGAGGGCGCCATGTCTTCTGCTTTGCCGTTGGATCCACATGAGCAATTTGGTCGCGACGACGTCGAGGTGACCGAATGTACTCCCTGTTTCAAGGGCTTCTTTCGGGTCAATCGCTATCAGTTGCGTCACCGTCTGTTTGCCGGTGGCTGGAGTCAGGTGTTGAGCCGGGAGCTGTTCGAACGCGGCCATGCCGCCGCTCTGCTGCCCTATGATCCGGTGCGGGATCAGGTGGTCTTGCTGGAGCAGTTTCGCATCGGCGCCCTGGAGACCAGTCCGACGCCTTGGCTGCTGGAGCTGGTGGCCGGCATCATAGAGCCCGGCGAAGCGCCGGACGAGGTGGTGCAGCGTGAGGCCATGGAAGAGGCTGGTCTGACCCTGGGCCAGCTGGAGAAGGCCTTGAGTTATCTCGTTAGCCCGGGGGGCACCACGGAGCGCATTGATGTCTACGTGGGGCAGGTGGATGCCAGTCTGGCGGGGGGGCTGCATGGTCTGGCCGAGGAGGGCGAGGACATCCGCCTGCATGTGGTGAGCCGGCAGCAGGCTTACCGCTGGGTGGAGGAGGGGCGCATCGACAACGCCGCCAGTGTCATCGCCCTGCAATGGCTGCAGCTGCATCATGAGGCCCTGCTGCAACGTTGGGCCAGGTCATGAACGTAAAGCGGCGCCATGTGCCGGATCTGCAGGCCCTGCAACGGGTCTGCGAGACCAACTACATGGGGCTGATGAAGCTGTTGCCGCGCCAGTGGCAGACCGGGGACAGCCACCAGTTTGCGGTGGCCGATGGCCTGCATTACCGCTTGAGTCTGCTGGAGCTGGCCCCCTACACAGCCCTGGTGGAAATCAGCCAAAGAAACGAACATTTTCCCGAGTATTTGCGTGCGCGGATGCGGGTGCGCCTGTACCACGATGCCCGCATGGCTGAAGTGTGTGTCAGTCAGCAGATTTGCCGGCTGCAGCCAAGATATGATTATCCCAATGCCCAGATGCATCAACGGGATGAAAAAGAGCAATGCAACCATTTCCTGGCCGATTGGTTGCGTTTTTGTCTGGCTCACGGTTACGGTACGCTGACGCTGCCCTGTACCGGGTAACGCCTTATAAACAATGACAGCCCAAGAAGTTGATTGATTTGGATACCGTCTCTCTCTTGCCAGCCCAGGACGCCGTGGTGCGTCTGCTTCAGATCTCCGATTCGCATCTCTATGCGGAGGCGGACGGCCGCCTGTTGGGGGTGCGCACCGCCGACAGTTTCAATGCCGTGATCAAGGCCATCGTCGATCAGAAGCTCTCCTATGACCTGGTGCTGGCCACCGGCGATCTCTCTCAGGATTATTCCACCGGCTCCTATCAGCGGTTTGCCCAGGCGGTACGCCCCCTGGCCAAGCCGTTGTTCTGGCTGCCCGGCAACCATGACGATGGTCCCTTGATGCGCAATGTCATGCCGGAGGTGGGCATCAGCAACGCCCGGCAGATCCTGTTGCCGCGCTGGCAGATCCTCATGCTGGATACCCAGGTCTATGGGGTGCCGCACGGCTGGATCAAGCCGGATCAGCTGGGCTTCCTGGAGCATTGTCTGGCCTCGCAGCCGGAGCGCTTCGCCCTCGTTTGCCTGCACCACCACTGCCATCCGGTGGGCTGTGGCTGGCTGGATCAGCATGATCTGAAAAACGCCAACCACCTGCTGGATCTGCTGGCGCGCTACCCCAAGACCCGACTGGTGCTGGGTGGCCATGTGCACCAGGAGTATGACCAGGTGCATAACGGCATCCGCTTTTTGACCTCGCCCTCCACCTGCATCCAGTTCATGCCCGGTTGCAACGACTTTACCCTGGATGATGCCGGCCCGGGCTGGCGCTATCTGCAGCTGTACGCCGACGGCCATGTGGCGACTCAGGTCTGGCGGTTGCCTACCGGCAGCTTCCTGCCCGAGTCCTTCGCCACCGGCTACTAGCCATGGCCCATACCCTCATCTATCTGCACGGTTTCCACTCCTCGCCGGGCTCCCTCAAGGCCCGGCAGATGGGGGCCTATCTGCAGGCGCACCATCCCCAGCTGCACTATCGGGTGCCCACCCTGCCGGATCTGCCACAGCCTGCCTGGCAGGCGGTGACCCTGTGTGTGGAGGCGGCCCTGGCCCAGGGCTCGGTGGGGGTGATGGGCAGCTCCATGGGGGGCTTCTGGGCCACCCGGGTGGCCCAGCAGTACGGCCTGCCAGCCGTGGTGATCAATCCGGCGGTGCGGCCCGATCGCCTGATGGCGGCCCATTTTCTCGGGCCTCAATGCAACCCCCACACCGGGGTGCAATACCATCTGGGGGCCGAGCAGGTGGACCAGCTGGCGGCTTTGTGTTGTAACGAGTTGAGCCAAACTGAGCGTCTTTGGCTGTTGCAGCAGCAGGGCGACGAGCTGCTGGATTACCGCCAGGCCCTGGCGCTGTATCAGGGCTGCCGGGTGACCCTGGAGCCCGGTGGCAGTCACGCCTTTGAGGGGTTTGAGCGCTACTGCCCGGCCATCGTAGAATTTCTCGCATTCCCAAGTTAAGAAGAGTCCTGCCATGAGCAATCAATATACCGCCGAGTCCATTGAGGTCTTAAACGGCCTGGAGCCGGTGCGGCGGCGCCCCGGCATGTACACGGACACCAGCCGGCCCAATCACCTGGGACAGGAAGTCATCGACAACAGTGTCGACGAGGCGCTGGCCGGCCATGCCAGCCGGGTGGAGGTGATACTGCACCCGGATCACTCCTTGGAGGTGATCGACGATGGGCGCGGCATGCCGGTGGATATCCACCCGGAGGAAGGGGTGCCGGCGGTGGAGCTCATCCTGTGCAAGCTGCACGCCGGCGGCAAGTTCTCGGGCAAGAATTACCAGTTCTCCGGCGGTCTGCACGGGGTGGGGATCTCGGTGGTCAACGCCCTGTCCAAGCGGGTGGAGGTGACGGTCAAGCGGGATGGTCAGGTCTATGAGATGGCCTTCGAGCACGGCGACAAGGTGTCGGATCTCACCATTACCGGCACCTGCGGCCGGCGGGTGAGCGGCACCCGGGTGCATTTCTGGCCGGAGGAGCGCTACTTCGACTCGCCCAAGTTCTCGGTGGCCCGCCTCATCCACATCCTCAAGGCCAAGGCGGTGCTCTGTCCGGGGCTCGCCATCCGCTTCGAGGACAAGACCAGCGACCAGGTGCACGAATGGTGCTACCAGGATGGTCTCAAGGATTATCTGTGCGACACCGTCAAGGAGTCGCTGATCCTGCCGGAGCCGCCGTTTGTCGGCAGCTTCCAGGCCGAGCATTCGGCGGTGGACTGGGCCCTGTGCTGGCTGCCGGAAGGCGGGGATTCGCTGGCGGAGTCCTACGTCAACCTGATCCCCACCATTCAGGGTGGCACCCATGTCAATGGCCTGCGGCAGGGGCTGCTGGATGCCATGCGGGAGTTCTGTGAGTTCCGTAACCTGCTGCCGCGCGGCGTCAAGCTGACGCCGGAAGACATCTGGGAACGTTGTGCCTACATCCTCTCGGTGAAGATCCAGGATCCCCAGTTCGCCGGTCAGACCAAGGAGCGGCTCTCTTCGCGCCAATGTGCCGCCTTCGTCTCCGGGGTGGTGAAGGATGCCTTCAGCCTCTGGCTCAACGCCCATACCGAACTGGCCGAGCAGCTGGCGGAGCTGTGCATCAGCTCGGCCCAGCGCCGGCTGCGGGCTGCCAAGACGGTGGTGCGCAAGAAGGTGGTGCAGGGGCCGGCGCTGCCGGGCAAGCTCACCGACTGTGCCTGCTCCGACCCCATGCAGGGCGAGCTGTTTCTGGTGGAGGGGGACTCGGCCGGTGGCAGTGCCAAGCAGGCGCGGGATCGGGAGTTTCAGGCCATCATGCCGCTGCGGGGCAAGATCCTGAATACCTGGGAGGTGGATGGCAGTCAGGTGCTGGCCTCTCAGGAGGTGCATGACATCTCGGTGGCCATCGGCCTGGATCCGGACAGCGAGGATCTCTCCGATCTGCGCTACGGCAAGGTGTGTATCCTGGCGGATGCCGACTCGGATGGTCTGCACATCGCCACCCTGCTGTGCGCTCTGTTCCTCAAGCACTTCCAGCCCCTGGTGGCCCGGGGTCATGTCTATGTGGCCATGCCGCCGCTGTTTCGCATCGATCTGGGCAAGGAGGTCTATTACGCCCTGGACGAGGCGGAGAAGGAGGGGATACTGGAGCGGCTCAAGGCCGAGAGCAAGCGCGGCACCCCCCAGGTGACCCGCTTCAAGGGCTTGGGTGAGATGAATCCCAAGCAGCTGCGGGAAACCACCATGGATCCCAACACCCGCCGCCTGGTGCAGCTGACCCTGGAGGATGTCGAGCAGTCTCAGCAACTGATGGACATGTTGCTGGCCAAGAAGCGCGCCTCGGATCGGCGGGAGTGGCTGGAGACCAAGGGCAACCTGGCGGTGATCTAGCGCGGCCTGTGTCCAATAGAAGAGGGGGCCCAGCGGGGCCCCCTCTTTTACGGGGTGATGGTGCTAAACAGGCTGGCAGGCAGCAGGCGATCCCGCTCGGGCAGGGGGGCCAAGCTCTCCACTGCAGTTGGGCGGTGAGCCGCAGATCCTGCTGCGCCTGTGTGAGTCGGATCAGGGTGTTCTGCACCGACTGTTGCAACTGGCCGGGCAGCAGAGGGCTGTGGCGCAGTGGCAAGAGGCGGGCCTGGGCCTGGGCCAGCTGGTCATCTTGGATCTCCAGGCGGGCCAGGGTGAGATCGACGAAGGCTTGCTCTTTGGGCGTGAGGCCGCTGCCTTGCCGGTACTGCGCCAACCGTGCATGAGCCGCCGCTGACTGACCATCCTTGGCTTGATCTTCGGCGTACTGTATCTCCCACCACACCGTCTCGCTCAACGCAGGCCGCTCGCCGGACTGGGGCCCCAGATAGAGGCGATCCCGCTCCACTTCCCGCAACAGATCCAAGGCACCCACCAGGCTGGCCCAGCCGGAGGGTGCCAGCTCGCTCGGCCACTGGCCGCTGGCCAGCAGGGCAAAGCCCTGGGCATGGCAGGGGCTGTCCGGTTCGGCGGTGCAGCGGATAGACTCAAATTCCGACAGGGCCTGCAACCGGACGCTGGGCTGATCCGAGGCACCAAAGGCCAGCAGACAGTCCACCAGCGCGCGCATGGCCAGATAGGCCCGCTCGCCTTCCAGCGCCGCAGGCCAGCCGGCAGAACGGTTGGGGCAGCTGGTCAGGTGCTGGGCATACCAGGCGGTCAGCTGTGCCTGATGCGTGCTTAGCAGTTGCCTGTCCCGCTGCAGGCTGAGGGTCAAGGCTTGGTCCGGTTTTGCTCCGCCTGCTGGCGGGCGAGATAGCGCTTGGCGGCCGCCTCATCAGGGGGGCCGAAGCGGCCGCGGCTGTCGTCATAGGCCAGTTGTTTTTGCGCAGCACGAAGCCCCGCTCAGCCAACGGCAGCAAGATGGCGTGGGCCTCAAGGCGCTGTTTGGGATCATCACTGCGGGCGTATAGGGCCGCGAGGCGCAGCTGACCGGCTTCGCCATCCTGGCGGCTCTTTAGCTGGTTGCTGACCAGAAACAGGCGATCGGCCTTGCTGCGATAGACGGGAGTGATGGGGGCGTTGGCGGTCTGGGGCGGCGTGCTGGCACAGGCAGTGAGCAGCAGGGTTATCAGCAGAACAGGGCGCATCGCATAGGGGCTCGTTGGTTGGCAATGGCCGCCATTCTAGCGGCGGCTTGCTTGAGATTTCGTTTAAAAATTCAGTTGCTTAAAGCAGATGTGAGCCACTTCGCATCTTCATCGGATCCGACGGGCGTCCTGCCTTACTTGGCTTATGATGGCGCGTCCTTACGAAAATTAACCATTTTATGGAGTAAAAGATGATGCGATCAGGATGGCGTACCTGCCTGTTGGCCTTGATCTGTCTGGGATTGGTCGCCTGTGCTGCCAAGGCCCCCATGCCCGAGCAACTGGCGGCCACGGATCTGGCCAATCAGGGGCTGGTGGTGGGAGCTATCACCCGGCCCCCCATCCATCCGGCCTTTAACAGCTATGCCCTGCTGTTTCGCAACATTGACAGCAAGGAAGAGTACCGGGTGCGTATCGCGGCCGACATGATGAGCGGTCGCTATGAAGATGACATCCTGGATCAGGGGGTGGCAGGCTCCAAGTTTGCCCTGTTGCTGCCACCGGGCCGCTACGAGCTGTACAACTACGCCTTGTTTATGATGGATCCGGCTGGCGGCGATACCACCTACTTTGCCAAGCAGGACTTCTCCGTGCCCTTCGCCGTGCAGGCCGGCGAGATCCAGTACATAGGCGAGTTTCGCAACAAGCCTATCACCTACACCCGCAGTTTCATGGGGATGGAGGCCCAGATGCTGGCCGGGGGCAGCTGGGACATCTATGACAACAGCGGCCGGGATTTAGGGCGCATGGAGACCCGCTTTCCCGGGCTGGATTGGTCCAAGGCCCAGGTCAAGCTGCTCAACCCCAGACCCGAGCTGATGTTGCTGGTGCGGCGGGCTAAAGAGGAACAATGAGCCAGTGTGAGTCGTCGCCTCCGGCGCAGCATGGACGCCGGCAGACAATGGAGACATCTTTGGGGCCCTGCTAGAGTTGCAGCGTCCCATTACCGGAGAGCGCCATGACCAAGTCCCTGCCCACCATTGCTCTGCTTAGCCTGTTGACGGCCTGCCAGTCAGCGCCACCTGCTCAGGTTCCGCCTACCGCCTTGCCGCTGGTGGTGGTCTCGGGGGGCCTGCAGGCGCAACTGGCCGCCGAGCCGAGCTTTGCGGTGGCGACCCAGGGCAACCGCGTCTGGCTGGAGGATGCCAAGGCGGCAACCAATGCCCAGACGCACATCAGTCTGCTGCTCACCCAGCGCCTGCTGGAGGCGGGGCTGCCCATCACCGCCAGCGAGCAGGCGCGTTATCGGTTTCGCTTCGAGGTGGGCACAGATACCCTGCTGACCGATACCGATCTGCAGCAGCGCTGGGGGCTCAATCCCGGCTACGCTGGCAGCAGTCGTTACCCCAAGGGCTCCATGGTGCTGGATCTGGTGGATGCCCACAGCGGCCGTTCGGTTTGGCGTGGCGCCGTGCAGAGCGATGTGCTGCCCGCCAATCTGGATCCGGCGCAGCGCCAGGCCCGCCTGGTGCGGGTGCTGGATCTGCTGCTTGGGCAGCTCAAGCAGCAGTTTCCGGCCAGCGGCCTATGAGATGCGTCATCTGGCTGATCCTGCTGATTGGCCTGCCGCTGCAGGCGGCCTGGTTTGTGCCGCCTGAGGTGGATCTGATTGTGGTGGAGAAGGCCCGGCACAGTCTGATGCTTTATCACAGGGGTAAGCCCATCAAACGCTACTGGATCGCCCTGGGCCCCAACCCGCTGGGCCACAAGCAACAACAGGGCGATGGTCGCACCCCAGAGGGGCGCTACACCATCGATGCCCGGCGCTCCCAGTCGCGCTTCTACAAGGCGCTGCACATCTCTTACCCCAATGGCGATGACCTGGCCAGTGCCAAGGCCCGCGGCGTGCATCCGGGGGGGGATATACTGATCCACGGTCAACCCAACGACAGCCAGGAGCAGGGAGTGCAGTCCTCCTACTGGACCAATGGCTGCATCGGCCTGCTCAATCACGAGATGGACGAGCTTTGGCAGGTGATCCAGGTGGGCACGCCCATCGAGATCCGGCCGTAAACCTCTGTCATCCCTGTCACCCTTTGTCACAACTTAGCCTCGCCACGACATAGTTCTGCGACAGTCAGCTCCCATACTCGGATCACACCAAGAAGAGGAGGTGACTCATCATGAAAAAACAACTTATTGCATTGCTGGTGCTGGGCGGACTGACCGGGGGCTCCCTGGCCTGGGCGGTGGATCAGGCTCCCAGCCCCACAAAGACCCGTGGTCCGGGTCTGTTTCTGCAAGCCGATGCCGATCAGGATGGCAAGCTGAGCCCAGCCGAATTCGCCACCCTGCAAACCCTGCAGCAGCAAAGAATGGCGCAACGGGAGGCCAAGCTGCCGCAGTTTGCCGATCTGGATACCCAGAACAAGGGCTATATCACCCGGGATGAGTGGCGTGGCGCCATGGCCACCCAGTGGGGTCGCGGCTCACATCAGGGCGGGCGGGATGGCGACTTGCGCGGCGGTTATCTGCTGAGTCAGGCCGACAAGGATGGTAACGGCCAGCTGGATCAGGCTGAGTACCAGGCGCTGCGCAAGCTGCAAAGCGATCACCTGGCCCAGCTGCAACAGCGGCTGGCCCAGCGTCAGGCCCAGTTGCCGACCTTTGAGCAGCTGGATACCGGCAAGCAGGGTTACATCACCCTGGATCAACTGCGGCAAGCCCATCAGGCCATGATGCAGGACGATGAGTCTATGGTTTGCCCCAAGGGCCTGATGGGTGGGCGCCATGCGGCGCGCTGGGATAAGGAGGCGGCTGGCCGGGGGGCCGGTGGTCAGGGGCGGCCGGAGCCGAGCCTGTTCGAGCAGGCCGATAAGGATGCCAATGGTCAGCTGAGCGCCAGCGAATATGCCACCCTGCTGACGCTGCATCAGGCGCGGATGAGTGCCCGTCAGGCCGCGCGGGGGGACTTCAAGACCCTGGATGGCAACGGCGATGGCTTCATCACACCCGATGAGCTGCGTCGCGCCCGCCCGGCGGCCCAAAACTGATGCCGTCTGGCGTGTAAACAAAAAGGCCTTTGGGGCCTTTTTGCTGCTCGACTGTCAGCGGCGCTCTGCCGTTAATCGCGGCGCCGGGATAGGGCAGTCGAGGCAGATGGCCAGCAGGCGGAACCACTCCAGCTCCGCCTCGCTCACCTGCCGATCCAGCGCGATCAGCTTGCTCAGGGTCTGCACCAGCCGGCGGCGCAATGGCTCGCTGGCTTGCTGCAGCTGGCTGAGGGCCTGAGCCAGATCGCGCACGCTGGCCTCAGGCTGCAGTTGCTGGCGATACAGGCCCAGCTGGTTGCAGGCCAGGCCAAACAGCCGCTCGGCCGGCGCCTGGGGCGTGGCCAACCGTTGCGCCAATGTGCTGAGCAGCCGTGTCAGCTCGTCGGCCAGCTGGGCCGGCTTGTGATAACTCACCACAGGTGCCGCCCGGCGGCCAAAATGGCTGTCCAACTGGTGGGTCAGCAGCCGGTAGGCCAGCCATTCACCCAAGGCCAGCTGACCATCGGCCATCATCAGTTGCAACAGATCCTCACGGAACGCCTTGTACTGCTGCGGGCTTTGCTGGCGCAGGGCCGGCAGGCTGAGCTCCAGCAGGGCCAGCCGCTCGCCGGGGCGGGTCAGTGGCGTGGCCAGGGCGACCACCTCCTCGGCGCGGGTGAGCTGCGCCAGTTGCCGTTGCCGCACC
>JAJOIN010000034.1 GCA_021209335.1 Aeromonadaceae bacterium
AGGATGTACTTTCTGACCCATTGCTTATCTCCCAGCCTTAGCGTCGGATACCACCACAGTGATGTGGGCGGTACGCTTCAGGATACGGTCCGCGCGGCCTTTGGCACGGGGACGGATGCGCTTCATGCTCGGACCCTCATCAACCATGATGGTGGCAACCTTCAGCGTATCGATGTCCGCGCCTTCGTTGTGCTCGGCGTTAGCAATGGCTGACTCCAGAACCTTCTTGACCAGCACGGCAGCCTTTTTCGGGCTGAAGGTCAACAGGTTCAGGGCCCGCTCTACAGGCATACCACGTACCTGATCAGCAACCAGGCGTGCCTTCTGGGCAGAGGTACGGGCGAAACGGTGTTTAGCAATAGCTTGCATCATCTACCCCTTATCTCTTCTTGGCCTTCTTATCGGCGGCGTGGCCGCGATAAGTACGAGTCGGCGCAAATTCACCCAGCTTGTGACCGATCATTTCATCGGAAACGTACACAGGTACGTGCTGACGACCATTATGGACAGCGATGGTCAAACCGATCATATTCGGGATGATCATTGAACGACGGGACCAAGTCTTAATTGGCTTCTTGTCCCCGCTTTCCACCGCTTTCTCTACCTTCTTCAGCAAGTGCAGGTCAATAAATGGACCCTTCTTGAGAGAACGTGGCATGGCGATTCCTCTATAAAAGAATTACTTGTTACGACGACGTACGATGTACTTGTCGGTACGCTTGTTCTTGCGGGTCTTGTAGCCCTTGGACGGGGTACCCCAGGGTGACACGGGTTGCATACCCTTGTTACGCCCTTCACCACCACCGTGCGGGTGATCAACCGGGTTCATCGCCATACCGCGAACGGTCGGACGAACACCACGCCAGCGGCTAGCACCGGCCTTACCCAGTTGCCGCAGCATGTGCTCGGCGTTGCCGACTTCACCGATGGTGGCACGACACTCAGACAGCACCTTACGCATTTCGCCAGAACGCAGACGCAGCGTCACATAGGCGCCTTCACGGGCCAGGATCTGCGCGAATGCGCCAGCAGAACGAGCGATCTGAGCGCCCTTGCCCGGCTTCATTTCGATAGCGTGGACAGTGGTACCCACCGGGATGTTGCGCATCGGCAGGGTGTTACCTACCTTGATGGCCGCATCAATGCCGGATGCGATCTTGTCGCCAGCCTGCAGGCCCTTGGGGGCCAGGATGTAGCGACGCTCACCGTCTGCGTACAGCACCAGGGCGATGTGAGCAGAACGGTTCGGATCGTATTCCAGGCGCTCAACGGTGGCAGGAATGCCATCCTTGTTGCGCTTGAAGTCGACCAAACGATAGTGCTGCTTGTGACCGCCGCCAATATGACGAGTGGTGATGTGACCGTTGTTGTTACGGCCACCGCTCTTGCGCTGATCTTCGATCAGGCCGGCAAAGGGCTTACCCTTGTGCAGTTCCGGGGTGACGATCTTGACGACGTGACGGCGACCCGGAGAAGTAGGCTTACATTTTACAATTGCCATTTAACTGGACTCCTCTTACTCGGCAGCGCCGCCCATGAAGTCGATGTCTTGACCCGGAACCAGCGTCACATAAGCCTTCTTCCAATCGGAACGACGGCCCATGCGAGCACCAGTACGCTTGGTCTTGCCCATCACGTTCAGGGTGCGAACAGCTTCAACTTTTACTTCAAACAGTTTTTCAACTGCAGCCTTGATTTCCGCCTTGGTCGCGTCAGTGGCAACCTTGAACACTATGGTGTTTTGCTTTTCAGCCACCATGGTGCTCTTTTCAGAGATGTGCGGAGCCTTCAGAACTTTCAGCAGACGCTCTTCACGGATCATGCCAGCATCTCCTCGATTTGCTTCACTGCGTCGGCAGTCATCAATACCTTGTCGAAAGCGATCAGGCTAACCGGGTCGAGGCCAGTCACATCGCGCACGTCAACCTTGTACAGGTTGCGAGCGGCCAGGAACAGGTTCTCGTCGACTTCCGGAGTCACGATCAGCACGTCGGTCAGGTCCAGACCCTTCAGCTTGGCTACCAGATCCTTGGTCTTGGGAGCGTCGATACCGAACTGCTCAACCACGATCAGGCGCTCTTGACGTACCAGCTCAGACAGAATGCTCTGCAGAGCGGCGCGGTACATCTTCTTGTTCACCTTCTGGCTGTGGTCCTGGGGACGCGCAGCAAAGGTCACGCCACCGGAACGCCAAATGGGGGAACGGATGCTACCAGCACGGGCACGGCCAGTACCCTTCTGACGCCACGGCTTCTTACCGCCGCCAGACACTTCGGAACGGCTCTTCTGAGCGCGGCTACCTTGGCGTGCGCCGTTGGCATAAGCCACAACTACCTGATGGATCAGGGCTTCGTTGAACTCACGCCCGAAGGTAGTTTCGGAAACTTGAAGAGCGCTCTGGGCGTCTTTCATTACCAATTCCATTACTATCTCCTCAGACGTTACGCTTTGACGGCGGGTTTAACGATCAGATCGCCGTTGGTTGCGCCAGGAACTGCGCCTTTAACCAGCAGCAGATTGCGTTCAACGTCGACACGAACCAGCTCCAGGGATTGAACGGTGACCCGCTCGTTACCCAGATGACCAGCCATCTTCTTGCCCTTGAATACCTTACCCGGGGATTGGTTTTGACCGATGGAACCCGGTACGCGGTGCGAACGGGAGTTACCGTGGGTCATATCCTGGGTGCGGAAGTTCCAGCGCTTAACAGTACCGGCAAAGCCTTTACCCTTGGAGGTACCAGTAACGTCTACCTTTTTAACGTCAGCGAACACGCCAACGTTCAGCTCAGCACCAACGGCTACGTCGGCCGCTTCGCTTTCATTCAGACGAAATTCCCACAAACCACGACCAGCATCGACACCGGCTTTAGCAAAGTGACCTGCTTCAGCCTGGGTCAGGCGGTTAGCCTTCTTGGTGCCGGTGGTAATCTGGATGGCAACATAGCCGTCGCTTTCCAGAGACTTAACCTGAGTCACACGGTTTGCTTCAACTTCGATAACAGTCACCGGGATGGACACGCCGTCTTCAGTGAAGACGCGGGTCATGCCCAGCTTGCGACCTACAAGACCGATTGTCATTGTTATCAACCTCTATTCCGTAATTAACCCAGGCTAATCTGTACATCGACGCCAGCGGCCAGATCCAGACGCATCAGGGCGTCTACGGTCTTGTCGGTGGGCTCAACGATGTCTACCAGACGCTTGTGAGTGCGGATCTCATACTGATCACGTGCGTCTTTGTTCACGTGTGGAGAAATCAGTACGGTGAAGCGCTCTTTGCGAGTCGGCAGCGGGATAGGACCGCGTACCTGGGCGCCAGTGCGCTTGGCAGTTTCAACGATCTCCGCGGTAGACTGGTCGATCAAACGATGATCAAACGCCTTCAGGCGGATACGGATTCTTTGGTTCTGCATTGACCAGAGCTCCAAATGGCGAAAAGAACATAAAACCAAACCGACCAAACCCCATTGAGGTTGGTGGTTGATTTCAAACATTTCCCTTCCAATCGAAGGGACTGTGGAGCCAACGGCAGGTATTGCACCGTGGCCGAGCCCGCAGGCTCTGCTTAGCCAGATTGGCAAGCCCGTGCATTATACGGATCCCTTGCCACGTTGCAAGGGGTTGCCTGCTGCTTTATTCAACAATCTGAGGACCAGCGCTAGGCCTGTCCACGGCGGCACTCGCCCGGCTGAAAAAAAAAGGGGGCCAAGCCCCCTGTAGCGTTTTTCCGCGTGACGCACCGACCGTTACAGCTGGCGGGCCGCCAGGCGCACCTGCGCCTCGGCCAAGGCCGCCGCAATCTGATCCGGCGCCACGCCGCCCTTGGCCACCCGCTTGCCCAGGGTGGACTCCAGCGACAGCACAGGATAGACATCCTCGGCCATGACTGGGCTGAACTGCTGCAGCTCGGCCAGGCTCAGATCTTCCAGTGGCTTGGCCACCTGGATGGCGTACACCACCGCCTCACCGACGATATGGTGGGCCTCGCGGAACGGAATGCCCTTGGCCACCAGGTAATCGGCCAGTTCGGTGGCATTGGCGTAACCGCCTGGGCCGCCGCCAGGGTCCGCGCCTGGTTGAGCTTGATGTCATCCAGCACCAATGCCGCCATATCCAGGCAGTCATGCCAGGTGTCCAGGGCATCGAACAGCCCTTCCTTGTCTTCCTGCATGTCCTTGTTGTAGGCCAGCGGCAGCGCCTTCAGGGTCATCATCATGCCCATCTGGGCGCCCACCACCCGACCCACCTTGCCACGGATCAGCTCCAGGGCATCGGGGTTCTTCTTCTGCGGCATCAAGGAGGAGCCGGAGGTGACCTTGTCGGACAGCTCGACGAAGCCCGCCTCACCGGTGTTGTAGAAGATGAGGTCTTCGGCAAAGCGCGACAGGTGGATCATGGACAGGGAGGCACAGTTCATCAGCTCCACCACATGATCCCTGTCCGCCACCGTATCCAGGCTGTTGCGGGTCGCCCCGGCAAAGCCCATGTCCAGTGCCAGGGCCTCACGGTCGATGGCGTAGGCGGTGCCAGCCAGGGCGCCGCAGCCCAGCGGGCTCAGGTTCAGCCGCGCCAGGGCATCCTGCAGCCGGCTGTAGTCACGCTCCAGCATCTCCACATAGGCCAGGGCCCAGTGGGCGAAGGTGACGGGCTGGGCACGTTGCAGGTGGGTGTAGCCTGGCAGTACCGTGCTTTGGTGGGCATCGGCCACCGCCACCAGCTGCCGTTGCAGGCCGTGAATGGCCAGCAGCAGCTGGGCGCCCTGGGTCTTGCACCAGAGCTTGAGATCCGTGGCCACCTGGTCGTTACGGGAACGGCCGGTGTGCAGCTTCTTGCCCAAATCCCCTACCCGCGCGATGAGCTGGCTCTCCACCCAGGAGTGAATGTCCTCGGCGTCCGATTGCAGTATCTGCTCGGGATCGGCCTGCACCTGGGCCAGCAGATCCTGCATGGCCGCCTCCAGCTTGCGCTGTTCCTCGACGGTGAGTACCCCCACCTTAACCAGCGCCCGCGACCAGCTGATGGACCCCAGCACATCCTGCTCGGCCAGCCGATAGTCAAACGGCAGTGAGTCGTTGAATTGTTTAAACCGCGTATCAGCCGCCTGGCTGAACCGTCCGCCCCATAAGGCCATGGCGCATCTCCAAATCTGTCTGTTCAAGAAATGACGACTCCCGCCAGGGCAGGAGTCGTTGGATTACAGGCGCCCCGAGGGAGCGCTGGCTGACCCGGCTTACTTGCTCTGCTCCTTGAGGGCGCGGATGCGGCTGGCCAGGGTGTAGAGACGGATGAAGCCTTCGGCATGGCTCTGGTCGTACACTTCGTCGGCACCAAAGGTGGCGAAGTCTTCGGAGTAGAGGCTGTTGACGGAACGCTTCTGCACCGCGGTCACCGAGCCCTTGTACATCTTCAGCACCACCTCACCGGACAGATCTTCGGCTATGGCATTGGCCGAGGCCAGGATGGCCTTGCACAGGGGGGTGAACCAGCGGCCGTCATACACCAGGTGGGAGAACTCGGCCCCCAGCTTCTCGCGCCAGGCGCGAGTGGTCTTGTCCAGCACCAGCTCCTCCACCGCCCGCAGGGCAGCCATCATGACGGTGCCACCGGGGGTTTCGTAGCAGCCACGGGACTTCATGCCCACCAGCCGGTTTTCGGTGATGTCGATCCGGCCGACGCCATGCTTGGCGGCACGCTCGTTCAGGGTCTGCAGCACCTCGTAGGGCGACAGGGCCTGGTCATCCACCGCCACCACTTCGCCATTGGCGACAGTCAGCTTGACGTACTCGGCCTTGTCCGGCGCAGCTTCCGGATCCACGGTCCACTGCCATACGGCGGCGGAGGGTTCGTTCCAGGTGCTTTCCAGCTCGCCACCTTCGGTGGAGATGTGCCAGGCGTTGGCATCCCGGCTGTAGATCTTGGTGATGGACGCCTTGCAGGGAATGTTGCGCTCGGACAGGTAGTTGAGCAGCTCTTCCCGGGAGCGCATGGTCCAGATCCGCCAGGGGGCAATCACCTTCAGCTGCGGCGCCAGGGCCGCCACGGCGCCTTCGAAACGCACCTGGTCGTTGCCCTTGCCGGTGCAGCCGTGGGCGATGGCATCGGCGCCTTCGGCCATGGCCGCTTCCACCATGGCCTTGGCGATCACCGGCCGCGCCATGGAGGTCCCCAGCAGGTAGGTGCCTTCGTAGATGGCGCCGGTCTTCAGGGTCGGGTAGACGTAATCCTTGACGAACTCGTCTTTCAGATCCTTGACGATGCACTTGGAGGCACCCGAGGCCAGGGCTTTTTGCTCTACCCCTTCCAGGTCATCGGCCCCCTGCCCCACGTCGGCCACGAAGCAGATCACTTCACAGCCGTAGTTTTCCTTGAGCCAGGGCACGATGGCAGAGGTATCCAGACCACCGGAATAGGCCAATACAACCTTGTTGATGCCTTCCATTTACTTGTCTCCTTGATTGATCAGTGTGTGGAGGATGGCGTTCTGGGCATGCATGCGGTTCTCCGCCTCATCCAGGATGAGGGAGGCCGGCCCGTCCATCACTTCCGATGTAATTTCCAATTCCCGGTGCGCCGGCTGGCAGTGCAGCACGTGACGAATGCCGGTCTTATCCAGCAGGCCCTGGTTGATCTGATAGGGCATGAACTTGTCTTTTACCGCCGCCAGCGGGGTGTTGTCACCCATGGATACCCAGGTATCGGTGTAGACCACATCGAAGCCCTTAATATCCTCTACCTGGTCGGTGACCGCCAGACGGGCACCGCTCTTTTTCGCCAGGTCCAGGGCCTGATTAAAGATCTGCACGTCCGGGCCGTTGCCCTTGGGGCAGACGGCGGTGACGCTGGTGCCCAGCAAGGCCCCCAGGATCAGCAGGGAGTGGGTCACGTTGTTACCATCACCCAGGTAGGCCAGCTTGACCTTGGTCAGATCGTCATAGTTCTCGGCGATGGTCATGAAGTCGGCCAGCGCCTGGCAGGGGTGATAGAGGTTGCACAGGGAGTTCACCACCGGCACGCTGGCGTGATCCCGCAGCTCGATCAGCGTCTGATGGTCATAGACCCGGGCGACTATCCCCTCACACCAGCGGGACAGGTTGCCGGCGAAGTCCTTGACGCTCTCCCGCTGACCCATGGCGCCGTTTTGCTGATCCAGGTAGACCGCATGGCCCCCCAGACGATTGATGCCGATGTCAAAGGTCACCCGGGTACGCAGGGACGGTTTTTCAAACAGGGTGACCACACTCTTGCCGGCCAGGCTGGTGCGGTAGGCTGCCGGGTCGGCCTTCATGGCGCGGCCCAGGGCAATGAGCCCAAGCAGCTCATCCTGAGTGAATTCCATTGACGTTAACAGGTGACGCATTGCTCTCTCCTTGTATTTCTTTATTCGGTGTTTGGCGCTCAGGCCATGACCTTGGTCCCCACGGCGCCGCCCGCCAGCAGGCTGGACAGCTGCTCGGGATAACGCCAGCTGGCCACGGCGATGGGCCGGCCCAGGGTGGCGGCGGCGTGCAGGGCAGCCCGCACCTTCACCTCCATGCCGCCAGTGATGACCCCCTTGGCGATCAGCTCTTCGGCCTTGGCCTGGCTCATCTCGGGGATCAGCTGGCCCTTGCCATCCAGGATGCCGCTCACATCCGACAGCATCACCAGATCGGCACCCAGCAGCTCGGCGATGGCGGTGGCGGCCTGGTCGGCGTTGACGTTCATCAGCTCGCCCTGCTCCGTGATGCCGATGGAGCTGATGACCGGCATGCAGCCCATCTGCAGCACTGCCTGCACCAGGCTGGCCTCGTTGGGCTGACACTCGCCCACCGCGCCCAGTTCCGGATCCAGCTGGGTGACCTTGCACATGGCGCCGTCCGCCAGACACAGACCCACGCTCTTGATGCCGTGGGCGATGGCCTTGGCCATCATCTGCTTGTTGGCGGTGCCCGCCAGGGCGCCGGCGATCAGCGGAATATGTTCAAACGGGGTGACCCGCAGGCCGTTCTTCTTGGTGCTCTTGAGCCCCAGGCCCTTGAGCAGATCATCCACCAGGCAGCCGCCACCGTGCACCAGCACCAGGGGTCTATGGCTGTCATTGAGGAACTGGGTCAGGCCGTCGAACAGGGCGGTCAGGGCCTCGTCGCTCTCCAGCAGGGTGCCGCCCAGTTTGATTACCAGGGTGTTGTTCGCCATCGTATTCTCCAATCAGATGAGGCCAGTGGTCTGGTCAAAGCCGTAATTGATGTTGATGCACTGCATGGCCTGGGATGAGGCGCCCTTGAGCAGGTTGTCGATGGCGGAGCCCACGATGAGCAGACCATCCTGCAGTTGCCAGTGCAGGTCGCAGAAGGGCCGACCGGCCACACTGCGGATAGAGGGCCACTGGGCGCTCAGGCGCACCAGCGGCTGGTGACCATAGGCGGCCTGATAGGCGGCGTCCACCTGCTCGGCGGTCACACCGTCCGCCAGCTGCACATAGAGGGTCGCCAGAATGCCGCGCACGAAGTTGCCCAGGTGTGGCTGGAACACCACGCTGGTGCCCAGGTGATGGCTGATCTCCGGCTGATGGCGGTGGTTGAACACGCCATAGGGATTCAGGCTCACTTCGCAGAAGCTGGTGCCGATGGCGGCCTTGCGACCGGCTCCGGACACACCGGACACCGCATTGATGATGGGCTTGCTGCCGGCCTGGATGAGCCCCGCTGCTTGCAGCGGCTTGAGGGCCAGCAGAGAGGCGGTGGGGTAGCAGCCGGGCACGGCGATGAGTTCGGCCTGCGCGATGGCGTCGGTATTCCACTCCGCCAGACCGTAGACGGCCTTGTTCAACCACTCGGGTTGGTTGTGGGCAAAACCATAGTACTGATCATAGAAGCCGGCCTGCTCCACCCGGAAGGCGCCGGAGAGATCGAATACCTTGATACCGGCGGCCAGAAACTGGGGCGCCAGATCCATGCTCACCTCGTGGGCGGTGGCCAGGCAGACCAGATCGGTGCCCGCCATGGCCTCGGCCATGCCTTCATCGGTCAGCGGCTGCACCGGCAGATCGATCAGGCCCAGGTATTGGGGGTGCAGGGCGGAGAAGGCCTTGTTGGCATCCTGGCTGTTGGCGGAGACATACAGCCCCTTGAGCTGCAGCTGAGGATGGCCCTGAACCAGGCCCGCCAGATCTGCGCCGGCATAGCCACTGGCGCCAATGATGACCACGTTAAGCATCTTGCTATTCTCTATCTCGCTACGAAAACCTGAAGGAAGCGGGTCGCCTCGAAACGGGGCTGGACAGGGCATCCTGCCCATGTCAGGGTCGGAGTTTCGTTGTCGCGGCTGCGACACAATTCCGACACACAGTTGCCACTATTTCTTTACCGTGCCGACCAACTCGATTAATTTAATATTTATGCACTGATTTTGCATTTGTATTATTTACCAGATTCACCACCGGCCCGCAAGGAGCAGTTATGTCCAAGCTAGATTTTTTTCAAATGTATCGGGATATCATCGCCATCCCGTCCATCAGCAGCACGGATCCTGCCTGGGATCAGAGCAACCAGCAGGTGATTAATCTGCTGGCAGACTGGTTTGCCGGACTGGGCTTTGCGGTGGAGATACAGCCGGTGGCGGGTTTGGCGGGCAAGTTCAATCTGGTGGCGACTCTGGGCCAGGGCAGTGGTGGCCTGCTGCTGGCGGGGCATACCGATACGGTCCCCTTCGATGCTGACCGCTGGAGCAAGGATCCCTTCAAGGTCACCCAGGAGGGGGATCGCCTCTACGGCCTGGGCACCATCGACATGAAGGGCTTCTTTGCCTTTATTGTCGCCGCCTTGCAGGAGCTGGATCTGACCCAGCTCACCAAGCCGCTGCGCATCCTGGCCACCGCCGACGAAGAGACCACCATGGCCGGCGCCAAGGCCATTGCCGAAGCCGCCAGCCTCAAGCCCGACTATGCGGTGATCGGGGAGCCCACCGGCCTGGTCCCCGTCATCATGCACAAGGGCCACATGTCCGAGTCCATCCGCATCACGGGCAAGAGCGGCCACAGCTCAGATCCGGCCAACGGCGTCAACGCCATCGAGCTGATGCATAAAGCCATCGGCAAACTGCTGGGGCTGCAGCAGGAATTGAAGGAAAAATACAACAATAACCACTTCAAGGTGCCCTACCCCACCCTGAATTTCGGCGCCATCCACGGTGGGGACAGTCCCAATCGTATCTGCGGCTGCTGTGAGCTGCATATCGACCTGAGGCCCATCCCGGGTGTCAGCCCGGAGGAGCTGGTGGCCCTGCTGCAGGCGAACCTCAGCGAGCTGCATGAGTGCCACCCCGGCTGCCTGCACATCAGCCACCTGCATGACCCCATTCCCCCCTATGCCTGTGCCGCGGACTCCCCCCTGATCGCCGAGGCGGAACAGGCCACAGGCCACGCCGCAGAAGCGGTCAACTACTGTACCGAGGCCCCCTTCATCCAGCAGCTGGGCTGCGACACGCTCGTGCTGGGCCCCGGCCACATCGCCCAGGCCCACCAGCCGGATGAGTACCTGGATCTCTCCTTCGTCAAACCCACCCAGGCGGTCTTGCAGCACCTGGTGCGCCGCTTCTGCTGCTAATTGCCGCAATCGAGCCCACTCCGCATAAATTTGCAGGCCGGAGCGGGCTCACTATTTGACCTGGCCAACCCATTACGGATAGATTGTTACGTCTGCTGGTGAGGGGCTTCTGTAGTAATCCTCACAAAATTAGGGAAGGACGACTATGAACGACAAGTATGCGGCGCTGCGCGGAAACGTGGGCCTGCTTGGCCAACTATTAGGGAAGACCATCAAGGAACACATGGGCGAGGCGTTTCTCGACAAGATCGAGACCATTCGCCGCCTGTCCAAATCCGCTCGCAAGGGAAATGCAGAAGATCGTCAACGCCTTCTCGACACCCTGCACAACCTGAGTGATCACGAACTGTTGCCCGTGGCCCGGGCCTTCAGCCAGTTCCTCAATCTGGCCAACGTGGCCGAACAGTTCCACACCATCTCCCGCCAGGGCGAGGACTACCTGAGTGCCGACGCGCTGGACAAGCTGTTTGCCAAGCTCAAGGCCGCTGACCTGAGCAAGGAGCAGATCCTGCAAGCGGTCACCGATCTCGACATCGAGCTGGTGCTCACCGCCCACCCCACCGAAGTGACCCGCCGCACCCTGATCCACAAGCACGTGCAACTGAACGAATGCCTGGAATACCTGGAGCTGCAGGATCTGGGCAACCGGGAGCGTCAGTTCTTCCTGCACCGCATCGAACAGCTGATCAATCAGGCCTGGCACACCAACGAGATCCGTCAACAGCGGCCCACGCCGGTGGACGAAGCCAAGTGGGGCTTCGCCATGATAGAGAACAACCTGTGGCCCGCCATCCCCGAGTTCATGCGCCAGCTGGATGACCGGCTGCACGAAGAGTTCGGCCTGCGCCTGCCGCTGGATGCCGCGCCGGTGCGCTTCGCCTCCTGGATGGGTGGCGACCGCGACGGCAACCCCTTCGTCACCGCCAATGTGACCCGGGAAGTGCTGACCCTCTCCCGCTGGGTGGCCATCAACCTGTTCCTCAAGGACATTCAGGAGCTGGTCTCCGAGCTGTCCATGATCGACTGCAGCGCCGAGTTGCGCGCCCGGGCCGGTGACGGCTCCGAACCCTACCGCATGCTGCTGCGCGCCCTGCGGGACGACCTGAAGGAAACCCTGCAACACCTGACCGCCAAGGTGCAGGGCCAGCGCACCGACAGCCGCGACCTCATCACCCGCACCTGCCAGGTACGCGAACCGCTGGAGCTGTGCTACCGCTCATTGCAGGAGTGCGGCATGAGCATCATCGCCGACGGCCTGCTGCTGGACGTGCTGCGTCGCCTGGCCTGCTTCGGCATCAACCTGAGCAAGCTGGACATCCGGCAGGATGGCGAGCGCCACGGTCTGGTGCTCTCCGAGCTGACCCTCTACCTGGGGCTGGGGGATTACGCCCAGTGGAGTGAAGAGGACAAGCAGGCCTTCCTGCTCAACGAGCTCAACTCCCGCCGCCCCCTGCTGCCCCGCGACTGGCAACCCAGCGAAGAATCCCAAGAGGTGCTGGACACCTGCCGGGTGATCGCCGAGGTGGATCCGGATGCCTTCGGCATCTACATCATCTCCATGGCCCGCCAGCCCTCCGACGTGCTGGCGGTACAGCTGCTGCTCAAAGAATGTGGTGTCACCTTCCGCATGCCGGTGGCCCCGCTGTTCGAGACCCAGGCCGACCTGCAAAACGCCGCCGCCGTGATGAACCGTCTGCTGTCCGTCGACTGGTATCGCGGTTATATCCAGGGCCAGCAGTACGTGATGATCGGTTACTCCGACTCCGCCAAGGATGCCGGCATGCTGGCCGCCAACTGGGCCCAGTACCGCGCCATGGAAGAGCTGGTGGCCATCGCCGAGCGCGAAAGCCTCAAGCTCAACCTGTTCCACGGCCGTGGTGGCACCGTGGGTCGTGGTGGTGGTCCGGCGCATCAGGCCATACTGTCGCAACCGCCGGGATCCCTGAAGGGCGGCTTCCGGGTCACCGAACAGGGCGAGATGATCCGCTTCAAGTTCGGTCTGGCCAAGGTGGCCATCACCAGCCTCAAGCTCTACACCAGCGCCGTGCTGGAAGCCAACCTGCTGCCGCCGGCCAAGCCCAAGCAAGCCTGGTGCGATCTGATGGAGCAGTTGGCCAAGGTCTCCTGCGATCACTACCGCAGCATCATCCGTGGCGAGCCGGACTTCGTGCCCTACTTCCGCGCCTCCACCCCCGAGATGGAGCTGGGCAAGCTGCCCCTGGGTTCCCGTCCGTCCAAGCGCAAGCCCAACGGTGGCGTTGAATCCCTGCGCGCCATTCCCTGGATCTTCGCCTGGACTCAGAACCGCCTGATGCTGCCCGCCTGGCTGGGCACCCACGCGGCCCTGGAGCAGGCCATGGCCGATGGCCACGAAGAGCTGCTGCGGGAGATGAGCCGGGAGTGGTTCTTCTTCCGTACCCGGCTGGAGATGCTGGAGATGGTATTCCTCAAGGCCGATCTGGGTCTGTCTGAATACTATGACCACCGCCTGGCCCCCGAAGAGTTGTGGCCCCTGGGCCAGCGCCTGCGGGAAGAGCTCAAGGCCTCCATCGCCGCCGTGCTCAAGCTGCGGCCCCAGGGTGGTCTGCTGGATGATCAGCCCTGGATCAAGGAGTCCATCAAGCTGCGCAACCCCTACACGGACCCGTTGAACATGCTGCAGGTGGAGCTGCTCAACCGCTCCCGTACCGATCCCGACTCCCTGCACCCGGAGATCGATCAGGCCCTGATGGTGACCATCGCCGGGATTGCCGCCGGTATGCGCAATACGGGCTAGTCCTGTCACAGCCAGGCCGGGGGAGACCCCGGCCTTTTTGTTGGCCTGCGTTAGCTCTGCCCACCTCAAATGGAGAATAGGCGTATGACCCCTGCTATCCGTTATCTGCAAATGTGCCAGATCCCCTTCGACAGCCACAGCTACCACTGCGAGGTGAGTGAGGACTTCGGTCGTCACGCCGCCGACCAGCTGGGCCTGCCCGCCGAGGTGGTCTACAAGACCCTGCTGGTCCACCAGGAGAAACAGGTGGTGGTGGCCGTCATTCCGGTGGACTGCCACCTCAACCTCAAGGAGGCCGCCAAGGCGCCGGGCTCAAGAAGGTGGAGATGCTGAAGCCCGCCGATGCCGAGCGCCTCACCGGCTACAAGGTGGGGGGCATCAGCCCCTTCGCCCAGAAGAAGAAGCTGCCCACCCTGCTGGACAGCCGGGCCCTGGCCCAGGAGAAGATCTTGGTCAGTGGCGGCAAGCGTGGCCTGTCGGTGGGGCTGACCCCGGCGGATCTGGTGCGCAGCCTCGGCGCCACCGTGGCCGCCATCGCCGAATAAGCCTCAGCCCAGCTTGCGCTGCTGGCCAACGTCGGCGCCCTGGATACGACCCGGATCGACCTGCTCACCGGTGCCGTACCGCCGCAAGGCAAGCTGCCCCTCGAGCGGCCCGCCCGCTGGGATGCGGTACTGGCTCAGGATGAAGACGTGCCCCACGACTCCGCCAACCCGCTGTACGAATACGGCTACGGCCTGAGTGACTAAGCCGTTCGCTGCTCTCCCCTAGCGCTTAACGCCCCTGCCCCGCAGGGGCCTGCTGCCGTGTGACACTGGCGGGGGCAGTTCGTCTGCCGCCGTGCAAATCCGTCCATCGTCAGAAGATGCAAGCTCAATTGCGCTTTTAAACCCGCCGGGTAGATTGCTGGCAGCTTTCCTGTTGTGCCCGGCCTGGGCCACTGGCTGTTTTCGGAGTTTCGCGTGAGTAGTGACAATGTCTGCATGAGCTGTGGCGCCTGCTGCGGCTTCTTTCGCGTGTCGTTTTATTGGGGGGAGGTGGAAGGGGAATACCGGGTGCCCGAGGCGCTGGTGGAGCCGCTGCCACCATTTCGCGGCTGTATGCAGGGCACCAACCAGGCCCAGCCCCGCTGTGTGGCCCTGACGGGCACCATAGGCGTGGCGGTGAGCTGTTCCATCTACCCCAACCGCCCTTCCCCCTGCCGGGAATTCGAGGCAGCCGACGCCGAGGGCGCCTGCAACCGGGCCAGGGCGGCCTATGGCTTGCCGCCCCTGCCCTGGCAGGCCCAGGCCATTGCCGTGGTCAACCTGCCGCAGGGGCAGGCAGCGGCAGGCTGATGCCCCGCGCCTCAAACACCCCCTGGGCGGTGAGCACCGCATTGATCACCACGGGGAAGCCGGCGTAGGCCACCATCTGCAACATCACCTCGATGATCTGCTGCGGCGCGCAGCCGACGTTCAGGGCGCCATGCACATGCACCGCCAGCTGGGGCTGGGCATGGCCCATCACCGTCAGGGCCGCCACCGTGGCCAGCTCACGGCTCTTCAGATCCAGCCCGGGGCGGCTGTAGAGGTCGCCAAAGCCAAATTCCACTATGTAGCGGCCCAGATCCGGCGCCACCCTTGCCAGGGCCGCCATCACCTGCTCACCGGCGGCGCCATCGATCTCGGCAGCTTGGCCCAACCCGCGGTAAAACGTGTGTTGTTCATTGCTCAGACTCCGTTTGTTGACATGACAGCCTGAGGGTAAAACTTCGAGTTCACTCGCGATCAAGGGCTTTTTCCTGCTGGTGATACCAGGCGATCTTCTGCTCCAGCGCGCTGAGGTGCGCCTGCTGGGCCGCCAGCGCCTCGGCCAGCTGCCGGGCATGGGCCTCCAGCAGCTGCCGCCGCGCGCTCAGGCTGGGCTCTCCCTCGCGCCGCAGCTGGGCATAGTGCTGGATCTGGGCCAGGGGCATGCCGGTGGCCTTGAGCCGCTGGATGAAGCCCACCCACTCCAACTCCCGCTCGCCATAGCGCCTATGCCCCGCCGGGGTGCGATTGACCGGGGCCAGCAGGCCGAGCTGCTCGTAGTAGCGCAGGGTGTGCACACTCAGCCCGGTGCGCCGGGCAAATTCCTGAATGGTCATGAGATCTCCGGTAACAGGCGGCCCAGGGCGGCCCGCCCCTGGCGCTTGTGGGCATACATGGCCTGATCCGCCCGCTTGAGCAGCCCCGCCAGGCTGCCCTCCTCCGGCTGCCACTGTGCCAGCCCCAGGCTCAGGTGCACCGGCAACACCTGTCCCTGATGATGTAACGGCTGGCAGGCAAAGCAGCGTTGCAGGCGCTGCAGCAAGGCCGCAGCCTGCGCCGCATCCGTGTCGGGCAGCAAGAGGAGGAACTCGTCACCGCCCAGGCGAAACGCCTTGTCGTTAAGCCGCCGCCGGGTATCGATGAGCCGGGCCACATGGCGCAGCATGGCATCGCCACACAGGTGGCCCTGGGTGTCGTTGAGCTGCTTGAAGCCATCCAGATCCAGCGCCAGCGCCGCCAGCGGCGCGCCGCGCTGAGCCCGGGCCAGC